>NZ_JBVIEN010000002.1:2324-178804 GCF_055571835.1 Streptomyces sp. NPDC030862 | reverse complement strand
GTAGCCAGAGGAAGATAGTGCCCGGTGGGGGGGGGAGGGGGAGGGGGGGGGGGGGGGGTTTTTCTCCCCCCCCCCCCCCCCCCCCCCCCCCCCCCCCCCCACGGCGGCCCTCAGCGGCTCTGAGTGGCTCTCGGCGGCTCTCGGCGACGGTCAGTGGGGAGTCGCGCCCGTCTCCTTCGTCACCAGCGCCACCGCCTCGTCCACGTCGTCCGTCACGTGGAAGAGCATCAGGTCCCGCTCCGAGGCCTTGCCCTGCGCGATGACGGTGTTCTTCAGCCAGTCGACCAGACCGGACCAGTACGCCGTACCGAAGAGCACGATCGGGAAGCGGGTGACCTTTCTGGTCTGCACCAGGGTGAGGGCCTCGAAGAGCTCGTCCAGGGTGCCCAGGCCGCCCGGCAGGACGACGAAGCCCTGGGCGTACTTCACGAACATCGTCTTCCGCACGAAGAAGTAGCGGAAGTTGACGCCGATGTCGACGTGCGGATTCAGCCCCTGCTCGAAGGGCAGCTCGATGCCGAGTCCGACGGAGATGCCCTTCGCCTCGCGCGCGCCCTTGTTCGCGGCCTCCATCGCGCCCGGCCCGCCGCCGGTGATCACCGCGAAGCCCGCCTCCACCAGCGCCTTGCCGATCCGGACGCCCGCCTCGTACTCCGGCGAGTCCACCGGTGTGCGGGCGGAGCCGAAGACGCTGATCGCGCCCGGGAGTTCGGCGAGGGCGCCGAAGCCCTCCACGAACTCGGACTGGATGCGCATGACGCGCCACGGGTCGGTGTGCACCCACTCGGAGTCGCCCGCGGTGTCCAGCAGCCGCTGATCGGTCGTACCGGGCTGCACCTGCTCACGGCGGCGCAGCACCGGCCCCAGTCGCTGTTCCGCGAGCGCCCGCAGTCCTTCGGCCTCGGCCTCGGGGTTGCCCATGACCTGCTCCCTCCGCTGAACATCGTTTCCCGCTCAGGGTAGGGCGACGCACATGACGAATGGCGAAATTACGGTGGTCAGGCAGTGAGCCAGTCGTACAGGCGCCGCTCGCAGTGGGTGATCTTGTCGATGGCGACGTGCTCGTTCCGCTTGTGCGCGAAGAGCGGGTCGCCGGGGCCGTAGTTGACCGCGGGCACGCCCAGCGCGCTGAACCGGGCCACGTCCGTCCAGCCGAACTTGGGCCGCGCCGCGCCGCCCACGGCCTCCATGAAGGCCGCCGCGGCGGGGTGCGAGAGGCCCGGCAGCGCGCCGCCCGTGTGGTCGTCGACCACGAACTCGTCGACGCCGCAGTCCGCGAAGACCTCGCGCACGTGGGCCTCGGCCTCCTCCATGGAGCGGTCGGGCGCGTAGCGGAAGTTGACGACGACGGTGCACTCGTCGGGGATCACGTTCGTCGCGACGCCGCCCTCGATGCCGACGGCGTTGAGCCCCTCGCGGTACTCCAGCCCGTCGATCACCGGCCGCCTCGGCTCGTACGCGGCCAGCCTGGCCAGGACGGGGGCCGCGGCGTGGATGGCGTTGGAGCCCATCCAGGAGCGCGCGGAGTGGGCGCGCTCGCCGCTCATCCGCAGGTGGACCCGGAGGGTGCCCTGGCAGCCGCCCTCGACCTCGCCGTCGGAGGGCTCCAGCAGGATCGCGAAGTCGCCCGCCAGCCACTCGGGGTGTGCGGCGGCCACATGCCCGAGGCCGTTCAGATGGGCGGCGACCTCTTCGTTGTCGTAGAAGACGAACGTCAGGTCGCGGTTGGGCTCCGGCACGGTCGCCGCGATGCGCAGCTGGACGGCGACGCCCGACTTCATGTCCGAGGTGCCGCAGCCCCACAGGATGCCGTTCTCGTCCAGGCGCGAGGGGACGTTGTCGGCGATCGGCACGGTGTCGATGTGCCCGGCCAGGACGACGCGCTCGGGGCGGCCCAGGTTCGTACGGGCGACGACGTTGTTGCCGTACCGGTCGACCGTCAGGTGCGGAAGGGTCCGCAGCGCCTGTTCGATCGCGTCGGCGAGGGGCTTCTCGGTGCCGCTGACGGAGGGGAAGTCGACGAGCGCGGCGGTGAGCGCCGGACCGTCCAGGGTCAGGTCGAGGGTGGCTGCGGAGGCGGTCGCGGGCATGGTCTCGGACATGGTGACGAGCCTATCCCGGCCTCCAGTACGGTGGGCTCGTGTCCGAGTCCCCCCGCCCCCGCAACCCCAGGATCGCCCGCACCGCCGTCGCGTTCGCCGTACTGCTGGCGCTCGCCGGGTACGTGGTGGCGCAGTACATGACGACGGGCAAGGGCGGCCCGCAGTGCACGGTGGGCACCGGCTCGCACACGTACCGGCTCACCCCCGAGCAGGCGTCGAACGCCGCGACGATCTCCGCCGTCGGCACCACGCGCGGGATGCCGGAGCGCGCGGTCACGATCGCGCTGGCGACCGCCCTGCAGGAGTCGGCGCTGCGCAACATCCGGCACGGCGACCGGGACTCGATCGGCCTGTTCCAGCAGCGCCCGTCGCAGGGCTGGGGCACCGTGGAGCAGATCATGGACCCGGTCTTCTCGGCGAGCCGGTTCTACGAGCGCCTCGCCGAGGTCCCGGGGTACTCCCGCCTGCCACTGACGGTCGCCGCGCAGCGCGTGCAGCGCAGCGGGTTCCCGCAGGCGTACGCGAAGCACGAGCCGGACGCCGCGCTGCTGGCCGCCGCGCTGACCGGGCGGTCGGCGGCGTCGCTGACCTGTACGCCGGGCAGCGCCGTACCTGAGGCGGGCGATCCGGCGAAGGTGCGCGCGGAGTTGGTGCGGTCGTTCGGCGAGGAGGTGCTGCCGAAGGCCGGGGGCGCGGCCTCCTCGGAGATCGCCCTGCCGGTGGCGGCGCTGGTGGAGTCCGCCGGGCCGGAAGGCACGGCCGCGGGCGGGGACGACGGTGCCGGGGGCTCGCGGCGCGGCTGGGAGCTGGCGCAATGGGCGGTGGCGCAGGCGGACGCGCTGGGGATCGCGGAGGTGTCGTACGCCGGCCGCGTATGGAGCGTGGAGCGGTCGGCCGAGGGCTGGCGGGCGGCTGACGATTCCCCCGAGCCGGGCGATGCACACACCGGCGAAGTCCGAATCCGGGTCGCACAGTAGCGCTGGAATTCACTCTCCCGAATTACTCGGCGGCTTGCCCCCGCATCTTTTTCCGCCGGCCTCGCGCCGCACCTCGCGGATCCCTGTCCTTTTCCTTGCGGCGCCTGGGAAGTGACGGTTCTGCGCAGGGTTCCGCCCTGTCGCCTCTACACCTCACTTTGCCCGTTTTTGCGTGAAGCAGATAATGCGATGCATTACCAACTCTTTACCTTGGGTCACCGCAACCTCCCCCGCCCTCCGACCGGTTGTCACAGCGTCCGATCGTCGGACAGACAACGACCTCTCCCGTCGAAGGAGCATCATGTCCCTCCCCCTGACCCGTCGGATCGCCCGTGCCGCGCTGCTGATCGCAGCGGGCGCAGCTCCCGTGGTCGGTGCGGCCGGCTCCGCAAACGCCGTGGATCTGCCCCAGGCCACCGACCTCGGCGGCGTCTCCAGCCTCGACACCGCTTCGGCCTCCGACACCGTGGGCGGCGCCTCCCGCGGCGCCACCGACCTGGCCGGCGAGGCCGGCGGCTCGGCGGTGAAGAAGTCCGTGCCGGCCGTCGGCGACACCGTCGCCAAGACGGGCGAGACCACGACGCCCGCTGCCCAGCAGGCCGTCGGCGACGCCGCGGGCAACGCCGGTGACCTCGTCGGCGGCGCCGCCTCCGCCGCCCCGACCGACGCGCTCGGCGGCGGCCTGCCGGCGGCCCCGCAGCTCCCGGCCGGCGGGCTGCCGGCGCTCGGCTGACGCCGCCGCGTACCGGCACACGCACCACGAAGGGCCCGAGGAGCGGATGCGTCGCTCCCCGGGCCCTTCGGCGTGCACGCGGGCCGGTCGGGCGGGCGTCAGCCCAGCCGCTTCACCGCGGCCTCGATCCGCTCGTCCGTGGCCGTGAACGCCACCCGCACGAACCGCTCTCCCGCCTCGCCGTAGAAGTCCCCCGGCGCCACCAGGATCCCCGACTCCGCCAGGTACGCCACGGTCTCCCAGCACGGCTCGTCGCGCGTCGCCCACAGGTACAGGCTCGCCTCGCTGTGCTCGATCCGGAAGCCGTGCGACTCCAGGGCCCCGCGCAGCGCCGCGCGCCGCGCCGCGTACCGGGCGCGCTGCTCCGCCACATGGGCGTCGTCGCCGAGCGCCACGACCGTCGCCGCCTGCACCGGAGCGGGCGTGATCATGCCGCCGTGCTTGCGGATCTGCAGCAGCTCGCCGAGGACGGCCTCGTCGCCCGCGAGGAACGCGGCGCGGTAGCCGGCCAGGTTGGAGCGCTTGGAGAGCGAGTGGACGGCGACGATGCCCTCGTACGAACCGCCGCAGACGTCCGGGTGCAGTACGGAGACGGGGTCGGCCTCCCAGCCGAGCTCCAGGTAGCACTCGTCGCTGAAGAGCAGCACGCCGTGCTCGCGCGCCCACGCGACGATCCGCACCAGCTCGTCCTTGGCGAGCACGCGGCCCGTCGGGTTGGACGGCGAGTTCAGCCACAGCAGCTTGAGGCCCAGCCCCGCCGGGTCGAGCTCCGTCGGGTCGTCGTACACGACCGGGGTCGCGCCGCACAGCCGCGCGCCGACCTCGTACGTCGGGTACGCGAGCCGCGGGTAGGCGACCGCGTCACCCGCGCCCAGCCCCAGCTGGGTGGGCAGCCAGGCCACCAGCTCCTTGGAGCCGACCACCGGCAGCACGTTGGTGTGCGCGAGCCCGCGCCCGCCCAGGCGCCGCTCGCACCAGCCGGTGATCGCGTCGCGCAGCTCGGGCGTCCCCCACACCATCGGATAGCCCGGCGAGTCGGCGGCGCCGGCCAGGGCACGCCGGATCAGCTCGGGGACGGGGTCGACCGGCGTGCCGACGGACAGGTCCACGATGCCGTCCGGGTGGGCGGCGGCCGTCTTCTTGTACGGCTCGAGCTTGTCCCACGGGAAAACGGGCAGACGCGAAGAGACGCGCGAGGAGGCGGGGGACACGGTGCGGGCTCTCTTTCTCTACGTACGGCTTCTCTGCGTACGGCTTCTGTGCGTACGGGTACGGGTACGGCGACCACGGCCACACCCGTACGGCCAAACACGTCGGTCCCGTACAGCGGGCGAAGCCGTACGGGACCGAGGGCGCGCCGTCAGCCGTTAGGGTTGGCCGGAAGCGCGGCGATGAAGGGGTGGTCGCGCTCGATCAGGCCGAGCTTGGAGGCACCACCCGGCGAGCCCAGGTCGTCGAAGAACTCGACGTTCGCCTTGTAGTAGTCCTTCCACTCCTCCGGGGTGTCGTCCTCGTAGAAGATCGCCTCGACCGGGCAGACCGGCTCACAAGCACCACAGTCGACGCATTCGTCCGGGTGGATGTACAAGGACCGCTGGCCCTCGTAGATGCAGTCGACGGGGCACTCCTCGATGCACGCCTTGTCCTTCACGTCGACACAAGGCTGTGCGATGACGTAGGTCACGCTGTCGTTCCTCCTTGGTAGGGCTCTGGCTTGCGCGGGAGCGCGGCGTCGTCGATGCCCGCACCTAGTATCTCCGTTCTTGGTAACGATCCGAACATGAGGGGCGCGCGGAGCTGTGGAATTCACTGCTGGCGGACGGCTGGAGGTCCGCATCACCCCGGCTGACGTGGGGAAACGCGTCTCCGTCCGCCGGTTGGGCGACCCCGGTGCGGGCCGGGAGACGTTCACCGACACGGTCGGCGTTCTCACATCATGGGACAAGGGTGTGCTGCTGATCACACGCCGGACCGGTGAGACCGTCCGCATCCCGGAATCCACGCTGGTCGCGGGCAAGGTGGTCCCCGCGGCGCCGGCCCGCCGCCGCGGCCCCGCCGCCGACTTCCAGGAGCTCGCGCCGGTGCTGGCGCGCGCCTGGCCGCCGGTGGAGAGCGAGCCGCTCGGCGCGTGGACGCTGAGGGCGGCGGTCGGGGAGGTGCCGCCCGAAGGGCGTCCGGGAGGGGTGGCGGCCGGGCGACGGTCGGGCTTCACCCGGCGGGCCAACTCGGCGCTGCCGCTCGGTGATCCCGGCATACCCCTGGACGAGGCGCTCGCGCGGGTGCGCTCCTGGTACGAGGAGCGGGGCCTGCCGCCGTACATCCAGGCCGCGACCGGGGCGGAGGGCACGCAGGAGCGGCTGTGCGCGGCGCTGGAGGAGCGGGGCTGGCGGCGCGAGGTGACCGCGGAGGTGCGGATCGGGGCGCTCGCGCCGGTCGCGGACCTGGTGGAGCCGGCCGGCGTCGTCCTGTCCCGGGAGCTCGACGAGGCGTGGCTGCGACGGTACAACCGGTCCGGGGTGCCGGGGCCGCACGTGCTGAAGGTGCTGGCCGGCGGGCCGTCGGTGTGGTTCGCCTCCGTACCGGACCCGGAGGGCGGCGAGGTGCCGGCCGCGATCGGGCGGTGCGTCGTCGACGGGCGGTGGGCCGGCTTCGCGGCGGTCGAGGTGGACCCGGCGTACCGGCGCCGGGGGCTGGCCACGGCGGTCATGGCGGCGCTGGCGCGCCGCGCGCTGGAGGAGGGCGCGTCGGCGGCCTGGCTCCAGGTGGAGGAGGACAACGGCGGTGCCCGCGCGCTGTACGACGGGATGGGCTTCGCCCTCCACCACCGCTACCACCACTTCCGGTCCCCCGAATCGGGTACGTGACCGGTATGCAACACACGAGCGAATGGCAGCGCCGGTTCGCCGAGGCGGCCCGCGAGGAACGGCCGGACCTGGCGACGCTGTGCCTGCTGGTGGGCGCGGAGGCCGACGCGGAGCTGGGCGAGGCCGGGATCGACGCCGCCGAGATCGAGCTGGACCGGCTGGCCGGGCTGGTGCCGTACGGCCTGCGCGAGCCGCGCGACTGGGCCGCCGCGCTCGCCGAACTGCTCGGTGAGCGGTGCGGCTTCCACGGCACGCCCGGCGACTACGAGCGTCTGGAGTCGTCGCTGCTGCACGAGGTGCTGCGGCGCCGCCGGGGCCTGCCGATCCTGCTGTCCGTCGTCTGGATCGAGGTGGCGCGGCGGGCGGGCGCGCCGGTGCACGGCGTCGCGCTGCCGGGCCACTTCGTCGTGGGCTTCGGCGGACCGGACGAGCGGGTCCTGGTGGACCCGTTCGACCGGGGCCGGCTGCTGACCGGTACGGACGTGGAGCTGCTGGTGGCGGGCGCGACCGGCGAGCCGCTGCGCCCGTCGATGCTGCGCCCCGCCGACCCGCTGGACGTCGTGCTGCGGATCCTCAACAACATCCGCGCCTGGGCGGCCGCCCGGCCCGAGTGCTCGCACGTGGCGCTGTGGGCGGTCGAGCTGTCCCTGCTGCTGCCGACCCATCCGGCGCGGCTGCGGTACGAGCGCGCCCAGCTGCTCATCCAGCGGGGCGACTTCGTCGCGGGTGCGGCGGAGATGGACGCGTACGCGGAGGTGGTGGCGGGGGTCGAGCCGGTGGCGGCGGGGAAGATCCGGGACCTGGCGCGGGCGGCGCGGGCGATGCTGAACTGACCGCCGTCCCGTCGGGCCCTAGTCGCGGTCGACGTGCTCGCGCAGGATCCGGCCGTTCGCCGCGTCGACGTCGTACGTCGTCTTGTACCAGTCCTTGGTGGTGACGACGTCGACGGACCAGATGAGGCGGTTGGCGTCGTCCTCGTCCAGCTGGACCGCGGTCACGGTGCCCTTCTTCTTGTCGGTGGCGGTCTTCACGGCCTGCTGCGGGGTCCGCCCGGCCCGGCCCAGCCGGTCGGTGAGCTCGCGCTTGTCGTCGGCGTCCTGGCCGGGCTCGACCTGGGAGCGGGTCACCTTGCCGGTGACGGCGTCGATGTGGAGGGTGCGTACGGTGCCGTCGGTGCCGGCGACCTTGGCGACCCACTCGGGCGCGCCGGGTGTGGGGCTGGTGCCGGGGCTCGGGCTCGCGGGGGTCGGCGTGGCGGGGCTCGGGTTGAACGGGTTGGCGGTGTCCCCGGGGCTGGGCGAGCCGGGGCTGGGGCTCGCGGCGGTCACGCGCTTGAGCTCGATCTCCACGAGCTTGCCCCGCGGCACCTCGCCGACCGCCGTGGCGGCCGCCTTGTCCCAGCCGACCTTGGCCGCCGGGACGAGGGCCTTGCGCTCGGCCTGGTCCTGGGTGAGGCGCGGGCTCGGCGTCGCGTGCGTGGGGGTGGGCGCGGCGGCGCCGGCCCGGGTCACCTCTTCGGCCCCGCAGGCGGTGACCAGCGCGGCGGAACCGGCGAGGGCGCACACGGCGGCGATGGCACGGACACGGAGGGTGCGGTTCGTCACGCTCATGTGGCCACCCGTACCGCCGGGGCGGGGCCGCCATGCGGAGGGAGCGGAAGCCAACCCGATCGGCCGAAGCCGTCACCGGGCCCGCGTCCGTGTGGTCGGGGCTCCGGTGACGGCTGGGGCTTCGCCCGTTACGGGCAGCTGATGCGGGTGTCGCCGGGGTCGGTGGTGCAGGTGTCGGAGTTGGGGCCTCCGTTGGCGGTGTCGTTGCCGGAGACGCTGTCGGTGGTGGTGAGGCGGTCGTTGCCGTAGTTGCCGAGCAGCGTGTCGCGGCCCGGGCCGCCGTTGAGGGTGTCGTTCTGGTTGCCGCCGTCCATCCAGTCGTCGCCGTGGTTGCCGTAGACGGTGTCGTAGCCGTTGCCGGAGCGGATGGTGTCGTTGCCGCCGAGGCCGCAGATGACGTCGTTGCCGCTGGTGCCGTAGAGGGTGTTGGCGGCGCTGGTGCCGATGATCGTGCAGCCGCGGGAGTTGTTCACGCTGGTGGTCGCCGTGGCGGTGTTGTTGCCGAGGTCGGGGTCGTCGGGTTCGGTGGTGGCGTCGACCGTGGCGGTGTCGGTCAGGGTGCCGGTGGACCGCGGTTCGGCCACCACCGTGACCGTGGCGCTCGTGCCGGGGGCCAGGGTCCCCAGCGTGCACTCGGCGCGGGTGGCCGTCGGGAGGGTGCAGCTGCCCTGGGGGGAGGTCGCCGACACCAGGGTCGCGCCGGCCCCGGTGAGGGTGTCGGTCAGGGTGACGCCGGTCGCCGGCGCGGTGGAGCTGCCGGAGTTGGTGACCGTCACGGTGTAGGTGGCCCGGTCGCCCAGGCTGACGGTGCCGGTGCCGGACTTGGTGACGGAGAGGTCCACGCGGGTGGGCGGCGGGGGCGGGGGCGGTACGTCGCCCCCGCCGCCGAGGTAGCGGGCGAGCGCGAAGTCGGCGTTCGGCCCGCCGCGGCCGGCGGCGACGATCCGGCCGTCGGGCTGCAGCGCCACCGCGTAGGCGGCGTCGGCGCCGCCGAAGTCGGTGGTGACCCTGCCGCCGGTGCCGAACCCGGTGTCCGGGCTGCCGTCCGGGTTGTAGCGGGCCACCAGGAAGTTCCCGTTCGTGAAGCCGACGACGACGATCCGGCCGTCGGGCTGCGCCGCCACGTCGTAGGCCTGGACGCCGGAGGTGAGCACCCTGCCGCCGTTGCCGAAGCCGGGGTCGAGGTCGCCGTCGGAGTCGTAACGGGCCATGGCCGTGCTGCCGTCGCTGGTGCCCACGGCGACGATGCCGCCGTCGGGCTGCAGCGCCACCCCGTGGGCGAACTCCGCCTGGCCGAAGTCGGTGGTCACGGTCCCGCACAGGAGGGCGCAGTCGCCGAACCCGGGGTCGAGGGCGCCACCCGGGAGGTAGCGGGCCACGAGGAAGTCGAAGGAGATGTCCAGCCCGATGTACCCGGCGATGACGATCCGGCCGTCCGGGTACAGCACCAGGTCCTGGGCCGTGGCCCCGACCTGTGAGCCGAAGTCGGTGATGACCGTACCGTCGCCGCCGAAGCCCGGGTCGGGGGTGCCGTCCGGCAGGTAGCGTACGAGCGCGACGCGGCCGCCGGTCGATCCCGCGGCGACGATCCGGCCGTCGAGCTGCACGCCCACGGCGGTGGCGTCGTCCGCGCCGCCGGAGCCGAAGTCGGCGATCACGACGCCGCCGTCCCCGAAGCCGGTGTCGAGGGTGCCGTCCGGGTGGTAGCGGACCACCGTGAACCAGCAGCAGCCGCCCTGTTCGAGGTTCTCGGTGCGTCCGACGACGACGATCTTGTCGTCGGGTGCCACCGCCACCGCGTTGGCGGCGTCGCCACCGCCGCCGGAGACGTCGGTGACCACCCGGCCGCCGTCCCCGAAGCCGGTGTCCAGACTGCCGTCCGGGCGGTAGCGGGCCAGCGCGAAGTTGCCCGCGCCGTCCGACATGTCGGTGCCCACGGCGACGATCCCGCCGTCGGACTGCAGCGCCACGCCGACGGCCTCCTCCTCGCCGCCGAAGTCGGTGAGGACCCTGCCGTCGCCGCTGAACGTGGGATCGAGGTCGCCCGGCGCGGCCAGCGCGCTCTCGGGCACGGCCAGCACGAGGGCGAGGGCCGCGGCGATCGCGGCCCCCATGCGTGCGAGGCGCCGGGGCCGGCGGTCTCTCGCGGCTCGTCCCGGCGCTCTTCGTGGAGGGGAAACCATCGTGGACATGCGGACCTCTCTGCCTGCCTGTCGTCGTGACCGGCCAAAGCTTCGGACCACCGCCACGGCGGCGCCTCAACGGCTCGCGACGCTGCGCTCGTTGGACGCGGGGATCCACTCGCGCGAGTGAGGGACTCCCCCAGCCCGCGGGCGAGTTGATCGGCTCCTCGGGCACATGAAACGCTCTTCGCATAAGCATTCAGTGGACCGAACCGCCCACTCTCGGGGAGGCGTTCGGGCCTGTCGCGGCCGACCTGCCCGAGAAGAGACGATGACGCACCCTTCCCTCGCCCGGCTCACCGCTCTCGTGCCTCCCCCCTCGACCCGCCGGAGCCCCGACTGGGCGCCTGTCGAGGCCGCACTCGGCAGTCCGCTGCCCGACGACTACAAGCGGATCATCGAGACGTACGGCGGCGGGGTCTTCGACGAGACCATCTGGGTGCTCGAGCCGGGCTGCTCCGACGAGGACTACGACCTCCTCGCCCAGGCCGATGCATGCCATGACGCACTGGCCAGGCTCTGGTCCCTCGGCGAGCCCCAGCCCGCCGCACTCCAGGCCGAGGGCGCACGGGTGATCCCCTGGGCCTACGTCGAGGGCGCCGGCCACTACCTGTACTGGCTCGCCGGGCCGGGGCAGGAGCCCGCGGAGTGGACGGTGCTGCTCAACGAAGGGCGAGGGCCGGAGTGGGAGCACCACGCCCTGACGTACGCCGGCTTCCTGGTGGGGGTGCTGACGGGCGAGGTCGCGTCCTGCTACGTCGGCGACCTGGCGGACGGGCCTCACACGTTCACGCCGAACGCCGACATCCTGTGAGAGCGCCCCTCGCGCCGCGAAGACGCAGCGAGCCCCCGCCCGATCCGGGCGGGGGCTCTTCCGCGTACGTGAGGGTCAGCCCTCGCCGTCGAGGTCGATCTCCTCCGTGCGCTCCGCCGGGGTCTTGCCCAGCAGGGCCGTCTGGAGGGCGTGGGCGACGTCGTCGGCGGAGACCTGGTGCTGCTTGCCGTCCGCCTTGGTGATCATGACGCCGTCGAAGACCCCGTCCAGCAGGTCGTTGATCGCCTTCTTGTCGTAGACCTCGACCAGGCGGCCGTTGACCGGCTTCATGGAGAGGATCTTCGGCAGCGAGCGGCCCGGGCCGAACTGGATCTGCTTGCCGCCCGCCTTGATCGTGACGAGGCCGGACATCGCCGGCTTGGCGAACTCGTTCATCGCCCGGTCCAGTTCGGCCTGGGTGATCGTCGGCTGCTTGGTGGTGACGGGGAGCTCGACGACGTTCTCCTTGCCCGTCTCGACCTGGGCACGGTACGCGTCGCGCACCGAGATCATCGAGCGCGCGACGTCGAGCGACTTGCCGGCCTTGCCCGGGACCGCGACGGGCTTGTTCGGCTGGAAGGTGATCGTGCCCTCGGTGGCCGAGCCGGAGGCGCCCGCCAGGTCGGTCAGGGCGACGCCGAGCTTCTCCTCGTCGACCGGGAACACCGGCTGGGCCGCGCGCTCGGCGCCGAAGAGGGAGCCGATGACGGAGACGGGGTTGTAGTCGCTGCCCGCGGCCGCGCGGACCGTCTCCTCGGCGTCCAGGGAGAGGCCCGCCTTGTCCGGGGCCAGCTCCTCCTTCTCGCCTCCCACGGACAGCTGGAGCGGGGCGGTGGCGCGCTTGCCGAAGGCGGCTTCCATCTTCTGGACCGCCTCCTCCTTCGTACCGCCGCCGATGTCGACGCCGAGGACCGTGGTGCCCTTCGGGACCTCGGCGTGGTTGAGGAGCAGGCCGGCGCCGTACGCCACACCGGCCAGGCCCACGACGCCCGCGCCGAGCAGGACCAGCTTGGAGCGGCCCTTCTTCTTCGGGACCGGGGCGGCCGCGGGGGCCGGCCGCGCGGGCGCCGGGGCGGCGGCGGGCTCGGCGGTGGCGTGGGGCGCGGCCACCTGGGCCGGGCCCGTCACCGGGAACGGCGAGGGGGACGGGGACGGGGCGCCGTGGTCGGCGGGGATCACCGGGAGGCCGCTGGTCAGCGTGTCCCCGGAGACGTGCCCGCCCGGCGGCGGACCCACCGGACCCGGAGCCGGAGCAACCGGACCCGGCGCCGGGGCGTAGGCGTGCTCCGCGGGCTCGGGGGCCGGCTTCTGCGGTGTCAGTACGGCGGTGTCGTCCGACATGCGCGGGACGGTGTTCATGGAGCCGGTCGCCGGGCCGGTGGTCGGCCCGCTGGGGCCGCCGCCCTGGCCGGGGCCTCGCCCTGGGCCGTACGCCGGCGCGTCCACCGTTCCCACGAGGTCCCGGAGGGCCGACGCGGGCGCCTCGGGTGCGGGCGCCTGAGGCGCGGGGGCGGCGGGCTCGGGGGCGGGCGCGGGGGGCTTGCGCGGGGCGAACCAGTCGCTCGCCGGCTTGTCCTGCGCCGGAGCCTGTCCCTGCGTCTGGCCCTGCGCCTGGCCCTGTGACGGGACCTGTGCCTGCGCCTGGCCCTGCGACGGGGCCTGGGAGCGCGCCTGCGGCGCGTCCCCGGCGGGCTCCGGCGCCGCCGCGTCCGCCGGGGTCCCGGCCCCGGCGTCCGCCTCGCTCATCGGCTTGCGCATGACGACCGGCGGGATCGGCCGCGAACCCGGGATGTTGATCCGGATGCGCGTCGTCAGCGTGGTTTCGGTCCTGGGCTCGTCCGGCTCCGCGACGGCCCGGGCCGCCTCCTCCGGAGCGTCGTACTGGCGCGATCCGTACGGCGGTGTACCCGAGGGGTACGCGGCTCCGCCGCGCCCCTGGGGGCCGGAGGACGAACTGTCAGTTTCACGACTCAAAGCAGGTTCTCCCGGTTGGCTCCGCCGCCCGCACTCACACCCGCGGGCGCCCGGCGGCGCGCACCACCATACTGGCCGCCGCCGGGACGTACCCCGTGGCCGGGAGAACCGGAACGGTCATTCCGGACGAAGTCCGGCGGGTCCGGGCACGTCACACGCCAAGTCGGCCGCTCGGGCCGCCCGATGGCGGCACCCGCACCATGGTGGCGCAGATCACAGCGACCGCCATCCCGCCCAGCAGGTAGACCAGCTCGACGACGCCGCCCGCGAAGGCCCCGTCGCCCTCCGGGCGGCCGCGGCTCAGCAGCAGGACGGCGACGAGCCAACCGGCCCCGGCCGCCCCCACGCCCACCGGGGTGCCGGTGAGGCGCAGGGCGCCGTAGAAGAGGCCGGCGGTGCCCGCCAGCGCGAGCAGCAACCCGCCCGGTACCCAGGCGCCTTGGACCAGCGAGCCCGCGACGCCCACCAGGAAGCCGAGGACGGCGAGGCCTGCGTACGAGGCGGCGCGTGCGGCGCTCACGCCCCGGTCCCTTCCGCGTGCCCCGCGCGCCCAGGGAGCGCTGCAAGCCCCGAGAGCCCCGCGAACAGGTCGCGTTCCCGCTCCCCGGCGGGCGCGCCGGAGCGGCCCTGCACCAACTGGTAGTACTCCGTGGTGAAGAGGGGTTGGCCCAGCTTGTTCGACAGCGCGAAGAACGCGCCTTCCACGGTGATTTGCGTGGCGTGCGCCCGCATCGCGGCCGCCTTCCGCTCCGCGTACGCGCTTCCGTCGATCTCCGCCGTGACGAGGGCGTCGTCGAGCCTGTCGTCCACGAGACCGGGTACGTCCTCGACCGCCGCCACCTCCGGGAAGGCGCCGGCCGCGCGCAGCCGTGCGAAGCCCTCCTCGGCGACCGCCCGCGGCACCCGGTTCCAGTAGATCTTGGCGATCTCGTGGGGGTCGCCGAGGTCGCGCCGGTAGGCGGGTTCGGCGGCGAGTTCGGCCGCGCGCATGGCGACGCGGTGGGCCTGGATGTGGTCGGGGTGGCCGTAGCCGCCGTCGGGGTCGTACGTGATGAGCACCTGAGGCCGTACGGAGCGGATGACCTCGACCAGGTACGGCGCGGCGTCGTCCACGTCCGTGTGCCAGAAGGCGCCGTCGCGGTGGTTCTGCGGGGCGCCCATCATCCCGGAGTCGCGGAAGCGGCCGGGTCCGCCCAGGAAGCGGTGGTCGGTGACGCCGAGCTCCTTCATCGCGGCGGCCAGTTCGCCGACGCGATGAGGGCCCAGCCGGTCCTCCCGGTCGGGTGCGAGATGGGCGAGGCCGGGCGGGATGACCTCGCCCTCCTCGCCCTGTGTGCAGGTCACCAGGGTGACCTGGGCTCCCTCGGCCGCGTACTTGGCCATCGTGGCGCCGTTGTTGATCGACTCGTCGTCGGGGTGCGCGTGCACCAGGAGCAGACGACGGGAGGGCAGTTCCGTCATACGGACACCCTAGAACTTGATCCCGCCGATCATGCCCGCCACGTTGGTGGTCAGCTCACTGATGGTGGGCGCGATGGAGGAGCTCGCCAGGTAGAAGCCGAGCAGCATGCAGACGGCCGCGTGCCCGCCCTTCAGCCCCGACTTCTTGATCAGCAGGAAGACGACGATCGCCAGCAGCACAACCACCGAAATCGAGAGTGCCACGGCGGTTCACCTCCATAGATATTCACGTCGGACCGGGCAGCGCGCATGTGCCGGAGGGTACATACCCATCTGGCCGTACGGATCATAACTATCCGATCTCACGCATCGATCGGTGCACGGCAGCACATGGGGGCGCACGACCGCTAGTTTCGGACGCATGACCTCCAGGCAACAGACCTCAAGGCAACAGCTTTCGTTCCCCCGTCAGTACGCCAGGACCCAGCGCTTCACCCTCGGCGCACCCCGGGCGTTCACCGTCTCACCCGACGGTCACCGGGTCGTCTTCCTCCGCTCCCCCGACTCCACCCACCGCGCCCACCAGCTGTGGCTGCTCGACCTCGAGGGCGAGCCGCGCGAGCGCCTCGCCGCCGACCCGGAGGCGCTGCTCGGCGGCGCCGAGGAGCAGTTGCCGCCGGAGGAGCGGGCGCGCCGCGAGCGCAGCCGGGAGGGTGCGGGCGGCATCGTCGGCTACGCGGTGGACGGCGCGGTGGAGTTGGCGGCGTTCGCGCTGTCCGGACGCCTGTTCGCGGCGGAGCTGCGCGCCGGGACGGCGCGCGAACTGACCGCGCGCGGGCCGGTGATCGACCCGCGCCCCTCCCCCGACGGCCGGCACATCGCGTACGTGGCGCAGGGCGCGCTGCGGGTGACCGGCGCGGACGGGGAGGGCGACCGGGCCCTGGCGGAACCGGAGGACGCGCACGTCACCTACGGGCTCGCGGAGTTCGTCGCGGCCGAGGAGATGGGCCGCTCGCGCGGTTTCTGGTGGGCGCCGGAGTCGGACCGCCTGCTGGTCGCGCGGGTCGACGACAGCGACGTACAGCGCTGGTGGATCTCGGACCCGGCGCATCCGGAGCGGCGGCCGGCCGAGGTGGCCTATCCGGCGGCGGGCACGGCCAACGCCGACGTACGGCTGTGCTTTTTCGGGCTGGACGGGTCCCGTACGGAGGTGGAGTGGGACCGGGCGCGCTACCCGTACCTGGCGCGGGTGCACTGGTCGTCGGCGGGGGCTCCGCTGCTGCTGGTGCAGGCGCGGGACCAGCGGACGCAGGCGTACCTGGCGG
Source organism: Streptomyces sp. NPDC030862 (assembly GCF_055571835.1). Taxonomy (NCBI): domain Bacteria; kingdom Bacillati; phylum Actinomycetota; class Actinomycetes; order Kitasatosporales; family Streptomycetaceae; genus Streptomyces; species Streptomyces sp. NPDC030862. Next base: position 162,821 of record NZ_JBVIEN010000002.1, on the reverse strand, counting down.
TGGACACGGTCTCCGGGGCGACGCGGACGGTGCACGTGGACGAGGACCCGGTGTGGCTGGAGCTGCTGCCGGGGGTTCCCGCCTGGGCTCCGGACGGCCGGCTGGTGCGGATCGCGGACGAGGCGGGGGCCCGGGTGCTGGCGGTCGGCGACCGCGCGCTGACCGGGGCGCAGACGCAGCTGCGGGCCGTGCTGGACGTCGGCGACAACGATGTACTCGTCCAGGCGTCGGCGGGCGAGGAGGCGCCCGGGCCGGATCCGGAAATTGGCGAGATTCATGTGTACCGGGTCAATGAACTCGGCGTCGAAAGACTGTCCGAGGGCGCGGGGGTGCACTCGGCGGTCCGGTGCGGCGCGGTGACGGTCCTGGCGTCGTCGCGGCCCGGCGCGCCGGGGCAGACCGTGCGGGTGCTGCGCGACGGCAAGCCGGTGGCGGAGATCGCGTCGTACGCCGAGACGCCGGTGCTGTCGCCGCGCCTGACGCTCACCGAGTCGGGCCCGCACCGCATCCCGTGCGCCGTGCTGCTGCCGCGCGGGTACGAGGAGGGCGACGGGCCGCTGCCGGTGCTCCTGGACCCGTACGGCGGGCCGCACGGGCAGCGGGTGCTGGCCGCGCACAACGCGCACCTGACGTCGCAGTGGTTCGCCGACCAGGGGTTCGCGGTGATCGTGGCGGACGGGCGGGGCGCGCCGGGGCGCTCGCCCGCCTGGGAGAAGGCGGTCAAGGACCGGCTGACGCTGACGGTGGACGACCAGGTGGAGGCGTTGCACGGGCTGGCGGACCGCTTCCCGCTGGACCTGGACCGGGTGGCGATCCGGGGCTGGTCGTTCGGCGGCCTGCTGGCCGGTCTCGCCGTGCTGCGGCGGCCGGACGTGTTCCACGCGGGCGTGGTGGGGGCGCCGGTGACCGACCAGCGCCTGTACGACACGCACTACACCGAGCGGTACCTCGGGATGCCGCAGGAGGCACCGGAGGTGTACGAGGCGAACTCGCTGGTGGGCGACGACGGTCTGGTGGCGCCGCAGGAGCCGGCCAGGCCGATGATGATCATCCATGGTCTGGTGGACGACAATGTGGTGATGGCCCATACGCTCCGGCTGTCGTCGGCGCTGCTGGCGGCGGGCCGGCCCCATGAGGTGCTGCCGCTCACGGGCGTGACGCACATGACGCCGCAGGAGCAGGTGGCCGAAAACCTGCTGCTGCTCCAGGTGGACTTCCTGAAGCGGTCGCTGAACCTGGCCTGAGAAGGCGACCGGCCGGGGCGAGATCACTGCGCCCCGGCCGGTCCACGGCACCCGCACGGCCGTACGTTCTCCAGGCTGGCGTGTCCGTATATCGGAGCGAAGTCCGCGCCGTTACCCGGCTGTTAAGCCCTGAACGGCCGTCAGGCGCGTGGCCCCGGCGCCACCACCCGCCTCTCCTCCGCGAAGTGGCAGGCCGAGTCGTGCCGCGCCGGGCCCTCCCGGTGCGCCAGCGGCACCGGCACGGCCAGCGGCGGCACCTCCACGGCGCAGGTGTCGCGCGCCTTCCAGCAGCGGGTGCGGAAGCGGCACCCGGAGGGAGGGTCGGCGGGGGACGGCACATCACCCGTGAGCAGGATCCGCTCACCCCGCGACGCCCGCGCCGCCGGGTCGGGCACCGGCACCGCCGACAGCAGGGCCTGGGTGTACGGGTGCGTGGGGTGGTCGTAGATCTCGGTGTCGGTGCCGGTCTCGACGATCCTGCCGAGGTACATCACGCCGACCCGGTCGGAGATGTGCCGCACGATCGACAGGTCGTGCGCGATGAAGACGTAGCTCAGGCCGAACTCGTCCTGGAGGCGCTCCAGCAGGTTGATCACCTGCGCCTGTACGGAGACGTCGAGGGCGGACACCGGTTCGTCGGCCACGATGACCTCGGGGCGCAGGGCGAGGCCGCGCGCGATGCCGATGCGCTGGCGCTGGCCGCCGGAGAACTGGTGGGGGTAGCGGTTGATGTACTCGGGGTTGAGGCCGACGACGTCGAGCAGTTCGCGCACCCGGCGGCGCCGGTCGCCCTTCGGTGCGGCCTCGGGGTGGATCTCGTACGGCTCGCCGACGATGTCGCCGACCGTCATGCGCGGGTTGAGGGAGGTGTACGGGTCCTGGAACACCATCTGGATGTTGCGGCGCACGGCCTTGAGGGCGCGGCCGGAGAGCCGGGTGATGTCCTCGCCCTTGTACAGGATCCGCCCGGCCGTGGGCCGTTCGAGGCTGACGAGCATCCGGGCGAGGGTGGACTTGCCGCAGCCGGACTCCCCCACGATGCCGAGCGTCTCCCCCGCGTCCAGCGTGAAGTCGACGCCGTCGACGGCCTTGACGGCGCCGGTCTGCTTCTTGAACAGGACGCCCCGGGTGAGGGGGTAGTGCTTGACGAGCCCGCGCACCTCAAGAATCGGCGGCATGGAGGGTCTCCTTCCAGAAGTGGCAGGCGCTGCCCCGCTCGTCGGACACCTCGTGGAGCGGCGGTTCGTCGATGCGGCACACGTCGCGGGCGCGCGGGCAGCGCGGGTGGAAGGGGCAGCCGGGCGGGATGTCCAGCAGGCTCGGCGGCAGGCCCTTGATGGCGTACAGCTCCCTGCCCTTGTCGGTCAGGCGCGGGATCGAGTCGAGCAGCCCGGCGGTGTAGGGGTGGGCGGGGGCCCGGTAGAGGTCGTGGACGGGCGCGGTCTCGACGATCCGGCCCGCGTACATGACGGCGATCCGGTCGGCGACGTCGGCGACGACGCCGAGGTCGTGGGTGATGAGGATCAGTCCCATGCCGAGGTCGCGCCGCAGCTCGGCGAGGAGCTCCATGATCTGGGCCTGGACGGTGACGTCCAGGGCGGTGGTGGGCTCGTCGGCGATGATGAGGGCCGGTTCCAGCGCCATCGCCATGGCGATCATGATGCGCTGGCGCATGCCGCCGCTGAACTGGTGCGGGTACTGCCCGACCCGCTCGCGGGCCGCCGGGATGCGGACCCGGTCCATCAGCTCGACGGCCTTGGCGCGGGCGTCGCGCCTGGACATGCCCCGGTGGACGACGAACATCTCGCCGAGCTGGTCGCCCACGGTGAGCACCGGGTTGAGCGCCGACAGGGCGTCCTGGAAGACCATCGCCATCTCGGCGCCGCGGATCCGGCGCCGGGCGTCCTCCTTGAGGGTGAGCAGGTCGCGGCCCTTGAAGAGGATCTCGCCGCCCGTGATCCGGGCCGGCGGCGTGTCGAGGATGCCCATGACGGCCTGCGCGGTGACGGACTTGCCGGAGCCCGACTCACCGAGCACGGCGAGGGTCTCGCCGGCGTCGACCGCGTACGAGACGCCGTTGACGGCCTTGGCGATCCCGTCGCGGGTACGGAACTCCACGCGCAGGTCGCGTACCTCCAGCAGGGTGTCGGACATGGCGGCGGCTCCTGGGGATCAGCGCAGCTTCGGGTCGAGGGCGTCGCGCACGGCGTCGCCGAGCATGATGAAGGCGAGCACGGTGAGGGACAGGGCTCCGGCCGGCCAGAGCAGCATGTGCGGGGCGTTGCGGATCTGCGGGGCGGCGTTCGAGATGTCGATGCCCCAGGAGACGGTCGGCGGGCGCAGGCCGACGCCCAGGAAGGACAGCGTGGCCTCCAGGGCGATGTACGTGCCCAGCGCGATGGTCGCCACGACGATGACGGGCGCGACGGCGTTGGGAGCGACATGGCGCAGCAGCATGCGTCCGCTGCCCGCGCCGAGCGCCCGCGCGGCCTGGACGTAGTCGTGCTCCCTGGCGGTGATGACGGCGCCGCGGGCGATGCGGGCGACCTGGGGCCAGCCGAGCAGCACGATGAAGCCGACCACGGGCCACACGGTGGAGCTGGTGACGACGGAGAGGAACACCAGGCCGCCGAGGACGACGGGGATGCCGAAGAACACGTCGGCGGTGCGCGACAGCAGCGCGTCCGACCAGCCGCCGAAGAAGCCGGCGAGCCCGCCGAGCAGGCTGCCCAGCAGCGCGGCGCCGAGGGTGGCGCACACGCCGACGGTGATGGAGGCGCGCGCGCCGTACACCGTACGGGTGTAGACGTCGCAGCCCTGGGTGTCGTACCCGAACGGGTGACCCGGCGCCGGGCCCTGCTGTGACTTGGACAGGTCGCACCGCAGCGGGTCGCCGGAGGTGAGGATCTGCGGCCAGAGGGCGATCAGGACGAGGAAGACGATGAGGAGGGCGGAGACGACGAAGACGGGGTTGCGGCGCAGCTGGTGCCAGGCGTCGCTCCACAGGGAGCGGGGGCGGCGGTCGTCGGCCCCGAGCGTGCCGGCCTCGGCGACGGCGAGGTCCATGGCGCCGCCCGCGCCGGTCGGGGCGACGGCGTCGAACCGGTCGCGTGCGGGTTCAGGCATAACGGATCCTCGGGTCCAGGACCGCGTACAGCAGGTCGACGAGCAGGTTCGCCACCAGGAAGACGATGACCAGGATCGTCACGAAGCCGACGACCGTGGGCGCGTTGTTGCGGAGGATGCCCTGGTAGAGCTGGTAGCCGACGCCGTGGATGTTGAAGATCCGCTCGGTGACGATGGCACCGCCCATGAGCGAGCCGATGTCGGCGCCGATGAAGGTGACGACGGGGATGAGCGAGTTGCGCAGCACGTGCCGGGTGATGACCCGGTGGCGGGGCAGGCCCTTGGCGATGGCGGTGCGGACGTAGTCGGCGCGGATGTTCTCGGCGATGGACGTACGGCTCAGGCGGGTGACGTACGCCAGGGACACCAGCGCCAGCACGGTGCCGGGCAGGAGCAGTTCGTCGAAGCGGGCGTCCGGGGAGACCGAGGGGCGCACCCAGCCCCACTGCACGCCGAGGAGGTACTGGAGGAGGTAGCCGGAGACGAAGGTGGGGACGGAGATCACCACGAGCGTGAGGACGAGCAGGCCGGTGTCGAGGGGGCGGCCGCGCTTGAGGCCGCTGACGACGCCGAGGGTGATGCCGATGAGGACCTCGATGACGATGGCGACGAGGGTGAGGCGGAGGGTGACGGGGAAGGCGGAGGCCATCAGTTCGGTGACGCGGCGGCCGTTGAAGGCGGTGCCGAAGTCGCCGCGGAAGATCTGGCCCATGTAGAGCAGGTACTGCTTCCACAGGGGTTCGTCGAGGTGGAGTTCCGCGCGGATGCGGGCGGCGGTGGCGGGGTCGGGTTCGCGGTCGCCGAAGAGCGCGGCGACCGGGTCGCCGAGGGCGTACACCATGAAGAAGATGAGGAAGGTGCTGCCGATGAACACCGGGATCATCTGGAGCAGCCGCCGGATCACATAGCGTCCCATGGGAGCTCCGGTCGTCGTCGGGCGCGGTTCGGGCGGAATGCTCGCGCGGGCGTCAGCTGACCTTGATCCGGTCGTAGACCGGGACGCTGAACTGGTTCAGGGCCACGTCGGACAGGCGCTCGGAGTAGCCGGCGCTGCCGTTCTGGTACCAGAGCGGGATGACCGGCATCTGCTCGGCGAGGATCCGCTCGGCGGCCTGGAAGTCCTTGACCGCCTGGGCCTGGTCGGTCGTGCGGTTGGCCTTGTCGACGAGCGCGTCGAACCGCTGGTCGCTGAACTTGCCGTGGTTGGCGGAGCCGCCGGTGTAGTACAGCGGCTGGAGGAAGTTCTGGATGAGCGGGTAGTCGGCCTGCCAGCCGGAGCGGAAGGGGCCGGACATCCGGAAGGTCGTGGTGCGGTTGCGGTAGTCGGCGAAGGTGCCGACGGGGTCGACGGTGCAGACGGGCCCCTTGTCCAGCGCGTTGTTGACGCTGTTGCAGACGGCGTCCATCCAGGCGCGGTGCGAGCCGGTGTCGACGTTGGAGGTGAGCGTCAGCCGTCCGCCGGGCAGGCCGCCGCCCTCCTCGATGAGCTTCTTGGCCCGGGCCGGGTCGTACGCGCACGTGTCGCCGCACAGCTGCGTGTGGCCGCCCTCGCGGCCGAGGGCCGGGGAGGTCCAGTCCTTCGCGGGCGTGCGCGTGCCCTGGTAGATCTGCCGGGTGATCTCGTCGCGGTTGATGGCCATGGACAGGCCGCGGCGGACCTTCTCCATGCCGGGCTTGGCCCACTCCGGCCGGTACATCGGGAAGGCGAGGGTCTGGAGGATGAGGGCGGGCTGGTTGATGTAGCGGTCGCCGAGGTCGTTCGCGGCGTTCTTCAACTGCTGCGCGGGGACGTCGTCGACGAGGTCGAGGTTGCCCGCCATCAGGTCGGTGTAGGCGGTGTTGTTGTCGGTGTAGACGACGAGGTCCACGCCGCCGTTGCGCGCCTTGTCGGGGCCCCGGTAGCCGTCCCAGCGGCGCAGCTTCATGGCGGAGCCCTTCTGGTACGACTCCACGGCGTAGGGGCCGTTGCCGACCGGCTTGTCCAGCCAGCCGTCGTGGTCGGTGAAGAAGGCGCGGGGCAGCGGGACGAACGCGTGGTAGCCGAGGGTCTCGGGCCAGCTGGAGAAGGTGTCCTTGAGCGTCACGGTGAAGGTGCGGTCGTCCTTGACGACCAGTCCGCTCATCGTCTTGGCCCGGGGGGCGCCGGAGGTGGGGTGGACGTCGTCGTAGCCGGCGATGTCGCTGAAGAAGGGCGCGTTGTTCTGCTTGTTGTCGATGTGCGCCGCGTAGTTCCAGGCGTCGACGAAGGAGCGGGCGGTGACGGGTTCGCCGTTGCTGAAGGTCCAGCCGGGCTTGAGGGTGATGGTGAAGTTCTTCGAGTCGGTCGTCTCGATCTTCTCGGCCACCAGGTCGCGCGCCTCGCCGGTCTCGGGGTCGTACCGCTTGAGACCGCGGAAGACCATGTCGAGGACCTTGCCGCCCTGGACCTCGTTGGTGTTGGCCGGCTCGATGGGGTTCTGCGGGTCGCCCCAGGAGGAGCGCACGATCCCGTCGGCGCCACCGCCGGCGGCGCCTCCGCCGCAGGCGGTCGCCGCGAGGGCGACGGCCACGGCGCATGCGGCCGACCTGACGTGCGTGGCTCCGCGCATGGGGTGCCTCCCGTGGGGGGTCGTCGGTCCCCGGGCCTCCGTCCTCGGTCCCGGCCTGGACCCACATACCACCGCATACCGGGCGGGCCCGCACGCCCATCGCGTCCGCAGGAGTGGCGGGGGCACGCGAAGGGCCCCGTCCCGCCGCGGGTGCGGCGGTGCGGGTCCCTCGGGTGCGTACGGCGCCGGAGTGCGGCGCTGCGCCGTGGCGCTACACCGTCTTCTTCGGCGTCGCCTCCGCCTCCAGGGCGGCCAGCGCCGGGTCGAGGACGATGTCCTCGCCGCGCGCCTCGGTCGTCGGCTCCTCCGGGAAGTGGCACGCCGTCAGGTGGCCGTCGCGGTTGCCCTCCACCTGGACGAGCGGCGGCTCCTCGCTCGCACAGATGTCCTGCGCCTTCCAGCACCGCGTACGGAAGCGGCAGCCGGACGGCGGCATGATCGGGGACGGCACGTCGCCGTAGAGGCGGATGCGCTCCCGGCGCTCGGTGTCGAGGTCCGCCTCCGGCACCGCCGACAGCAGGGCGTGCGTGTACGGGTGGCGCGGGCGGTTGTAGAGCGAGTCGCGGTCCGCGACCTCCACCACCTTGCCCAGGTACATCACGGCCACGCGCTCGGAGAAGTGGCGTACGACGGCGAGGTCGTGCGCGATGAACACGAACGCGATGCCCATGTCCCGCTGCAGGTCCTGGAGCAGGTTGACGACCTGCGCCTGGATCGAGACGTCCAGCGCGGAGACCGGCTCGTCCGCGACGATCAGCTTCGGCTCCAGGGCGAGCGCCCGGGCCACGCCGATGCGCTGGCGCTGGCCGCCGGAGAACTCGTGCGGGAAGCGGTTGTAGTGCTCGGGGTTGAGCCCGACGATCTCCAGCAGCTCCCGGACGCGCTTCTCACGGCCGCCGGGCGGGTTGATGCCGTTGATCTCCATCGGCCCGGAGATGATCGTGCCGACGGTCTGCCGCGGGTTCAGCGACGCGTACGGGTCCTGGAAGATCATCTGGATCTCGGACCGGATCGGCGCCAGCTGCTTGCGCTTGGCGTACGTGATGTCCTGGCCGCGGTAGGTGATGGTGCCGCCGGTCGGCTCCAGCAGGCGGGTGAGGAGCCTGCCGGTGGTCGACTTGCCGCAGCCCGACTCGCCGACCAGGCCCAGGCTCTCGCCGGGGTAGACGGTCAGGTCCACGCCGTCGACGGCCTGGACCGCGCCCACCTTCCGCTTGATGGGGAAGCCCCCCATGATCGGAAAGTGCTTGGTCAGTCCTTTGGTCACCAGCAGCGGCTCGGCCGAGGACCGGTCGCGCTGCTGCGGCACCGCTTCGCCGGCGGCCTTGGTGGTGTTGTTCTCGCTCATGGTCTTTAGCCCCAGTCGCCGGTCGTCAGCCCAGCCGGGGCTGAATCGTCTCGATGAAAACCTGCTGCTTCCGCTCGGGCGCGATGTGGCACGCCGAGCCCCGTCCCGCGGGCAGCAGCGGGCGTTCGGTCACGCAGCGGTCCCCCTCGACCAGGTCCCGGAACTCGCACCGCGGGTGGAACGGGCAGCCGGGCGGCGGGTTCAGCAGGCTCGGCGGAGAGCCGGGGATCGGGCGCAGCGGCTCGTTGACGTCTCCGGACAGGCGGGGCATGGAGCTGAGCAGACCCCAGGTGTACGGGTGCTGGGGCGCCTTGAGCACCTCGCGCACGGAACCGCGCTCCACGGCCCGGCCGGCGTACATCACCAGCAGGTCGTCGGCCATGTTGGCGACGACGCCGAGGTCGTGGGTGATCAGGATGATCGCGGAGCCGAACTCCTGCTGGAGGTCCTTGAGCAGGTCGAGGATCTGCGCCTGCACGGTCACGTCGAGGGCCGTGGTGGGCTCGTCGGCGATGAGCAGCGCGGGGTTGCAGACCAGCGACATGGCGATCATGGCGCGCTGGCGCATACCGCCGGAGAACTGGTGCGGGTAGTCGTCGACGCGCGTCTCGGGCGACGGGATGCCGACCTTGCCGAGCATCTCGATGGCCCGGTCGCGGGCCTCCTTCTTGCTGGCCCCGGTGTGCTTGCGGAACGGCTCCGAGATCTGGCGGCCGATCGTGTAGTACGGCGACAGGGCGGTCAGCGCGTCCTGGAAGATCATCGCCATCTTGTTGCCGCGCAGCGTCTCCAGCCGCTTGGTCGGGGCGTCGGTGATCTCCTCGCCGTCCAGCTCGATGGAGCCGGTGATCGTGGTGGAGCGCGGGTTGTGCAGGCCCAGGATGGACAGGTTGGTCACCGACTTGCCGGAGCCCGACTCGCCGACGATGCCCAGGGTCTTGCCCGGCTGGAGGTCGAAGGAGAGCCCGTCCACGGCCTTGACGATGCCGTCCTCGGTGGAGAACTGGACACGCAGGTCGCGCACCGACAGGAACGCGTCCGGCTCGGTCGGGGCCGGGGCGTCCTCGGTCTTGGTGAGTGTGGTCACGGTCGTTCTCCTAGGACAGACGCACGCGCGGGTCGATGATGGCGTACAAGGCGTCCACGATGATGTTGAACAGAAGGATGAGGGCGGCGCTGAAGACCATCACGCCCATGGTCAGCGGCAGGTCCTTGTCGACGACCGAGTCACGGGCGAGGCGGCCGATACCCGCCAGGCCGAAGGTGAGCTCCGTGACCATGGCGCCGCCGAACAACGCGCCCAGGTCCATGCCGAGGATGGTGACGATGGGGATGAGCGAGCCGCGCCACGCGTAACGGAAGAAGACGAAGCGGCCCGACATGCCCTTGGCGCGGGCGGCGCGGACGTGCTCCTCCTGGAGCTGCTCGATCATGGTCGAGCGGGCCATACGCGTGTAGTTGGCCGTGAAGATCACCGACATCACGAGCCAGGGGATCAGCAGGCCCATGAACCAGCCGCCGGGGCTCTCGCTGAACGGCACGTACTTCGGCTTGTTGAGCCAGCCCGTGCTGTAGACGAAGATGCCGAGCACCACCGGGCCGAGGAAGTAGATCTGCATCGAGGACAGCACCAGCGAGCCGCCGCTGAAGATCTTGTCGACGGCGGTGCCCCTGCGCCAGGCGGCGATCATGCCGGCGGCGAGGCCGACCGTCAGGAAGACGACGAGGCCGCCGAGCGAGAGCGACACCGTCAGCGGGAGACGGTCGATGATCGTGTCCCACACCATCTGCTGGTTGTCGAAGGAGACACCGAAGCAGGGGGCCGCGCAGTAGCCGACCGAGAACTCGCGTCCGGCGAAGATGCCGACCATGTACGCCCAGAACTGCACCGGCACAGGCTGGTCCAGGCCCAGGTTCTTGTGAATGATGGCCAGCGCGTCAGGCGTGCAGTTCTTGCCGCAGGCCAGCAGGGCGGGGTCCTGCGGGATGGCGAAGAACATGAAGAACGTGAAGGCGCTGATCAAGAAGAGGATCAGGACTGCGCCGAGCGTCCGGCGCAGAAGGAATCGAAGCATGGCTGGTCGCTGCTCTCAGGACGGCGGCTGTGAGGGGTCGTGCGGGGGCCGGGGTTTTCCGGGGGTGTGCGCTCCGCCGGGCACACACCCCCGGAAAACCGGCCTGCCTGAGCTGTCGTTACTTCTTCAGGTACAGGCGCGTGATGTCGATGACGCTCATCTCGTGCGAGTAGCGCGCACCGCCCACGTTGGAGCCCTGGATCTGCAGCGACTTGGTGAAGTACAGCGGAGCCGCGGGGTTGATGCGCTCCACGATGTCGTGGTGCAGCTCGGTCCACGCCTTCTGGGCCTCGGCCGGGTCCGTGATCTTCTTGATGCGGGCGATCTCGGCGTTCACCTTCGGGTCGTTGATGTGGGAGTACACCGACGAACCGTCCTGCAGCTGCGTACCGTCGAACAGCGGCGGGATGACCGTGGACATGGACGGCCAGTCCTGGCCCCAGCCGGTCATGTAGAGGTCGAGACCGTTGTCGACCTTGCCGACCTGCTCGTACCAGGTGGCGCCGTCGATCTCCTTCTTCTGGACGTCGAGACCGATCTTGGTGAGCGCGTTCTCGATGACCACGGCCTGCTGCTGACGCTTCGGCGTGTTGGCGTAGGCGTAGACGACCTTCTTGCCCTCGGCGCCCGCCTCCTTGATCAGCTTCTTGGCCTTCTCGACGTCACCGAGCGGCTTCTTCAGCTTGCCGAACGGGTCGTAGTCCTTCTCGAAGCCCGGCACGGTGGGGGCGATCAGGCCGGTGGCGATCTCGCCGCCGTACGCGCCGCCGTCAGGCTGGAAGACGTTCGCGTTCGGCATCGCCAGCGCGATGGCGTCGCGGACCTTCTTGTCCTTCATCCGGTCGAGGTTGAAGTTCAGCTGCCAGACGTAGGGCTGGTAGCCCTGAATGGTGCGCTTCTTCGCGTCCGGGTTGGAGATGACGTTGCGGACCTGGGTCGTGGCGACCGTGCCGGTCAGCTGGATGGCGTTCTGGGCCTCACCGCGGTCCGCGAGGATCGCCTTGGTCTGGGCCTCGTCGTCCAGGTTGAAGGCGATGTCGAAGCCGTCGACGTACTGGTGACGGACCGAGTCGGTCTTCGGGTCCCAGTGCGGGTTCTTGACGAGCTTCATCGACTTGCCCGGCTTGAACTCGGCGATCTTGTAGGGGCCGAGGGAGCTGGGGGCGGTGTCGTACTTCTCCTTGGTGTCGGCCTTCTGCGGCACGATGGAGTAGCCGACCATGGCCAGCGCCTGCGGGAGGTCCGCCTGCGGCTCCTTGAACTTGAAGACGACCGTCTTCGGGTCCGGCGTGGCGAGGACCGTGTCGGGCAGGTGCTTGCCCTTGTACGGGCCGTCGGGCAGGGCCTTGCGGTACGTGGTGCCCTCACCGGACAGCCAGTTCTGCAGGTAGACCGGGCCGTCGGTGACGAACGGCGCGTACAGGCGCTCGATGGTGTGGCGGACGTCGGCCGAGGTGATCTCGGTGCCGTTCTGGTCCTTCACACCGCTCTTGAGGGTGTAGGTCCAGGTCTTGCCGCCGTCGGTGGTCTTGCCGGAGTCGGTGGCGATGTCACCGACGACGGTGAGCTTGCCGTTGTCGTCCTCCTGGTACTGCGTCAGACCGCGGTGGAGGAGGCGGCCGAGGGCACGGCCGTCGCTCACGTAGGTCTGCGCCGGGTCCAGGTGGGAGAAGTCGTCCGTCTGGTAGACGTTGATCGTGCCGCCGGGCTTGGCGCCCGGGACCTCCGCCGCCGGGCCGGTCGACGCCTTGGCGTCACCGAAGGAGACGGCCGCGGCCTGCTTGGCCGCGTCCTCCTTGCTGTGTCCCTTGGACTGGGATTCGCCCTTGCCGTTGCCGTTGTTGCTGCTGCAACCGGTCAGCGCCAGCGAGCCGGCCGCCAGGACGACCACGGCAGCACGTGCCGCGCGCGTGCCAAAGATGCTCATGGTGATGAGTACCTATCTGTCAGTAGTGATCCAACTGTGCTGTCCGGGTACGCCGCAGGTGCGCGGCGAGGTGACAGCTATCCCGCTGGTATGACGTCAGCGACCGGACTTCGGGTCGAACGCGTCGCGTACCGAGTCACCGAGCAGGTTGAAGGCCACGACGAAGATGACCATGGCGACCCCGGGGAAGAACATGTACGCGGGGTCCTGCTCGTAGATGTCCGCACCGATGGCGAACATCCGGCCCCAGTCCGGAGTGGGCTCGACGAAGCCGACACCCACATAGGACAGGAAGGCCACCGACAGGATCGTGGCGGGCAGCATGAGCGTCGCCTGCACGAGAATCGGGGTGACCAAGTTGGGCAGCAGCTCCTTGCGGATGATCCGCCAGGGAGAAGCGCCCGCGATCTTCGCGGCCTCGACGAACTCCCGCTCGCGCAGGGAGAGGGTCGCGGCCCTGATCAGCCGTGACAGGCCCATCCAACCCAGGAAGGAGAGGACCACGATGATCGCGCCTGCGCGCAACGCCGTGGGCGTCTCCTCTTCGGGGTTGACGAACGCGGCCACGACGACGGGCATCGACGCGATGAAGAACAGCTGGCTGGGGAAACCGAGCAGGAAGTCGGTGAACCGCCCAAGCCAGAAGTCGACCTTCCCGCCGTAGTACCCGCCTACCAGGCCCATCACCACGCCGACGACGACCATGAGGATCGTCGCGGCCAGAGCCGTGTAGATGGACGTACGCATGCCGTAGAGCAGCTGCGTGAACACGTCACGGCCCAGGATGGGCTCGATACCGAACCAGAACTCGCCGGACATACCGCCGAACGACCCGGTCGGGATGGAGAACTCGTCGAGGAGTCCGATGGTCTCCTGCCCGTAGAGGGTGTACGGGTTCTTGCCGTACACCTTCGCGATGAGCGGGGCGAGGAGAGCGATGACGAAGAAGAAGATGACGATCACAGCGGAGACGACTCCGGTGCGGTCACGCTTGAATCGACGCCACATCAACTGCCCGGGAGAGAGCCCGGCGGGGTCCTTGGCCGACGACGCCTCGTCCTTCGACGGGGCAACTACTTCCAAGACGGCGGACGCTTCAGCGCCCTCGGTCTGCGCTGGACTTGTCACGGTCGTTCCGCCCCCGTGGGGATCACTACCGCAGACACGACCCGATCGGTGCTTATGGCACCACGCATGGGGTCCTCCTCATGAGTTCACTTGTTACCGCAACAGGGATACGCGGCATCCCGCCGACACCCCTGACGGCGAGATCCCCAAGTACCCCGGTGTGCTCGTGAGTCGGCGCACTCCCCACAGTGCGTGACCCATTGACCCGAGCTCAATGGAGCCAACTATTAAGTACAGCCGGGCCGTAAACCACACTTAAAGGGTCTCGTTTTGACAACATCGCCAAGACCCCGAAGCCCGAAATCCGGACAAAGTGAGTCCAGACAGACACCCGCGAAACGGACCGTTAGACCACGTTCCGGAGAGCGACGGTCGATATGCGGACGCTTCGGCAGGGAAAAGGCATTGACGCGGGCGCGTCCGCAGCCCTAGGACTCGTCCGGAGGGCCCCTCTCCGGTCCGCTCCCGCCCTCCGCCCCATCTTCCCGGCCCGGGAACGCCGAACGGCCGCCGGGGTCGAAACCCCAACGGCCGTTCGGTACAAGGACGTACGGCTCAGCCGTACCGCGGCTCGGTCAGCCGTGCTTGGCGCGCGAGGCGGCGCGGGCGCGCTCGCGCTGGTCCAGGTTCACCTTGCGGATGCGGACGGCCTCCGGCGTCACCTCGACGCACTCGTCGTCGCGGCAGAACTCCAGCGACTGCTCCAGCGAGAGCTTGCGCGGCGGGACGATCGCCTCGAAGGAGTCGGCCGAGGACGACCGCATGTTGGTGAGCTTCTTCTCCTTGGTGATGTTGACGTCCATGTCGTCGGAGCGGGAGTTCTCACCGACGATCATGCCCTCGTACACCTCGGTGCCCGGCTCCACGAAGAGGACGCCGCGCTCCTGGAGGTTGGTCATCGCGAAGGCGGTGACCGCGCCGGAGCGGTCGGCCACCAGCGAACCGTTGTTACGGGTCTGCAGGGTGCCGAACCACGGCTCGTGGCCCTCGTGGATGGAGTGGGCGATGCCCGTGCCGCGCGTCTGGGTCAGGAACTCGGTACGGAAGCCGATGAGGCCGCGGGACGGCACGACGAACTCCATGCGCACCCAGCCGGAGCCGTGGTTGGACATGTTGTCCATGCGGCCCTTGCGGACGCCCATGAGCTGCGTGACGGCGCCCATGTGCTCCTCGGGCACGTCGATGGTCATGCGCTCGACGGGCTCGTGGACCTTGCCGTCGATCTCCTTGGTGACCACCTGCGGCTTGCCGATGGTCAGCTCGAAGCCCTCACGGCGCATCTGCTCGACCAGGATGGCCAGCGCCAGCTCACCGCGGCCCTGCACCTCCCAGGCGTCGGGGCGCTCGGTGTCCAGGACGCGCAGCGAGACGTTACCGATGAGCTCGCGGTCCAGGCGGTCCTTCACCTGGCGGGCGGTGACCTTGCGGTCCTTGACGGCGGCCTTGTTGTCGGCGCCCTTGCCGGTGGCACCGCGGCCGACCAGCGGCGAGGTGTTCGTACCGATGACCATCGAGATCGCCGGCTCGTCGACCGTGATCAGCGGCAGCGCGATCGGGTTCTCCGGGTCGGCCAGCGTCTCGCCGATCATGATGTCGGGGATACCGGCGACGGCGCAGATGTCACCGGGGCCCGCCACCTCGGCCGGCTTGCGGGTGAGCGCCTCGGTCATCATCAGCTCGGTGATGCGGACGTTCGAGATCGAGCCGTCACGCTTGATCCACGCGACCGTCTGGCCCTTGCGCAGCTCGCCCTGCTCGACGCGGAGCAGCGCGATGCGGCCGAGGAAGTTGTCGGCGTCGAGGTTGGTGACGTGGGCCTGGAGGGGGGCCTCCTCGTCGTACACCGGGGCCGGGATGTGCTCCAGGATGGTGGAGAAGAACGGCTCCAGGTTGGTGGAGTCGGCCGGGACGGTGCCGTCCTCCGGCTTGGTCAGCGAGGCGATGCCGTCGCGGCCGCAGGCGTAGACGATCGGGAACTCGATCTGCTCCTCGTCCGCGTCCAGGTCCAGGAAGAGGTCGTACGTCTCGTTGACGACCTCGTCGATGCGGGAGTCCGGGCGGTCCGTCTTGTTGATGCAGAGGATGACCGGCATCCGGCGCTGGAGGGCCTTGCGGAGCACGAAGCGGGTCTGCGGCAGCGGACCCTCGGAGGCGTCCACCAGCAGCACCACGCCGTCCACCATCGACAGACCGCGCTCGACCTCGCCGCCGAAGTCGGCGTGGCCGGGGGTGTCGATGATGTTGATGGTGATGGGCGCCCCGCCGTCCTTGGGGTGGTACTTCACCGCCGTGTTCTTGGCGAGGATCGTGATGCCCTTCTCACGCTCCAGGTCATTCGAGTCCATCATGCGGTCGTCGACCGAGTCGAGCTGGTGCGCGGCGAAGGCACCGGCCTGCTTGAGCATGGCGTCGACGATGGTCGTCTTGCCGTGGTCGACGTGGGCGACGATGGCGACGTTACGGATGTCGTGGCGCGTGGGCATAAGTGGCTGGCGCTTCTCTCAAAATCGTGGGTGCGGCGTCTCTTGGTCCTCGTACGCCCGCCGGGCGGTCGCGCCACGGCTGTGTTCCATGGTACGGGGCACACGCGGAAGCGGCTTCCCGGCCCATTCGGGAAGCGCGAACATGTGTCTGGTGGAGCTGGTGTGCGGCACTGGGGGGTGCTGGTGAGGAGGGCCTGCGGGGGCCGGACGTGAGCTTGCCCACCGGGGTGTCCGGTGGGCAAGCGACTTGAGCGGATTCTGAGCTTGACCTGCTCTTTACACAGTCGGTGTACGCGGCGTCGTCACTTCCGCCGGAAGCCGATGTCCTCGTAGCGGGGCGTCGCGAAGCCGAAGGCCCCGGCGTTGACCACGTGCGGCCGGGCCGCGACCAGCTGGGGCCGCTGGTAGAGCGGGATGGAGCCGGCCGCGGCCCAGATCCGGGCGTCGGCCTGCTTCACCAGCTCCCGCGCCGCCTTCTCGTCGAGCTCGGCGGCCGCCTGGTCGAAGAGCTGGTCGATGTGGTCCGTGCCGACCCGGGTGTAGTTCTGCTCCACGAGCAGGGACCCGTCCGTGGCCGGCTGCGGCTTGGCGAAGATCGGCCGCCCGTCGGTCGCCGGGTAGGCGGTGGCGGGCCAGGAGTAGAGGGCGAGGTCGTAGTCGCCGGCGGCGATGTGGTCCTTGAAGTAGCTCTCGTCGGAGACCTTGACGATGTGGGTGCGGATCCCGATCCGGTCCAGCATCCCGGTGATCTTGGCGCCGACGGTCCGCAGCGCCTCCGAGCCGGGCCCGGACGGCAGGACGAACCGCAGGGTCAGCTCCTTGCCGTCCTTGCCGAGCGGCCCGCCCGCCGCCTTCGCGGACGGCGAGGCGGGCCCGGGCGCGGCGGTGCCGCGCGGGGCGTACGCGCCGGGGACGCCGCCCTTCGCCTTGTCGGCCTGGTCGGAGGTGTCCGCCTTGCCGGGGTTCTCGGCGTCGTCGGTCCCGCCGACGGCGGCCGCCTGTCGCAGCAGCGCGCCCCGGACCGCCTCGACGGGGGCGGGGGCCAGGATGTGGGTGCCGTCGTCGCCGCGGGGCGACTTGTCGTCGCCCACGATGTAGAGGCCGTCGTTCGAGGGCCGGTCCGGGGCGCCCTGGGTGTGCGCGGCCGTGCGGGCTCCCGGCAGGGACGCGGCGCGCGGCGTGCCCGGGGATGCCTCGGCGCCCGCCTTCGTACCGTCCTTCGGCGCGGCGGGCCTGCGGGCCGCGCCGCCCGGGGTCCAGCCCGCGTCCGCCAGCAGCGCCTGGGCCTCCTCGGTGTCCTGCTCGCCCAGGGCGCCGCTGCTGTCCGCGTACGCCCACTGGCCCGCCAGTGCGAGGTGGCTGCCGACCGGGTGCGCGGGCAGCCCCAGCGGCTTCAGCACGGCCTCGGCGAGCTCCCGCCGGTCCAGCGCCCGGGCCACGGCCCGGCGCACCCGCTCGTCCGCGAGGGGCCCGGACTCGCCGTTCAGCGCGAGCTGGGTGTAGGCGGGCTCCAGCGACTTGCGGACGGTGAAGCCGCGCAGCGCCTCGCGCTCGGCGGCCTGCGCCGCGGCCGCCTGCCGCTCCTTGAGGCGCGCCGCCTGGGCTCGCGCGGCCGTGACCTCGTCGGAGCCGTACGCCAGCGCCCAGGACTTCAGCGCGGCGGACGGCGGGAGGGCGGCGGACGCGGGGCCCGCGGCGGCCGGCGGGCCTGCGGCGGCCGCGGCGCCGGCCGCGCCCTCCTTGCCGCCCTTGCCCTCCTTCGCCGCGAGCGCGATCCGGTCGGCCGTCGCACGGTCGATCTCGGCCAGGTCCACCGCCCCGGCGGCGAGCGCGGCGGCGCGCCCGGTGCGCGGGACGGCGCGCAGCACGAGCGTGTCGAGCTTGGCGGGCTTTCCCCACCAGCGCGTGTTGCGTACGAGGGTGACCGTGCCGGCGTCGGTGTCGACGGCCTTCAGGCGGAAGGGTCCGGCGGAGGTGGGGAGCCGCGTCCGGGCGCCGTCGTTGAAGGTGTCCGGCTTGCCCGTGACGTCCTTGGGGTAGAGCGGCGTGAACAGGGCGCGCCAGTCGGCGTACGGCTTGTTGAAGGTGACCCGCACCTCCAGGTCGCTCGCGCCGCGCTCGATCTTCTCGATGCGTTCGTACCCGGCGTTGCGGGCGGTCCAGTACGCGGAGTCCTTGCCGCTGAGCGCGCGCCACTGGGCTGCGAAGTCGGGGGCCCCGATCTCGCGGCCGTCGCTCCAGACCGCCTGCTGGTGGAGCTTGTAGAGGACGACCTGCTTGGGCTCGGTCTCGATGATCTCGGCCGATTCGAGGTAGTCGGGGTTGCGCTGCGGGCGGCCGCGGTCGTCGAGGGTGAAGAGGGCGGGCAGCACGGCCCCGGCGATGCGGGAGGTGGTGGCGTCGGCGTCGGCCTGGAAGGCGTTGAGCGTGGCCGGCACGGTGTCGACGGCCCAGCGCAGCGTCCCGCCGTCGGCGATCCGGTCGCGCGCGGCGGGGGCGATGTCCTGGGGGACGGGCCGCGCGGTGCTCTCCTCGTCGCCGGAGGCGCATCCGGTCAGGGTGAGGACGGAGGCGGCGATGACGCCCCCGGTGAGGAGGGCGACGGACCGGAGAGGAGCGCCGAGGTGGGACATGTCTTATACCTCTTCGTCCTGTTTTGTGGAATTTAGAGATGATCAGACCTATTGCCCCTACACTGAAAACCACACGGCCGGGCCCGCGGCGGCGACACGGCGGCACTGCTCGCGAAATGCCACCCGGGCGGCCCAACGGTGCCTCCAGAAGAGTGGAATCCGTGCACGCGGCTTCCCAACGGGCGATGTGACGCGCAACACTCGCAGGCGCGTGTTTGCCACCCCTTTGCCACCCCCGCGAGAGCGAAGTGAGGGTAATCCATGGCACTTCAGGACGATTTGACCGAGGTCAAGCGGAATCTCGAAGAGCTCGCCCGTTCGATCATCCGGCTGGAGCAGAACCTCACGCAGCAGCGCGAGGGGACGCCGGCGGCCGTCGGCCGGCCGGAGGGCCTGGTGACCATCTCGGACGACCCGTACGACTCGTCCCTCTGGATCGACACGGACGACGAGGGTCTGGGCGCCCGGGGCCGGCGCGCCCCCTGACGGGACCGGGGGTCGGCACACTCGCCCACCACTGGCCCGTCCTAGGAGACCCCGTTGGCCACAGGGACCCAACAACCACACACCGAACCGGCGGCCCCCTCGCGCACCGGCGTGCACAGCGCCACCCGCGCCGCCATCGCGCCCCGCCACCTCCGCACCGACCGCTGGTGGCTCGCACCGGCCGCCACGGCCGCCGGACTCCTGGCGTTCATCGTCTACTCCACCTGGCGCGCCTTCGCCAACAGCGACTACTACGCCGCCCCGTACGTCTCGCCGTTCTACTCGCCGTGCCTCGCCGAGAACTGCGCGCCGATGAAGGACGGCCCCAACTGGGAGATCTTCGGCAGCTGGTGGGGCCTCTCCCCCGCCCTGCTGATCCTGATCTTCCCGCTGGGCTTCCGGCTGACCTGCTACTACTACCGCAAGGCGTACTACCGGGGCTTCTGGGCGTCGCCCCCGGCGTGCGCGGTCGCCGAGCCGCACAAGAAGTACACCGGCGAGACCCGCTTCCCGCTGATCCTGCAGAACATCCACCGGTACTTCTTCTACGCCGCGCTGCCGGTCGCCGGGATCCTCACGTACGACACCGTGCTCGCCTTCCGCGACGCGTCGTACGCGTGGGGGCACATGGGCCTGGGGACGCTGGTCTTCCTCGTCAACATCGCGCTGATCTGGGCGTACACCCTCTCCTGCCACTCCTGCCGGCACATCGTCGGCGGCCGGCTGAAGCACTTCTCGAAGCATCCGGTGCGCTACCGGCTGTGGGGCTGGGTCGGCAAGCTGAACGCCCGTCACATGCAGCTGGCCTGGGCGTCGCTGCTGAGCGTCGCGCTCGCCGACTTCTACGTGTACCTGCTCGCCACGGGCGCTTTCGAGGATCCGAGGTTTTTCTGATGACGCAAGCGGAACGGCAGCAGTGGGACGTCGTCGTGGTCGGCGCCGGCGGGGCGGGGCTGCGGGCCGCCATCGAGGCGCGCGAGCGGGGCGCCCGTACGGCCGTGGTCTGCAAGTCGCTGTTCGGCAAGGCCCACACCGTGATGGCGGAGGGCGGCATCGCCGCCTCCATGGGCAACGCCAACGCCGGTGACAACTGGCAGGTGCACTTCCGCGACACCATGCGCGGCGGCAAGTTCCTCAACCAGTGGCGCATGGCCGAGCTGCACGCGCGCGAGGCCCCCGACCGGGTGTGGGAGCTGGAGACCTGGGGCGCGCTCTTCGACCGCACCAAGGACGGCCGGATCTCGCAGCGCAACTTCGGCGGCCACGAATACCCGCGCCTCGCGCACGTCGGCGACCGGACCGGCCTGGAGCTCATCCGTACGCTCCAGCAGAAGATCGTCTCCCTCCAGCAGGAGGACAAGGAGCGCTTCGGGGACTACGAGGCACGACTGAAGGTCTTCCAGGAGTGCACGGTCACCCGCGTCCTCAAGGAGGACGGCCGCGTCTCCGGGGCGTTCTGTTACGAGCGCGAGTCCGGCCGCTTCTTCGTCCTGGAGGCCCCGTCCGTGGTCCTCGCGACCGGCGGCATCGGCAAGTCCTTCAAGGTCACCTCGAACTCCTGGGAGTACACCGGCGACGGCCACGCGCTGGCGCTGCTGGCGGGCGCGCCGCTGGTGAACATGGAGTTCGTCCAGTTCCACCCCACCGGCATGGTCTGGCCGCCCTCCGTGAAGGGCATCCTCGTCACCGAGTCCGTACGCGGCGACGGCGGCGTGCTGCGCAACAGCGACGGCAAGCGGTTCATGTTCGACTACGTCCCGGACGTCTTCAAGGAGAAGTACGCCGAGTCGGAGGAGGAGGGCGACCGCTGGTACGAGGACCCGGACAACAACCGGCGTCCGCCCGAGCTGCTCCCCCGTGACGAGGTCGCCCGCGCGATCAACGCCGAGGTGAAGGCGGGGCGCGGCTCCCCGCACGGCGGGGTGTTCCTCGACGTGTCGACGCGCATGCCGGCCGAGACCATCAAGCGGCGGCTGCCGTCGATGTACCACCAGTTCAAGGAGCTGGCGGACGTCGACATCACCGCCGAACCGATGGAGGTCGGCCCGACCTGCCACTACGTGATGGGCGGCGTGGCCGTCGACTCGGACACGGCCGCGGCGGTCGGCGTCCCCGGCCTGTTCGCCGCCGGCGAGGTCGCGGGCGGCATGCACGGCTCCAACCGGCTCGGCGGGAACTCCCTCTCCGACCTGCTGGTCTTCGGCCGCCGGGCCGGGCTGTACGCGGCGGAGTACGCGGCCGGCCTGGGCGAGCGCCCGCAGGTGGACACCGCGCAGGTGGACGCGGCGGCGGCCGAGGCGCTGCGGCCGTTCGGCACCGAGTCCGGCGCCGGGGGCCTGGAGCCCGGCGAGGTGCCGGAGAACCCGTACACGCTCCACCAGGAGCTCCAGCAGACGATGAACGACCTCGTCGGCATCATCCGCCGCGAGGAGGAGATGGCGCAGGCCCTGCGCACCCTCGCCGAGCTGCACCGGCGGGCCCGGCGGGCGGTCGTCGAGGGCCACCGGCAGTTCAACCCCGGCTGGCACCTCGCCCTGGACCTGCGCAACATGCTGCTGGTCAGCGAGTGCGTGGCGCGCGCGGCGCTGGAGCGCCGGGAGAGCCGCGGCGGCCACACCCGGGAGGACTGCCCGGGCATGGACCGCGAGTGGCGGCGGATCAACCTGCTGTGCAAGCTCGCGGCGCCGGACTCCGCGCGCGGGCGGATCACCCTGGAACGCACGACGACCGAGCCCATCCGTACCGACCTGCTCGCCCTCTTCGACAAGGAGGAGCTGGTCAAGTACCTCGCCGAAGAGGAGCTCTACGAGTGACCACGTACGACGCGAGCTTCCGGGTGTGGCGGGGCGACACGGCCGGCGGCGGTCTGAAGGACTTCACCGTCGAGGTCAACGACGGCGAGGTCGTGCTCGACATCATCCACCGGCTCCAGGCCACCCAGGCCCCGGACCTGGCGGTGCGGTGGAACTGCAAGGCGGGCAAGTGCGGCTCGTGCAGTGCGGAGATCAACGGACGTCCGCGGCTGATGTGCATGACGCGCATGTCGACCTTCTCGCAGGACGAGACGATCACGGTGACGCCGCTGCGGGCCTTCCCCGTGGTGCGGGACCTGGTGACGGACGTGTCCTTCAACTACGAGAAGGCGCGCGAGGTGCCGTCGTTCGTGCCGCCGCAGGGGCTGGCGCCGGGCGAGTACCGGATGCAGCAGGTGGACGTGGACCGTCCGCAGGAGTTCCGCAAGTGCATCGAGTGCTTCCTGTGCCAGGACACCTGCCATGTGGTGCGCGACCACGAGGAGAACAAGACGGCCTTCGCCGGGCCGCGCTTCCTGATGCGGATCGCGGAGCTCGACATGCACCCGCTGGACGGGGCGGCCGACAGCGGGCTGGACCGCAAGGCGACGGCGCAGGACGAGCACGGACTGGGCTACTGCAACATCACCAAGTGCTGCACCGAGGTCTGCCCCGAGGGCATCAAGATCACGGACAACGCCCTGATCCCGCTGAAGGAGCGGGCCGTGGACCGCAAGTACGACCCGCTGGTGTGGCTCGGCAACAAGATCGGCCGACGTCCGGTCGCGAAGCCCCAGAAGGGGACATAGCCTCACAGGTGTGACGCTGGGTACCGGCCTCCCGTACGCGTACGGGAGGCCGGTGTCATCGAGGAGAGGTGCCATGACCACCAAGCAGACCGTCCTCGGCCGGGTGGCCCAGCTGGCGAAGGCCGACGTCAACGCCCTGCTGGACCAGGCGGAGGACCCGCGGCGGATGCTGGACGAGCTGATCCGCGACTACTCCACGCACATCGCCGAGGCCGAGCGGGCGGTGGAGAGCACCCTCGACGGCCTGCGGCTGCTGGAGCAGGACCACGGCGAGGACGTCACGGCGGCCCACGAGTGGGGCGTCAAGGCCCGCGAGGCGAGCCGCAAGGCGGACGACCTGCGCAGGGAGAACCGCGGCGGCCTCGCGGACAAGTTCGACACCCTCGCGAAGGTGGCCCTCGGCCACCAGCTCCAGGCCGAGGAGGACGCACGGGCCGCCGAGCCGACGATCACGGCCCAGCGGGAGCTCGTGGCGACGCTGCGGGACGGCCTGGAGCGGATGCGGCAGAAGCTGACGGAGCTCGAAGGGGTACGGACGGACGCGACCGCCGTCAGCCGTACGCCGAAGCTGGACGTGGTCCGCTCGATCGACGTCCTCGACCCCACGAGCGAGCTGAGCCGCTTCGACGACAAGGTCCGCCGGGAGGAGGCCAAGGCGCTGGGCAAGCAGGAGCTCGCGGCGTCGTCCCTGGACGGCCTCTTCGAACGGCTGGACCTGCCCGACCTCGCCATCCGCCGCACGGAGATCGAGGCGCGGCTGGCGGCGCTGAAGGCGGCGGCCTGACGCCTCCTTCCCGGGTCAGAACATGCTCAGGAGCTGGTCGACCGTCGGTTCCGAGGGGCTCGTGCCCGACGGGAGCGGGAGGTCGAACCAGACCGTCTTGCCGCGCGGTGTGCGCCGTGAGCCCCAGGAGGTGCTGAGCAGGCCGACGAGCTGGAGGCCCCGGCCGCCCTCGTCGGTGTCGCGGGCGCGGCGGCGGCGCGGCTGGACCAGACCCGCGTCCCACACCTCGCACACCAGGGTGCGGTCGCGCAGCAGGCGCAGGCGGATCTCGCCCTCGCCGTACCGCAGGGCGTTGGTGACCAGCTCGCTGACGAGCAGCTCCACGGTGTCGACGAGCGGCTCCAGCTCCCAGGCGGTCAGCTGGGCGCGGGCCAGCTCGCGGGCGCGGCCGACGGAGCGCGGCTCGCGCGGCAGGCGCCAGTCGCCGACCGCCTCGGCGGGCAGGCCCTGGACGCGGGCCATGAGCAGGGCGATGTCGTCCTCGCCGTGGCGGGTGTCCAGGGTGGTGAGGACGTGGTCGCAGACGTCCTCCAGCGGGCGCTCCGGGTCGGTCAGCGCGCTGCGGAAGGCCCGCAGGCCCTCGTCGAGCGGATGGTCGCGGGACTCGACGAGCCCGTCGGTGTAGAGGGCCAGCAGCGCGCCCTCGGGGAGCTCGATCTCGACCTCCTCGAAGGGCTCGCCGCCGACGCCGACGCCCAGCGGCATGCCGGGCGGTACGTCGAGGAGGAGCGCCTCCTCGCCCTGTTCGACCAGCACCGGCGGGAGGTGGCCGGCGTTGGCGAACGTACAGCGGCGGGTGACGGCGTCGTACACGGCGTACACGCAGGTGGCGAGGTAGACCTCGGAGCGTTCCGCCGTGCCGCGGCCGGCGCGGCCGGCACCGGTGGGGGTGCCGAGGCCGCGGGCGATCTCGTCGAGGTGGGAGAGGACCTCGGCCGGCTCCAGGTCGAGCTGCGCCAGGGTGCGCACGGCCGTGCGCAGTTCGCCCATCGCGACGGCGGCGCGCAGTCCGCGGCCCATGACGTCGCCGACGACGAGCGCGGTGCGGTGCCCGGGCAGTTCGATGACGTCGAACCAGTCGCCGCCGACCTCGGTGGCGGTGTTGCCGGGCAGGTAACGGCAGGCGATGTCGAGGCCGGCGGCCTCGGGGTCGCCGGGGGGCAGCAGGCTGCGCTGGAGGATCAGCGCGCGCTCGTGCTCGCGGCGGTAGAGCCGGGCGTTGTCGATGCAGACGGCGGCGCGGGCGGCGAGCTCGACGGCGAGGGCCCGGTCGCGTTCACCGAAGGGCTCGCTGCCCTTCGTACGGGAGAACTGGACCAGTCCGACGACGGTGTCGTGCGCGACCATCGGCACCACGAGGGTGGACTGGACGAGGCTGCCGTCGGCGGGCGGCAGGGTCTGCGGGCGGCCGGTGCGCAGGGCGGTCGCGCACGGTGAGTTGAAGGGGTAGCGGTGGACGGCGCCGACGTCGATGGGCGCGGTGTCGCAGCAGCCGGGTGCCTGGGCGGGGTTGACGCTCGGGCTGACCAGCGGGGTGTCCGAGACGGCGCTCGCGAAGGCGACGCGACGCAGGTCGGCGCCCCCGTCGGCGGCGCGGCCGGGCGGGGCCTCGTCGCCGGTGAGCAGCCCCTGGTAGAGGTCGACGGAGGCGAGGTCGCAGAAGCCGGGGACGGCGACGTCGAGGAGCTCGCGGGCGGTGGTCTCCAGGTCGAGGCTGTTGCCGATGCGGGCGCTGGCCTCGTTGAGGAGGGCGAGGTTGCGGCGGGCGCTGGCGGCCTCGCGGGCGGCGATCTGGCGGCGGGTGACGTCGGTGCCGAGGCCGGCGACCCCGATGGGGCGGCCGGTGCCGCTGTGCACCCGGTAGAGGTTGATCGACCAGTGGCGGTGCTCGTTTCCGCCGGGCACGGAGCCGGTCAGCTGGAGGTCGGTGACGGCCTCGCCGGTCTGCAGGACGCGCTTGAGCGCGGCGGTCATCCGCTCCGCCTCGGGGCGCGGGAGGTAGTCGTGGACGGTGCGGCCCCGGTGGTCGTCGACGGAGCCGCCGAAGACGGTGGCGAAGCGGCGGTTGGCGCGCTGGACCGTCAGGTCGGTACCGAAGAGGAGAAACCCGAAAGGCGATTGACCGAAAATCGCCTGTGACGCGGCGAGATCGGTCTCGATCCGTCGGAGGGCGCGGACGTCGACGACGATGCACAGCGCGCCCCGCTCGCCGTCCGCGGTCTCGCTCGGCATCACGTACAGCTCGGCTATGCCGCGCGTGACGCGCTCACCGGGGATGCGGAAGGGGACGAGACCCGTCCACTCCTTGCCGTCGAGGATCTCGGCGACCTTGCGGTGACCGCGTGCCCGCAGGTCGGGGGGCATGAAGGCCTCGACCGGGTCCTTCCCCCTGACCTCGCGGGCCGGGATGCCGAACAGCTCGGCGGCGCGAAGGCTCCACTGATCGACCAGGCCGTCGGGGCCTATCGAGAAGGACGCGACTCTGATGTAGTCGTAGATCGAGCCGGGCGGGCTGCTCTGCCACATGACGCCGCTCGCCGTCTCAGGTATCTCGCTCACGCGACCGTCCCCTCCAGCTCACCGCACCGGACCGGCCATTCCCGCAGTATTCAGCACTACGGCCCCCGTCGGCACGCCGTTCACGATCACAGGGTGGTCTCGGTCGTTTTGAGCCTGCCCGAAAAGTGATCGTCCCTTCACTCTTCTAACCAGGCAGGGCCAGCTCGAACCACACGGTCTTGCCCGCGCGACCGCGGCGGGTCCCCCAGCGCCGGGCGGAACAAGCCACCAGCTGAAGCCCGCGGCCGCCTTCCTCGTCGGGGCCGGCGGACCGCGTCAGGGGCGGATCCGGAAGCGGATCGGAGACCTCCACGGTGAGGGTGGGGGCCCCGTCCCCGTGCGGCGGCCGGCTCAGCCGGACCCCGATGGGCCCGGCGGCGTACCGCATGGAATTGGTCACCAGCTCGCTCACCAGCAGCACCGTCACGTCTCCGACGGCCGCCTCCAGGTCCCAGCCACGCAGCGTCTCGCGCACGGCGTGCCGGGCGGTCCGTACGGCGTCGAGCTCGGCCGGGAAGGTCCACTCGGCGACGGACTCGCCTTTGGTGTCGATCACGCCGACCACTTCCCAGAGCGAGGCAGACCCACGTCCATTTTTGGGGGGTTAATCGGGACATACCCGATATTCGGGGCGCGCTATCGCTCCCGGGGGCGCACGGTGGCACGAACGGCGTACAGCGGGGGCCTTTGGCGGTCAGCCGTTCGGGGCGGGGGCCGCCGCCGCGGGGCGGGCCGGGGTGTCAGGCTCCGGGGCGGGAGGGCTTCTCCGCGGGGAAGTGGCGCGCCGCCGCGGCGACGGCGGGACGGTCCTGATCCAGCCAGTCGACACTGTCCAGTTCATGGCGGCCCAGCCACCGCAACTCGTCGTGGTCCTCGAGCGCCCGGGGTTCCCCCGCGAGGAGCCGCGCCGTCCAGACCTGGAGGACGTACCCCGGGGCCAGCGGCCACTCGCCGGGCACGCGCTCCACGGGCTCGGTCTCCACGCCCAGTTCCTCGCGCAGCTCCCGTACGAGCGCCTCCTGCGCCGTCTCGCCCGGCTCCAGCTTGCCGCCGGGCAACTCCCAGCGGCCGGCGAGCGCGGGAGGGGCGCTACGGCGCGCGGCCAGCAGCCGCCCCTCGTCGAACACGGCTCCGGCCACGACCACACGATCCGTCATGCGCCGGAGCGTAACCCGTGCCAGGCCGAGGGCTGAGGGGGTGGTGGGGGTGGTGAGGTGGTCACACCGTCGTCTGACCCACCCGCTCGACCCAGTACATCTGCTCGCGCCCGCGCGGGTCGAGGCTGTCGGCGAGCTTCTGCGCCTCGTCCCTGGTGGCGCACCTGCCCACCCGGTACTGGTTGCCGTTGTCGTCCTGGCGAATGACCAGCCAGGGGAGCACCGCACCGCTGTCGCTCATCGCACCTCTCCCCCCGCCGACGGGCATATCTCCAAGAATGCCGAGGAAACCGCAATCCGCATATGCCCGAGCCTACGCCTGACCTTTACGCAGCGGATACGGGTTTTCACAAAGAGATACGGTTCCGGCCAGGAAATCGACACAGAAAGGGGGCGCACTCGGCTGAGTGCGCCCCTTGCGCCAGGGCTGAAAGCCCGTCAGGGTGCCCGGCCGTCAGCACATCGCTCCGCCAGCACACCGGGCCGTCTAGCGCACGGGCAAGTGGTACGAGAGCCGGTAGCGGTCGGCCGGCACCACCACATCGGCCGTCTCCACGGCCCGCCCCGACGCGAAGTACGTCCGCTCCACCACCATCACCACGTGCCCCGGCACCCCGCCGAGGGTCAGCAGCTCCTCCGCGAGCCCCGGCCGCGCGCCGACCTCCTCCACCACGTTGTCCACGACGACGTCGATGGCGGCCATCCGCTCGACGACCCCGCAGCCGCCGAGCGGCCCCTCCTCCGGCAGCATGACCGGCGTGCGCCCGGTGACGGCGAGCGGCTCCCAGGAGGTCGAGAGCATCATCGGCTCGCCGGCCTCCCGGAAGACGTACCGCGTGCGCATCACGCGCTCGCCGGGCGCGATGCCGAGCCGCTCGGCGATGGCCGCGCTCGCGCGCTCCTGCTCGCTGCTGGACTCCCAGGTGCCGCGCGCCTCCTCGTCCGCCTGCTCCTGCCGGAAGGGGCTGGCCCCGGACGGCCGGCGATAGCCGGAGCGGGCGATCCGGCGCGGCACGGGCCGCTCCCGTACGTACGTCCCCGAGCCGGATCGGCCCTCCACCAGGCCCTCGGCCATGAGCACCTTGCGGGCCTCCAGCGCGACGGTGTCCGAGACCCCGTACTCCTCGCGGATGCGGGCCTGCGAGGGGAGCCGGGTGTGCGGCGGCAGCGAGCCGTTGACGATCTTCTCCCGAAGATCGCTCGCGACGCGCAGATAGGCGGGCTGCTCACCGAATGTCACGGGCCACTCCCATCAGCTTGACAGACAGCTACAGCGTGGCAACCGACGGTTGAGCGCCGCAAGCATGAGCCAGAGATTCACCCAAAGTGATGACGGCCGTTCAGACGGCCGTCCCCGCCCCGGAACCCGGCGCCGATCCCTCCGATTCCTCCAACTCCCCCGGCTCCCCGGGCTCGTCGGAGCCCTCCGGGTCCCCCGGCTCCTCGTCGGGGGCGTCCGGCGGGGTGTCCGCCAGCCCGAGCGCGGTGCGCGCCTCGAGCCCCGGGTCGTACGGAAGGGCGTCGTACCCGTCGGTGTAGTACTCCCAGAAGGCGTCGGGGTCCGAGGTGTCCGCCGCCTTCTTCCAGTGCCCGCGGGCGGTCTTCAGCTGCGCCACGAGGTCCGTCACGGCCTTGTCGGCCGCGGCCGGCCACTGGTGCTTCTCCAGCGCGGCGACCGACTCCGTCAGGGTCGACTCGACGTCGGCGGCCCAGGCGGTGTTCCCCTCCGGGTCGTCCTCGACGCTCTCCTCCGGCTCCTCCATCAGGGCGGTGTCGATCGGGTTCAGCGCCTGGAGGTACGCGAGCTGGTGCGGGTCGAGGGTCGTGGCGTCCGCGCGGACCGACCCGGTCAGCTTGCCGGTCTCGGCGGTGACCGAGCAGGTCACCTCGCGGTCGCCGTACCGCCAGCTCTCCTCGCTCGGCTGGTAGTAGTACAGCCACGCGTTCTCCGGTCTCGCCCAGGAGTCCATGGCGTACGCGTCGCTGATCGGCTGGCAGCGCTCCTCGGCCTGCTCGTCGATGCGCTTCTCGCCGGGCCACTCCTTGCCGAAGCCGGTGAGCGTGAAGGAGCCGGAGACCTCGCCGTCGTGCGGCTCGGAGCACGCGACGATCCGCACCTCGGCCGCCTCGGTCTCGCGCACGCCGCCGGGCCGGTCGAAGCACTGCCCCTTGCGCAGGTCGAACGTGGAGCGGGAGCTCTGTGCCTCCCGCACCCCCTTCCGGAAGCCGTCGTAGGCCTCGCGGAAGCCGCCGCTGGCGATCCCCGCCGTCACGAGCAGCGTGCCGACCAGGGACATGATCATGCCGCCGATGGCCAGGCCCTTGCCCCGTTCGCCCTTCTTCTTGATCCGGGCGAGGGCGATGGCCCCCAGGATCATGCCGAGCGGCGGTATGCAGCACAGGATGCCCACGACCAGGGACGCGATGGAGAGCCCGTTGATGGGGGGAACGGGCGGCGGGAGCGGGCCGGGCGCCCCGGGGAGGCCGTAACCCGGTATGCCGTAGGCGGGGTGGGGCTGCTGGGGCGGGGGCCACCCCTGGGAGGACGGTTCCACGGCGTGCGGTGCTCCTGTCGGGGGCGGGATCGGGGACGGAATCGAGCATGTGATCGGGCGCGCGGCATCGTACGCGACGCGACGCACGAAAGGGCGGCCGCCATGGGATGGCGGCCGCCCTTCACGTGCCCTTCACGTGCGGTGGATCGGGAGCGTCAGGTCATCAGAACTGCAGCGCCCAGGAGTCGATCTTCCCGGTGTCGTAGTTCGCGTTGTCGCTCACCCGCAGCTTCCACGTGCCGTTCGCGACCTCCGAGGAGGCGTTGACGGTGTACGTGGTGTTGATGTTGTCGGCGCTGCCGCCGGTCCCGTACGCCTTCAGCGTGTACGCGGTGCCGTCGGGCGCGATCAGCTGCACCTGGAGGTCACCGATGTACGTGTGGACGATGTTCACCGGCACCTGGAGGGCGGCCGGGGCGTTGCCCGTGACGCCGGAGACGGTGACGGGCGACTCCGCGGTGGCGTTGTCGTTGATCGCGTAGTCGGCGGTGTTCTCGAACCGCTTGCCGGGCGGCGGCGTCGTACCGCCGTCACCCACGTACAGCAGGCGGTTCGGGGAGCCGGTGCCCGGGTTGGTGACCACGCCGGTGGTGGCGGCGGAGGTCAGGGCCGAGGCGACCTGGGACGGGGTCGCCGTCCGGTTGTTGGCCAGGTACAGCGCGGCGGCGCCCGCGACGTGCGGGGTGGCCATCGACGTACCGGAGATGGTGTTGGTGGCGGTGTCGCCGGTGTTCCAGGCGGAGGTGATGGAGGAGCCCGGCGCGAAGATGTCCACGATGGAGCCGTAGTTGGAGAAGCTGGACCGCGCGTCGGTGTTGGTGGTGGAGCCGACCGTGATGGCCTCGCTGACGCGGGCCGGCGAGGTGCTGGAGGCATCGCGGCCGTCGTTGCCCGCCGCGATGGCGTAGGTGACGCCCGAGGCGATGGAGTTGCGTACGGCCGTGTCGAGCGCCGAGTCGGCGCCGCCGCCGAGGCTCATGTTGGCCACGGCCGGCTTGACGGCGTTGCGGGTCACCCAGTCGATGCCGGCGACGACCTGGGCGGTGGTGCCGGAGCCGGAGTTGTTGAGCACGCGGACGCCGACGATCTTGGCCTTCTTGGCCACGCCGTACGCGTTGCCCGCGACGGTGCCGGCGACGTGCGTGCCGTGGCCGTTGCCGTCCTGCGCGGTGTTGTCGTTGTCGACGGCGTCGAAGCCGTACGAGGCCCGCCCGCCGAAGTCGCCGTGGGTGATGCGTACGCCGGTGTCGATGATGTACGCGGTGACGCCCTCCCCGGCCGGCTCGGGGTAGGTGTAGCTCTGGTTGAGCGGCAGGGCGCGCTGGTCGATGCGGTCCAGGCCCCAGGAGGGCGGCGAGGGCTGGGTGCCGTTGATGCTGAAGACGCGGTTCTGGACGACGGAGTCGACGGCCGGGTCGGCGGCGAGCTTCTTCGCCTGGGCCTCGGAGAGCTCGACGGCGTAACCGTTGAGGGCCGAGGTGAACGTCTTCTCGATCTTCGCGCCGTACTTCGCGGCGACCGCGCGGCCCGCCTTGGATTCGGCGGGAGCCTCGGACTCGTCCAGGGTGACGATGTAGCTGCCCGCGACGGCGTTGGGAGCGCCCGCGTACTGGATGACGCCTTCCGGTGCCACCTCGGCCGCGGCGGACGGCAGGGCGGACGCGGTGCCGAGCGCCAGGGAGGCGACGGCTATGGCGCTGGCCGCGGCGAGTCTTCGCCGCGAGGTACGCATCACTGACATGTGAGGGGTCCTCCTCATCGGGTGGTGCGTTGCTGTGGGGGTGCGGCACCCAGACATGGACGTGCCCATGACAAACGACGTGACGGATGAACGCCGCCGTGTACGGGGTGTGTCCCGTGCCTGACCGCCGAGCGAAAGATTGGCTGATCCATAGGAATCGCACAAGGGTCCCGACGTGCCGGTAACAAGGTCGCCATACGGCCGCCACACCGGAACGCGTGCTCGCGCCGGGGTCGTACGCCTGTGCACGATGCGGAGTCCGGCCCCCCGCTTCGGCCCTGACCTGGTACGGCGCAACCAGACGTGGCCGAACGAGCCTGCTTGTCGAGCCCACGGGCGCGGCGCGCAGGGGGCCGATTGCGGGTGCAGCATGGAAGTGAGGCCCACAACCACGACCCCGGAGGTGCGGGAGCCATGGGTACGTACATGGACGTCCACCGCGGAATGAAGGGCATCACGTCCGAGCAGCTGCGCGAGGCGCACGAGGCGGACCTCGCCATCGAGAAGGAGGAAGGCGTCCACTTCGAGAGGGCATGGGCCGACCCGCAGTCCGGCACGGTCTACTGCCTGTCCACCGGCCCCTCGGCGGACGCGGTGAAGCGCATCCACGAACGGACCGGCCACGCGGCCGACGAGATCCACGAGGTGCCGCTGTCGGTCTGAGCGCCCCTGCGCCCCGGCGCCCCGGCGGCTCCCCCCGAGCGGCTACGGCCGGCGGCGGGGCTTGCCCCGCTTGGCGCCGCTCTTTCCGGCCGACTTTCCGGCCGACTTCCCCGTCGCCTTTCCGGCCGACTTTCCAGTTGACTTGCCGGGGGTGGGCTTCCGCCGTGCGCCGGCCCCCGTCGTCTCGGGGCGCTTGCGCTGCTTCGGCTGAGCGGCCGGGGCGGCGGCGCGACCACGCGTGCTGTTGACGGTCCGCCCGCGGACGATCCCGATGAAGTCCTCCACCCTGTCGGTGGTGGCCTCCTCCGGCCACGACAGGGCGACGCGCGACTGCGGAACACCGGTGACCGGCCGGTACGTGAGGTCCCTGCGGTGGTGCAGACGCGCCAGCGACTGCGGGACGAAGAGCAGACCCACCCCCGCCGCCACCAGCTCGATGGCGTCCGCCGTCGTGGCGGGGCGCTCGATCGCGGGCCGGCCCGGGGGGTGCTCCCAGTCGAGGGTGTCGTCGAGCGGGTGGAAGACGATCTCGTCGGCCAGCTCCTCGGCGGAGACCTCCTCGACCGCCGCCACGATGTGGTCCTTCGGCACCACGACCACCGTCGTCTCGGTGTAGAGCGGGATCGCGCTGAGATCCGTCCCGTCGACCGGCAGCCGCAGGAAACCGGCGTCGGCGCCGCGCCGGCGCAGTACGTCGGGGGCCTCGGCGGCCGGCACCGCGACGAGCTCCAGCGGGATGTCGGGCAGGCGCTCCTGCCAGATCCGCACCCACTTGGCAGGGGTCACGCCCGGGACGTACGCGAGCCGGAACGGGGAAGGTGCTTCCGAGCCTGTCACCCGGCCAGGTTACCGGGCGTGGTCGGCGGTCGCGCGCATGCTCGATATCCTTGGTCCCATGACGTCGCACAAGACCGCCCAGACGATGAAGCCCGCTACCGCGGCGAAGAAGCTGGGTGTGTACCTCGAGGCCACCCCCGCCGAGTTCCGTGAGGGTGTCGTCACGCGCGACGAGCTGACCGCCCTCCAGACCGACCCCCCGGAATGGCTCCGCGAGCTGCGCCGCAACGGCCCGCACCCCCGCCCGGTCGTCGCCGCCAAGCTGGGCATCTCCATCTCGGGCCTGGCCCGCGGCGGAGTGACGGAGGCCCTCACCACGGAGCAGATCGAGGCGCTGAAGCAGGAGTCCCCCGAGTGGCTCCAGAAGGAGCGCGCCACGCAGGCCGAGGTCCGCAAGGAAGCCGCCCGCCTCAAGGCGAAGCAG
This sequence comes from Streptomyces sp. NPDC030862, assembly GCF_055571835.1. Classification (NCBI taxonomy): domain Bacteria; kingdom Bacillati; phylum Actinomycetota; class Actinomycetes; order Kitasatosporales; family Streptomycetaceae; genus Streptomyces; species Streptomyces sp. NPDC030862. The sequence goes on along the minus strand of NZ_JBVIEN010000002.1, from coordinate 129,462 downwards.
GCGGAGCAGGAGAAGCAGGGCTAGCACGCCCGGGCCGCGCGCTCCTGACCGCGCTCACGTTACGTAGCGGAAAGGGGGCCGGACTCGGGTGAGTCCGGCCCCCTTCGCTGTCCGAGGTTCTACAGGGTGCCGGTGAGGTGCTCGGGGCGGACCGGCGTCTTGTTCAGCTCCAGGCCCGTCGCGTTCCGGATCGCCGCGAGGACGGCCGGGGTGGACGACAGGGTCGGGGCCTCACCGATGCCGCGGACGCCGTACGGAGCGTTCGGGTCCGCCAGTTCGAGGTAGTCGACGGGGATGGTCGGGGTGTCGAGGATGGTGGGGATCAGGTAGTCCGTGAAGGAGGGGTTCCTCACCTTCGCGGTCTTCGGGTCCACGATGATCTCCTCCATGACCGCCACGCCCAGGCCCTGCGTGGTGCCGCCCTGGATCTGGCCGACGACGGACAGCGGGTTGAGGGCCTTGCCGACGTCCTGGGCGCAGGCGAGCTCGATGACCTTGACCAGGCCGAGCTCGGTGTCGACCTCCACGACCGCGCGGTGCGCGGCGAAGGAGTACTGGACGTGGCCGTTGCCCTGGCCGGTGCGCAGGTCGAACGCCTCGGTCGGGCGGTGACGCCACTCCTCCTCGACCTCCACGGCCTGGTCCTCCAGGACGTCCACCAGGGTGGCGAGGACCTCGCCGCCGTCGGTGACGACCTTGCCGCCCTCCAGGAGGAGTTCGGCGGTGGCCCACGCGGGGTGGTACGTGCCGAACTTGCGGCGGCCGATCTCCAGGACCTTCTCGCGGACGATCTCGCAGGAGTTCTTGATGGCGCCGCCGGTCATGTAGGTCTGGCGGGCCGCGGAGGTCGAACCGGCCGAGCCCACCTGGGTGTCGGCGGGGTGGATGGTGACCTGCTGGACGCCGAGTTCGGTGCGGGCGATCTGGGCGTGGATGGTGACACCGCCCTGGCCGACCTCCGCCGCGGCCGTGTGGACGGTGGCGACGGCCTCGCCGTTGATGACCTCGATGCGCACCTTGGCGGTGGAGTAGTCGTCGAAGCCCTCGGAGAAGCCGACGTTCTTGATGCCGACCGCGTAGCCGACGCCGCGGACGACGCCCTCGCCGTGCGTGGTGTTCGACAGACCACCGGGCAGCGCGCGGACGTCGGCGCCCGCCGTGGTCTCCCACTGGCGCTCCGGCGGCAGCGGACGGGCCTTGACGCGCCGCAGCAGTTCGGCGACCGGGGCGGGCGAGTCGACCGGCTGGCCGGTCGGCATGATCGTGCCCTGCTCCATCGCGTTAAGCTGGCGGAACTCCACCGGGTCCATGCCCAGCTTCGCCGCGAGCTTGTCCATCTGGGCCTCGTACGCGAAGCACGCCTGGACCGCGCCGAAGCCGCGCATCGCGCCGCAGGGCGGGTTGTTCGTGTAGAGGCCGATCGCCTCGATCTCGACGTCGTCGATGACGTACGGACCGGCCGAGAGGGACGACGCGTTGCCGACGACCGAGGCCGTGGACGACGCGTAGGCGCCGCCGTCCAGCACGATCTTGCACTTCATGTGCGTGAGCTTGCCGTCCTTGGTGGCGCCGTGCTCGTAGTAGAGCTTCGCCGGGTGCCGGTGGACGTGGCCGAAGAACGACTCGTAGCGGTTGTAGACGATCTTGACCGGCTTGCCCGTGCGGAGCGCGAGCACGGAGGCGTGGATCTGCATCGAGATGTCCTCGCGGCCGCCGAACGCGCCGCCGACGCCGGCCATCGTCATCCGCACCTTCTCCTCGGGCAGGCCGAGGACCGGGGCGATCTGCTTGAGGTCCGAGTGCAGCCACTGGGTGGCGACGTACAGGTCGACGCCCCCGTCCTCCGCGGGCACGGCGAGACCGGACTCGGGGCCGAGGAAGGCCTGGTCCTGCATGCCGAAGGTGTACTCGCCCTCGACGATCACGTCGGCGCGCTTGCGCGCCTCCTCCACGTTGCCGCGGATGATCGGCTGGCGGTGCACGATGTTCGGGTGCGGGACGTGCGCGGCGTGGTGGTCGGTGCGGTTCTCGTGGACGAGTACGGCGTCGGGAGCGGTCGCCGAGGCCTCGTCGGTGACGAGCGGCAGCTCCCGGTACTCGATCTTGATCTTCGCGGCGGCGCGGCGGGCCGTCTCCGGGTGGTCGGCGGCCACGAGGGCCACCGGCTCACCGTGGTGGCGGACCTTGCCGTGAGCGAGGACCGGGGTGTCCTGGAACTCCATGCCGTAGTACTTCATCGGGGCCGGGAGGTCGTCGTACGTCATCACCGCGTAGACGCCGGCCTGCGCGAGGGCCTCGGAGGTGTCGATGGACACGATCTCGGCATGCGCGACCGTGGACCGCAGGATCTGGCCCCAGAGCATGTCCTCGTGCCACATGTCCGAGGAGTAGGCGAACTCGCCGGTGACCTTGAGGGTGCCGTCGGGGCGGAGCGTCGACTCGCCGATACCGCCCTTGGCCTGGGAGCGCTGGGTGACGTTGGTGGGTATACCCGTGGTGGTGCCGGCCATGATCAGACCACGCCTTCCTGGAGTCCTTGACCTTCTCGGCGGGCCGCGGCCAGACGGACCGCGTCGAGGATCTTCTCGTAACCGGTGCAGCGGCAGAGGTTGCCGGAGAGCCCTTCGCGGATGTCCTCGTCCGTCGGGGACGGGTTGCGCTCCAGCATCTCGTCGGCCGCGACCAGCAGGCCCGGGGTGCAGAAGCCGCACTGGACGGCGCCCGCGTCGATGAACGCCTGCTGGATCGGCGAGAGCGCCGTACGCGGGGAGGGACTGCCCTCGCCGGTGGAACCGGTCCGCGTGTCGGTGGCCGCGTCGGTGACCGCCTCGGTCGCCTCGCCGTGGTGGGTGCCGCGACCCCCGTGCGCGGCACGCTGTTCGGCGTAGTCGGCGAGGCCCTCGACCGTGACGACCTCGCGGCCCTCGACCTGCCCGGCTGCGACCAGGCACGAACACACCGGGACACCGTCCAGGCGGACCGTGCAGGAACCGCACTCGCCCTGCTCGCAGGCGTTCTTGGAACCGGGCAGACCCACGCGTTCGCGCAGGAGGTAGAGGAGGGACTCGCCCTCCCAGACGTCGTCGGCCTCCTGCCGACGTCCGTTGACGGTGAAATTGACGCGCATGGTTACGCCACTCCTTCCGCGACGCCACGGCCCGTGCCGCTGCGGTACTGCTCCCAGGTCCAGCCGAGCGTGCGGCGGGCCATGATCCCGACGGCGTGACGGCGGTAGCTCGCGGTGCCTCGTACGTCGTCGATCGGGTTGCAGGCGGCGGAGGCGAGCTCCGCGAACTGCTTGGCGACCGACGGGGTGATGATCTTGCCGTTGTCCCAGAATCCGCCCTCTTCGAGCGCGGCGTTCAGGAACTCCTCGGCCGCCTTGGCCCGCACCGGGGTGGGAGCCGCGGAGCCGATGCCCGTGCGCACGGTCCGGGTCTCCGGGTGCAGCGCCAGGCCGAAGGCGCAGACCGCGATGACCATGGCGTTCCGCGTGCCGACCTTGGAGTACTGCTGCGGGCCGTCGGCCTTCTTGATGTGCACCGTCTTGATGAGCTCGTCCGGGGCGAGCGCGTTGCGCTTCACACCGGTGTAGAACTCGTCGATCGGGATGAAGCGGGAGCCGCGCACGGACTCCACCTCCACCTCGGCACCCGCCGCCAGCAGCGCCGGGTGGGCGTCACCGGCCGGGGACGCGGTGCCCAGGTTGCCGCCGACGCCGCCGCGGTTGCGGATCTGCGGGGAGGCGACGGTGTGGGACGCCAGGGCCAGGCCCGGCAGCTCGTCACGGAGGTCCTCCATGATCCGCGTGTACGGCACGGAGGCGCCCAACTGGACGGTGTCCCGGCCGACGTGCCATTCCCGGAGCTCGGCGATACGGCCCAGGTCCAGGAGGTGTTCGGGGCGGCGGTGGTCGAAGTTGATCTCGACCATCACATCGGTGCCACCGGCGATCGGTACTGCCGTGGGGTGCTCGGCCTTCGCGGCGAGCGCCTCCGCCCAGTCGGCGGGGCGAAGAAATTCCATGAGCGGCTCTCCTGGTCGGTCTTCTGGGGTGGTTCGTGGCGAGTCGTTCGTCCGGGCGCCGCCCCGAGAGGGGGGCCCGAAGTCGCTGTCGGCCGCACGCGGAGAAGTAGACAGCGCGATGACCGGGGGGAGGCAGTCACCGATCGCTCAGAAGCGACTTCTCCGCCGCCTGTGGACGACCGTGCTTTCCCACCGTCTCAACGCGGTGAACTGCGGTGATTCCCGCCCGACATGCAGCGCCGCATGAGAGAGTGGCGCTCATGCGGCTACGCGAACTCCTGGGCATCGAGGAGCTGGGACTGCTCCTCGTCGTGGGCCCGGACGCCGACGACGGCGTCCTCGACCGAGCCATACGCGCCGTTCCGACCATCGACCTGGCCGACCCCGGCCGCTTCCTCACCGGCGGCGAACTCGTCCTCACCGGGCTCGCCTGGTGGCAGGCGGACGGAGACGCCGAGCCCTTCGTACGCATCCTCGACCGCGCGGGCGTCACGGCTCTCGCCGCCGGCGAGGTGGAACACGGGTACGTACCGGATGACGTCGTACGCGCCTGCCGGCGCCACGGCCTTCCCCTCATCGCCGTACGACCGGAGACGTCGTTCGGCGCGATCACCGAACACGTCCTGCGCCGTGTGCAGCGCCGGCCCGGCGGCGACCTCGCCTCCGTGGTCGAACGCCACCGCCGGCTCCTCACCGACCAGGGCGCCCCGGACGCCGTACTGGAGCTCCTGCGCGCCAGCCTCGGCCTCGACGTGCGGGTGCTGTCCGCGACCGGGCGTCAGATCGCCGGGGCGCACCCTGCGCTGCGGCCCAGGACGGCGGTGGCGCTGGCCTCCCGGTACCTCGCGGCGCGCCGCGCACACGAGGCGGCGCCCCATCGGGTCGCGCTCGGCGAGCGGCTCTACTCGCTCGTGCCGGTATGCGACACCGCGACGCTGTCGGCGGCACCAGCATCGACATCGCCATCGGCCGACGAGGGGCACGCCGCCGAGCTGGGTGACTGGCTGCTCGTCGTGGACGCCGACACGTCGCAGTGGCCCGCGGCGGACGCTGCACTCCTCGACCGGATCGTCGAACTGGTCGCCGACGCGCGCTCCGTACACGACCAGGAGAAGGCGGTGCTCAGCGACCTCGCCCGCCGCATCCTCGACCTCCTGTACAGCGACGTCCCACCCGACGAGTGGCCCATCCGGCTGCGCAGCACCGCGCACTGCGTCGTCACCCGGCGCGACCGCTGGCAGCGCAGCCAGTTCGTGGTGGCCGAGGGGCAGTGGGACGCGGTCCGCCCCGTTCCCGCCGCCGCCCTGCGCGTCCTGCTGGAGGAGGCCCTGATCCACGAGGACGGCCCGGTGCTGGTACCGCCGGAGGACGTCGCCGGCACCGTCGACGGCGAACAGGCCGTCCTCCTCGTACGGTTGCCCGAGCGCCCGGGCGCGGCCCCCGACCCGGTCCTCGACTGCGCCGCCCTGCAGCGGAAGCTCGCCGCGGTGCTCACCCGCTGGCTCGGCCCCACGGGCAGCGTCTCCCTCGGCGTCAGCTCTCCGGTGCCCGCCCCCGGGAACGCCCGCCGCGCGCTCGACCAGGCCCGTACCGCGCTGCGGGTCGCCGCCGACGGCCCGGACCGCGTGACCGTACGCGGCCCCGACGACCTCACCTCGCACATCCTGTCGCTGCTGCCCCTCATCCCGGCCGAGACGCGTCACGCCTTCGCCACCCGACTCCTCGGCCCGCTGCGCGACCACGACAGCCGCCACCGAACGGACCTGCTGGCCACGCTGGAGGCGTTCCTCGACTGCGACGCGTCCTGGACCCAATGCGCCGCCCGCCTCCGTCTGCACGTCAACTCGCTGCGCCACCGCATCGCCCGCATCGAGCACCTCACCGGCCGCGATCTGGCCCGGCTGGAGACGAGGCTGGACTTCCTCGCGGCGTTGAGGGCGGGCTGAGTGTCCGCCGGTGGGACGCGAGGCGAGGCGCCCGGCTCGTACGCGCTCGGCCTCGACCGCGGCCTTGAGCTCGGCGGCCCGGGTCCAACTGCCCGACCACGAGGCGCAGATGACACGGTTGTGCCTGGACGGATCATGCCAGGCGATCTCCCTGTCGGCGCGCCCGGCGCAACGGCAGTATCGGTGTCGCCGGGGAACACCGGCAGTCACGACCCGTCACTTAGCGAATAAGGGATTCCGCATGCTTCGCGCCGCCGTCGCCGCCACCGTCACCGCTGCCGCCCTCGCCCTCGTCGCTCTGGGCGGCACGACCGCCGCCGCGGAGCAGCAGACCGGCCCGGTGCTCGCGACCACCGCCTCCATCAACTCCACCGGCTCCACCAACAACAACGAGCCGATCTGGGGCTGACGCCCCCGACCTCTCGCCGTGACGGGCCAAGGCCACCGCACCCGCTGCCCGGGTGCGGTGGCCTTGGCCGTTACGGGTGTTGCGGCAGTTTCCACCATGGCCTTCCGCACGGAGCTGGCCGCCCTGCGCGGTGGAGAGGTCATCCTGTGGCCGCAGGACAGCCACGGCCTGCCGGACCTGGACCGGGCCCTGACCGGCCTGCCGCCGGACACGGTGGTCTACTGCTGCTGCCCCGAGGGCCTGCTGGAGGCGGTACGCACCCGCACCGAACGCCTCCTGCCGCCGGGGGCGCTGCACCTGGAACGCTTCCAGCCGACGGCCCAGGCCACGCCGCCTTCGCCCGACGGCGGCTTCGAGGTAGAACTACGCCGCACCGGGATCACCCTGCGGGTGCCGACCGCCCGGAACCTGCTGGAGGGCCGGGTCTCCCGGCCCCTTCTGACTGCATGTCTGTCAGGTCAGTGACGTGGTGTCGACGATCGTCTTGATGTTCCGGTGACCGAGCCGGCGGCTCACTTCGTGGATCGGGACGCCGTTCACGAGGGCCTTGTGCAAGTCGCGCCACGTGAAGTTCGACCAATCCCTGCGGCCAAGCAGTGGCAGAGGCCGGGTGCGCGCCGAGAGCCGCTCGCTCCCGACGCACCGCTCACATGACGGGGCGATGGGAAGACGCTTACTCATCCGCGATGTTGAAGACGCTGGCACAGCGCGGACATTCCGCATGGCCGAAGAGATGGGCGATCCCGTCGGCGAGCACGGTTTCCCCATCGCGGTCGGCAGTCTCACGCATCCGCCGACCGACGCCGGAAAGGCTTTCCGGGGACGCCGGCCTGAGTCCGCGTCGGTCCACGTCGCCGAGGTGCCAATCCCGGATCGCTGAGTAGCGCCCGTAATCGCCGATGGCGATCGTCACCTCTGCAGCGCAGTGAGGGCAGGTGACCTGGTAGAAGTCGTCCGAGAAGTCCCCCAGGACCGCACTCCAGTGGTACTGCTCTTCCACCGCGAGCAAGGAGAGGAAAGTCGCGACGTAGTCGTCTGGCCGCGACCGCAGGTGCCGATCCAGCAGCTCACGGAACTCCGCGATCGCGTCGGCGCAGCCCTCCAGCAGATCGTCGCACCCGTGACCCCCTGCCGCGCACCGCACGATCGTCCCGGCCAGCCCGCGCGCCCGCGCGCCCGCGCGCTCCGCGACGCGAGACGCACCAGACGCGGCAGTGCGGCGAAGCTGGCGGGGAACACCAAGTCGCCCTCAAGGACCAGTCGGTAACCCAGCTCATCCCATGCCTCTGCGTCGTCCTCGCGCTCGACGCGCGCCAGGAGCTCGGGGACGCGATCGATGTCCCCGTAGCAGTCGTACATCCGTGCCCAGTTCACCACCTGAGCATTCAACCGCCCTGAGGCAGCCGGGACGAGTCCGCGTCCATGAACGCCCCCTGTACGACTCATCAGCGCAGGGCGCGGCCGTCCTCGAAGCCAGGTTCATGGCGTGCGCGTCGCCCGTCACCTGACCTGACCTGGACAGGCCCCCGCAGGTCGGCAGCCATGCCCACAGCCAGGAGACAGACTGATCCAGCCGGAGAAAAAGGAAGGGGCCAGACCCTAAGACCTGGCCCCTTACCTGGGGTTTCACCGTCTGACCAGCACCTCAGCCGATCATGGCGTCAGCCCGTCACACGTTGAAGCGGAACTCCACCACGTCGCCGTCCTGCATCACGTACTCCTTGCCCTCCATGCGGGCCTTGCCCGCCGCGCGGGCCTCGGCGACGGAGCCCGTGGCGACCAGGTCGTCGAAGGAGATGACCTCGGCCTTGATGAAGCCCTTCTGGAAGTCGGTGTGGATCACACCGGCCGCCTCGGGGGCCGTCGCGCCCTTCTTGATGGTCCAGGCGCGGGACTCCTTCGGGCCCGCCGTGAGGTAGGTCTGCAGGCCCAGGGTGTCGAAGCCGACGCGGGCCAGGGTCGCCAGGCCGGGCTCCTCGGCTCCGACGGACTGGAGGAGCTCCATGGCGTCCTCCTCGTCGAGCTCGGCGAGGTCCGCCTCCAGCTTGGCGTTGAGGAAGATCGCCTCGGCCGGGGCCACCAGGGCGCGCTGCTCCTCCTTGAAGGCCTCGTCGACCAGCTCGTCCTCGTCGACGTTGAAGACGTACAGGAACGGCTTGGTGGTGAGGAGGTGCAGGTCGTGGAGGAGCTCGGCCTTCTCGGAGCCCTGGACGATGCCGTGCGAGAAGAGCGTGTCGCCCTTCTCCAGGATCTCCTGGGCCGCCTCGACCGCCGCCACCTTGGGGGCGACGTCCTTCTTGATCCGGGACTCCTTCTGGAGGCGCGGCAGGACCTTCTCGATCGTCTGGAGGTCGGCGAGGATCAGCTCGGTGTTGATCGTCTCGATGTCGTCCTTCGGCGAGACCTTGCCGTCGACGTGGACGACGTTCTCGTCCTTGAAGGCGCGGATGACCTGGCAGATCGCGTCGGACTCGCGGATGTTCGCCAGGAACTTGTTGCCCAGGCCCTCACCCTCGCTCGCGCCGCGCACGATGCCCGCGATGTCGACGAAGTCGACGGTCGCCGGGAGGACCCGCTGCGAGTTGAAGATCTCGGCGAGCTTGGTGAGGCGGGCGTCCGGGACACCGACGACGCCGACGTTGGGCTCGATGGTGGCGAACGGGTAGTTGGCCGCCAGCACGTCGTTCTTGGTCAGGGCGTTGAACAGGGTCGACTTGCCGACATTCGGCAGGCCGACGATTCCGATCGTGAGCGACACGTTGGCGACTTCCCTAGAAGTGTGGATGGTGGGCCGACCCCCCAGTTTACGGGCGCGCCGGGGCGGGCAGCGACGGCCGGCGGGGGCGTCGCCCGGGCGAACTCTCGGCCAAGGTCGTATAAACGGCGTGTCCGATGCCGGATTCCCGCCCGCTCGCGACCTACGTTGTCCACGTGGAGCAGCAACGGAACAGTCCCCCTCGGCGCCGGCAGCGGCCGCGCCAGCGCCCCCCGGTCGCCGCGCCGCCCCAGGGTGCGCTCGTCGAGGGGCCACCCCGCCCGGTGGTACGGCGGGGCCCACGGCCCGGTCCCGGTGCCCGGCCGGAGCGGCCGCGCGGCGGGCCGGTGCGCCGCACCCGGCCCCGGCCGGTGCCGCCCCTCGTCCTCGCGCTGCGGCGGCTGCCCCGGCCACGGCTGACCGGGCTCGGCGCGGGGCTGTTCGCCGCCGGGGCCATGTTCGTCGTCGGCTGTCTGGACTGGCTGCTGTTCGACGGCTCGCCGCTGGTGTACGGGCTCCTCTTCCTGCCCGTCAGCGCGCTCACCGCGCTGTGGGTACGGGAGGCCGACCTGGTCACGGCGCCGATCAGCGTGCCCATCGCCTTCGCCGTCGGCGTCGTACCGATCGCGGGCGGCGTCGGGGGCGTCGGCGGCCGGACCATGGCCGTGGTCACCGCGCTCGCCGTCCACGCCGGGTGGCTGTACGGCGGCACGCTGGTGGCGGGCCTCATCACCTGCGTGCGCAAGGTGCGCGAGATGGGCCGGCGCCAGCGCGCGGCGGCCGCCGCGCGCATGGCGCAGCGCCGCACCACGCCGTAGCGCCAGGCCGCGGCGGGCGCCCTCCCGGGTGGTGGCGAGCCGGCTCCCGGGAGAGCCGGCTCCCGGGACCTCTCCGCGGCGGACGCGGGCGACGCCGGGCCCGGCGAGGACCAGGCCCGGCGAGGACCGGGCCCGGCGAGGGCCTTCCCCGCCGGGCCTCCTGCGTCTCAGCGCTGTGCGGCCGCCATCGCCGCGCCGACGATGCCCGCGTTGTTCTGCAGCTGCGCGGGAACCAGCTCCGCCCGGACGTGCTTGATCAGCGGCAGGAACTTCTCCGCCTTGCGGCTCACGCCGCCGCCCAGGATGAAGAGCTCGGGTGAGAAGAGCATCTCCACGTGCGCCAGGTACTTCTGCACCCGGTGCGCCCACTCCTCCCAGCTCAGCTCCTTGTCGTCCTTCACCTTCGTGGAGGCGCGCTTCTCCGCCTCGTGGCCGTCCAGCTCCAGGTGGCCCAGTTCCGTGTTGGGCACCAGGTGCCCGTCCGTGAAGACCGCGCTGCCGATGCCCGTGCCGAGGGTCAGCACGATCACCGTGCCCTTGCGGCCGCGCCCGGCCCCGAAGGTCATCTCGGCGATGCCGGCCGCGTCGGCGTCGTTGAGCACCGTCACGGGCGGGGAGCCGTCCAGCCGCTCGCGGATGAGGGCCGCCGCGTCGACGCCGATCCAGCCCTTGTCGACGTTCGCCGCCGTACGGATCGTCGAGCCGGTGACGACGCCGGGGAAGGTGACGCCGACCGGGCCCGACCACCCGAAGTGGGCGACCACCTCGGCGACGCAGCCCGCGACACCGTCGGGTGTCGCGGGCTGCGGGGTCAGTACTTTGTGGCGGGCCTCGGTCAGATCGCCGCGCTCCAGATCCACGGGAGCGCCCTTGATCCCGGACCCGCCGATGTCCACTCCGAAGACGTTCATGGACTCAACGTTACGGGGCGGCACCGACACGTCACGAATCACCGCTTCTCGGCGCGGGCCTCCGCCTCGGCCACCAGCGCCGCCGCCTCGGCGCGCAGGTCGCGCCGCAGTTCCTTCGGCAGCGAGAAGGTGATCGACTCCTCGGCCGCCTTCACGATCTCGACGTCCTCGAAGCCGCGCTGCGCCAGCCACTCCAGTACGCCCTCGACCAGGACGTCCGGGACGGATGCGCCCGAGGTGACGCCGACCGTCCCGACGCCCTCCAGCCAGGCCTCGTCGATCTCGTCGGCGAAGTCCACCAGGTGGGCGTCCTTCGCGCCCGCGCCGAGGGCGACCTCGACGAGGCGGACGGAGTTCGAGGAGTTCTTCGAGCCGACGACGATGACCAGGTCCGCCTCGGCGCCCATCTGCTTCACGGCGAGCTGGCGGTTCTGCGTCGCGTAGCAGATGTCGTCGCTCGGCGGGGAGACGAGCAGCGGGAACTTCTCCTTCAGGGCGTCCACCGTCTCCATCGTCTCGTCGACGGAGAGGGTGGTCTGGGAGAGCCAGACGACCTTCGACGGGTCGCGGACCTCGACCTTCTCGACGTCGCCCGGGCCGTCGACCAGGGTGATGTGGTCGGGCGCCTCGCCGGACGTGCCGATGACCTCCTCGTGGCCCTCGTGGCCGATCAGGAGGATGTCGAAGTCCTCCTGCGCGTACCGGATGGCCTCCTTGTGGACCTTGGTCACCAGCGGGCAGGTCGCGTCGATGGTGGCGAGCCGGCCGGCCGCCGCCTCCTCGTGGACGACGGGTGCCACGCCGTGCGCCGAGAACATCACGATCGAGCCGGGCGGGACCTCCTCCGTCTTCTCGACGAAGACGGCGCCCTTCTTCTCCAGGGTCTGCACCACGTACTTGTTGTGCACGATCTCGTGCCGTACGTAGATCGGCGCACCGTACTGCTCCAGGGCCTTCTCGACGGCGATCACGGCGCGGTCCACGCCCGCGCAGTAACCGCGGGGGGCGGCGAGGAGGACGCGGCGGGCGGCAGGCGTAGCAGCAGTCATGCGTCCCATCGTAAGGGCGCGTCGGACAGGCGCATGATCCGCCGCGTACGGAGACTGGGTGGCATGGTCGGCACCAGTACGCAGGAGGCGGAGCCGCGGCACGGCGGCGGCGGGCTGCGGCGGACGCTCGGGTTCCGGGACCTCGTGGTCTACGGGCTGCTCTTCATCGCGCCCATGGCCCCGGTCGGCGTCTTCGGCACCCTGGACGCGAAGTCGGGCGGAGCGGTCGCGCTGGTCTACGTCGTGGCGACGGTCGCGATGGCGTTCACCGCGTTCAGCTACGCCCAGATGGTGCGGGTCGCGCCCCAGGCGGGGTCGGTCTTCACGTACGCGCGCAAGGGCCTGGGGGAAGGGCCGGGGTTCGTCGCCGGGTGGATGGCGGCGCTCGACTACGTGCTGATCCCGGCGGTCGCGTACCTCTTCGCGGGCATCGCGATGGAGGCGCTGGTGCCGTCCGTGAACCGGTGGGTGTGGACGGCGCTCGCCGTGGTGATCACGACGCTGCTCAACCTGTGGGGCGTGCGGGCGGCCGCGCGCGTGGGCTTCGCGGTGCTGGCGCTGGAGATCGCGGTGCTGGGCGTCTTCGTGGTGGCGGCGGTGGCGGTGCTCGTACGGGACGGGGCGCGGCGCGGCTGGCTGTCGCCGCTGACGGGGGACGCGGGGTTCTCGATGGCGGCGGTGCTGGGGGCGGTGTCCGTGGCGGTGCTGTCGTACCTGGGTTTCGACGCGATCGCGTCGTTCGCGGAGGAGGCGGCCGGGGGCTCGCGGAAGGTGGCACGCGCGGTGCTGTTCTGCCTGGCCCTGGCGGGCGTGCTGTTCGTGGCGCAGACGTACCTGGTGGCGCTGCTGGAGCCGGTGCCGTCGGCGCGGCTGGCGGCGGAGCCCGGGCGGCAGGGGTCGGCGTTCTACGACGCCGTGCAGGCGTCGGTGGGCGGCTGGCTGCACGACCTGGTGGCGACGAGCAAGGCGATCGGCGCGGCCTTCGCGGCGCTCGCGGGGCAGGCGGCGGCGGGCCGACTGCTGTTCGCGATGGCGCGCGACCGGCGCCTGCCGCGGGTGCTGGCGCGTACGGACGGCGGGGTGCCGCGGGTGGCGCTGGCGGTGGCGGCCGTGGTCACGATGGTGGCGGCGGTGTGGGCGGCGCGGCGGGACGACGGGATGGACCACCTGGTGTCGGTGGTGGACATCGGGGCGCTGACGGCGTTCGTCCTGCTGCACGCGAGCGTGGTGGGCTGGTTCGCGGTACGCAGGGGCGGTACGGGGCGGCCGCCGCACTGGCTGAAACACGTCGTGCTGCCGGTGGTCGGTGCCGCGATCCTGGTGGCGGTGATCGCGGAGGCGGCGACGTCGGCGCTGGTGGTGGGGGCGTTGTGGCTGGCGGTGGGGCTGGTGGTGCTGGCGGTGCAGTGGGGGCGGCGGGACAGGACGGCGTAGAGGGCGGCCCCGGGGCCGCCCTCGGGACCGGGTCCCGGGACCGGGTCTCGGGACCGGAGTCACCCCCGGGCCCGGGGCCCAGGGCCTCGCGGCCGTGGCCCGGGCCCCGGGGCCGCCCGGTTCAGCTTGCGGGCGCGTACGGCAGGAGCCCCGCGTCGATCCGCTCCCACCGGGCCCGCAGGTCGGCCAGGAGCGCGGGCTCGGCGGCCGCCCTGTCCGCCTGTTCCCGCTGGTCCGAAGGGAGGTGGAAAAGCCGGTCCCGCCCGTCCTTGCCGCGGTGGTACTTCCAGTCGCCCCGCCGCAGCGCCCGTTCACCCCGTACGCGCCAGAACAGCGACCGCTCCGGGAGTTCCCGCCCGTGCAGGAGGTGGCCGGCGAGGCTCGTCCCGTCCAGGGGGTACGCGGGGTGGGGGCGGGCACCCGCGACCTCCAGTAGGGTGGCCGTCCAGTCCGGGGAGAAGACCGGCTCGTCGGTGACCTGGTGCGGGTCGATACGGGCCGGCCAGCGCACGAGGGTCGGGACGCGGATGCCGCCCTCCTGGAGGGAGCCCTTGGTGCCGGACAGCGGCCAGGTGTAGGAGAAGCGCTCCCCGCCGTTGTCGCTGGCGAAGACGACGAGGGTGTCCCGCTCCTGTCCGGAGCGCCGGAGCGCGTCGAGGACCGTGCCTATGGAGCGGTCGAGGTCCTCCACCATCTGCGCGTACTTCTCGACCGAGCCGCCGTCCGCGTGCCACAGGGCCCGGGTGTCCCCGGACCTGATGCGCCGCACGAGGTCCGCGCTCGCCTCGGTGTCGCCGTCGGCGATCCAGGGCCAGTGGGGGGTGGTGTAGTTCAGGTTGAGCAGCCAGGGCCGGTCGTGGTCCGGCCGCAGGACGTACTCGGCGGCCCGCTCCGTCAGGATGCGGGTGTAGTAGCGCAGGTCCTTGTACTGCGCGTCCCCTTCGTAGAGGTCGTACTCGCCGCCGAGGCCCAGCTTGGAGTAGTACTCCAGGGCACCGCCGAAGTTCCCGAAGAACTCCTCCCAGCCGGAGCGGACGGGGCTGTAGTCGGGCAGGTAGCCGCAGTGCCATTTGCCGATGAGGGCGGTGCGGTACCCGGCGGCGCGCAGCAGGGACGCCAGCGTCGGGTGGGTCGGCTCCAGGCCCTGGGACCTGTCCGCGATGGGCTCGGCGAGGCCGCCCTTCGTACGCCCCGGGTAGCGGCCCGTGTAGAGGCTGAAGCGGGTCGGCGAGCAGGTGGACGATCCGGCGTACGCGTGGGTGAAGCGCAGCCCCTGGGCGGCCAGCCGGTCCAGGTGCGGTGTCCTGATGTGCCGGGCGCCGTACGAGGACAGGTCGGCCCAGCCGAGGTCGTCGCCCAGGATGAAGAGGATGTTGGGGCGCGGGGAGCGCCTCCCGGCAGCGGCGCGGAAGGGCCGCTCGCGCGTGTGCTCCGCGCCCGCGGCCTCACCCGCGGCCGGGCCGGCGACGGTGACGGCCGCGGCGGCTGCGGCGGCGGCGCCGAGGGCGCGGCGGGACAGGCTCGGGCGGCCGGGTGAGAGGGAGGGCGAGGGTGAGGGCGAGGGCGAGGGCGTGGGTGAGGGCGACGGCGTGGGTGAGGACGTCATGGGGTCTCCAGGCACGGCGGTGCGTCCGCAGCGCATGACAGGGCGCTGCGGCGCACGGCGAGGGACAGCCCCGGGAAGGGCTGGAAAAGGGTGAGAGGGAGGATTCAGCGCGCCGTCAGCAGGGCGACCGCCTCATACCGGCGGCAGGCGAAGGGTGGGACGGCGGTGCGTCAGGCGCGCACGAGGGCGCGGCGACAGATGGCGCTCGCGACACGGACCAGGTCGACGTGGCGGCGCTCCACGAGCGTGACCGCGCGGTCACGGGAAGCCTGCATGAGGCCAGAGCTTCACGGAAGGACGGTGTACCTGTCAACGGCGGCCCGGATTCCGGACGTCGGTGGCCGCGGCGCTGTCCGTGCGGGCGCGTACGCTCGCTCGCATGGGTCTGAATACGTCTGCCGAAGCTCCGCTGCCCGTCGGTGAGGTGTCGCGGCTCATCGGGGGGTGGATCGACCGGCTCGGCGCCGTGTGGGTGGAGGGGCAGATCACGCAGTTGTCGCGGCGGCCGGGCGCGGGGGTCGTGTTCATGACCCTGCGCGACCCGTCGTACGACATCTCCGTGAGCGTGACCTGCTACCGGCAGGTGTTCGACGCGGTCGCGGATGTCGTCGCCGAGGGCGCGCGGGTCGTCGTGCACGCTAAGCCGGAGTGGTACGCGCCGCGGGGGCAGCTGTCGCTGCGGGCCGCGGAGATAAGGCCCGTCGGGATCGGGGAGCTGCTCGCGCGGCTGGAGATGCTGAAGCGGTCCCTGGGGGCGGAGGGGCTGTTCGCGGTGGAGCGGAAGAAGCCGCTGCCGTTCCTGCCGCAGCTGATCGGGCTGGTGTGCGGCCGGGCCTCGGCGGCCGAGCGCGACGTGCTGGAGGTCGCGCGGCGGCGCTGGCCGGCGGTCCGCTTCGAGGTGCGGAACGTCGCCGTGCAGGGCGGGCACGCGGTGCCGCAGGTCGTCCAGGCGGTCCAGGAGCTGGACGGGCTGCCGGACGTCGACGTGATCGTCGTCGCGCGCGGCGGCGGCAGCGTGGAGGACCTGCTGCCGTTCTCCGACGAGCAGCTCGTGCGGGCGGTCGCCGCGTGCCGTACGCCGGTGGTGTCGGCGATCGGGCACGAGCCGGACTCGCCGCTGCTGGACCTGGTCGCGGACCTGCGGGCGTCCACGCCGACGGACGCCGCCAAGAAGGTCGTGCCGGACGTCGGCGAGGAGCTGGAGCGCGTGCACGCGCTGCGGGAGCGGGCCCTGCGGACGGTGCGGGGCCTGCTGGACCGCGAGGAGCGGGGCCTGGCGCACGCGCTGCACCGGCCGGTGATGGAGCACCCCCAGCGGATGGTGGACGAGCGGGCGGCGGAGGTCGACGCCCTGGTGGCGCGCAGCCGCCGGGTGCTGGGGCACCTGCTGGACCGGGCCGACTCCGAGCTGTCGCACACCCGCGCGCGCGTGGTGGCGCTTTCGCCGGCGGCGACCCTGGAGCGGGGGTACGCCGTGCTCCAGCGCGCGGACGGCGCGGTGGTGCGCTCGCCGGAGGAGGTCGCGCCGGAGGAGGAGCTGCGGGCGCGCGTGGCGGAGGGCGAGTTCGCCGTGCGCGTGACCGCCGACGGTGTCGTACCCCGCCCTTAGGGTGGTGCGCATGGCAGCCAACACGACGGACACGGACACCGGTACGGGCCCCGGCGCGGACTCGGGAGCCGGCGCGGGCGCGGGCGCGACCGAGGCGGCACTCGGATACGAGCAGGCGCGCGACGAGCTGATCGAGGTCGTACGCCGCCTGGAGGCGGGCGGCACGACGCTCGAGGAGTCGCTGGCGCTGTGGGAGCGGGGCGAGGAGCTGGCGAAGGTGTGCCGCCACTGGCTGGAGGGCGCCCGCGCCCGCCTGGACGCGGCGCTGGCGGAGCAGCGGCCGGAGCGCGACGACCGCTGAGGACGGGCGACCGGATACCGGGATACACGGAGAGCGAGTGACATGGATCACTCGGACCCCGATTTAGTTGAAAGTTAACACATCCCGGAGGTACGGTCGGGACATCGCCTGATACCCGCACCACGAAAGGCACCAGCATGTCCCTCGTTCTCGACGCCGCCGCCCAGGACCTCCTCTTCCGCGAGGCCCGGACGGCCAACACCTTCACCGACGAGCCGGTGACCGAGGAGCAGGTGCAGGCGATCTACGACCTGGTGAAGTACGGCCCCACCGCCTTCAACCAGACCCCGCTGCGCGTCGTCCTGGTCCGTTCCGCCGAGGCCCGCGAGCGCCTGGTGAAGCACATGGCC
This sequence comes from Streptomyces sp. NPDC030862, assembly GCF_055571835.1. NCBI lineage: Bacteria > Bacillati > Actinomycetota > Actinomycetes > Kitasatosporales > Streptomycetaceae > Streptomyces > Streptomyces sp. NPDC030862. The sequence goes on along the minus strand of NZ_JBVIEN010000002.1, from coordinate 112,248 downwards.
GAGGGCAACCAGGCCAAGACCGCCTCCGCCCCGCTGGTCGCGATCCTCGCCGCCGACAACGAGTTCCACGAGGAGCTCCCGCAGCTGCTGCCGCACTTCCCGCAGGCCAAGGACATGTTCTTCGCGGAGCGCCCGGTCCGCGAGCAGTCCGCCGCCCTGAACGCCGCCCTGCAGGCCGCGTACTTCATCGTCGGCGTCCGCGCCGCGGGGCTCGCCGCCGGCCCGATGACGGGCTTCGACTTCGCCGGCGTCCAGAAGGAGTTCCTGGACGGCGACCACACCCCGCTGATGGTGGTCAACATCGGCAAGCCGGGCGAGGACGCCTGGTTCCCGCGCAGCCCGCGCCTCGCCTACGACGAGGTCGTCACGACCGTCTGAGCCGTACCGCCCTGTGGGCCCCGAGCGCCGCGCGCTCGGGGCCCACAGGCGTTCACGCCTTCTTCGGGGCCTTCGGGGTCTTCGGCGAGGTCAGCGCCGCCGCCATCTCCGCCAGCCGCTCGTACGACGCCGTGCCCGTCACCACCGTGGTGACGCCCTTGTCGCGCCGCACCAGCGCGTCGTACTTCGGCCCTTCCCAGCGCTGCCACACCTCGCCGCCGACCTGCTGCGTACGGCCCGTGTCCCGCGCCTCGTGGCTCACCTCGGCGATGAACTTCTCCGGCCTCGCCGTCGACTGCTCCACCGCCACGTACTGCCGGTCCGGCGTGTCCGGCGACAGGAAGCCGAGGTGCCAGGAGTTGCCCTCCGCACGCTCGTACGAGACCGAGGTCGGCGTCCACCCCTTGGCGAGGCCCTCGGGGGCCAGCACGGGGTACGGGGCAGCGCGCTGGGCCGTCACCAGCTCGACGCGGTAGTCCACCGGCTTGACGGGGTCCGCGTTCTCGTCGTGCGGGATGAAGAAATAGATCACGCCGGAGGCGGCCAAGATGACCGCCATCGACTGGAACATCCCGCGCACTGTCCGGTTGCCTCGCATACCTGCCACGCCCCCTATGGTCGCATCAGCGTGGCCTGCTCATACGTGGGCCCCTCTGCTCAATATGTCGACCTACCGATAGAGTCGCAGCACCCTCTTCACCACTTGCGGCCGTCGCCGTACAGAAAGGTGCGTACCGATGACCGACAATCATCTGCCGTCCGAGCTCGTGGTCTCCCCCGAGGCTCCTGACCGCAACCTCGCCCTCGAGCTGGTCCGGGTCACCGAGGCCGCCGCGATGGCCGCCGGCCGCTGGGTCGGCCGCGGGGACAAGAACGGCGCCGACGGCGCGGCGGTGCGGGCCATGCGGACCCTCGTCTCCACCGTGTCGATGAACGGCGTCGTCGTCATCGGCGAGGGCGAGAAGGACGAAGCCCCGATGCTGTTCAACGGCGAGCGCATCGGCGACGGGACCGGCGCCGAGTGCGACATCGCCGTGGACCCGATCGACGGCACCACGCTCACCGCGAAGGGCATGCCCAACGCCATCGCCGTCCTGGCGGCCGCCGACCGCGGCACCATGTTCGACCCGTCCGCGGTCTTCTACATGGACAAGCTCGTCACCGGCCCGGAGGCCGCCGACTACGTCGACATCAACGCCCCGGTGTCCGTCAACATCCGCCGCGTCGCCAAGGCCAAGCACTCCTCCCCCGAGGACGTCACGGTCGTCATCCTGGACCGCCCCCGCCACGAGGGCATCATCAAGGAGATCCGCGAGACGGGCGCCCGCATCAAGTTCATCTCGGACGGCGACGTGGCCGGCTCCATCATGGCCGTACGCGAGGGCACCGGCGTCGACATGCTCATGGGCATCGGCGGCACCCCCGAGGGCATCATCAGCGCCTGCGCGATCAAGTGCCTGGGCGGTGTGATCCAGGGCAAGCTGTGGCCGAAGGACGACGAGGAGCGGCAGCGCGCGCTCGACGCCGGCCACGACCTGGACCGCGTGCTGTCCACCAACGACCTGGTCAGCGGCGACAACGTCTTCTTCGTCGCCACCGGCATCACCGACGGCGAGCTGCTGCGCGGCGTGCGCTACCGCGCCGAGACGGCGACGACGTCGTCGCTCGTCATGCGCTCCAAGTCGGGCACGATCCGGCAGATCGACTCGACGCACCGGCTGTCGAAGCTGCGCGCGTACAGCCAGATCGACTTCGACCGGGCAAAGTAACAGCGCCGAACCATGGCGAGTGAGCCGAAGGGGAGCGGCGGTGTCGAAAGGGAGAACGCGCGGAGGGTCGTGAGGAACTGGGGGTCCCCCCGGCCGAAGGCCAGGGGGAGACCCGAGCACATTCGACCGTCGGCACCGGCTTAGGCGCCCCGGAGGAGAACCGAGCCCTCAAAAAAGACGAAGAGGGGCGCCCCCATGTGCGGTGGGAGCGCCCCTTCCCGTACGGGCCGGGCGGTGGCCGTCAGGACGGTGGCCGTCAGCCCGCGGCGGCGATCTGCCGGCCCGTCGAGGCCGCCGCCTTCTTGAGTTCGACCTCGCGGCGCCTGCGCCGGGCCAGCACGACGCGGCGCTCGGCCGCGGTCAGGCCGCCCCACACGCCGTACGGCTCGGGCTGGAGCAGCGCGTGCTCCCGGCACTCGACCATCACGGGGCAGCGCGCGCAGACCCGCTTGGCGGCCTCTTCGCGGGCCAGCCGGGCGGCCGTGGGCTCTTTGGACGGGGCGAAGAACAAGCCTGCTTCGTCCCGGCGGCACACCGCCTCGGTGTGCCACGGCCCGGCCTGGTCCTCTCGCGCGGGAAGGCGCGGGGCAGGGACGGCGGCGACCTGGAGGGGCTGATGCGGCAGTTGCAGCACGGTCTACTCCTGACGACGGCTTCGCGAGCGAGAGACGATGCAGCAAGGCTTACCCGTTGTGCGCGCGCCTATGCCGTGCGTGGCGTTCCGGTCCGGCAGGTGGGATTCCGGTCGGCTGAAAGCCGCCGCAGGGCAGGTCGGCCCTGCCGGGACGGGTCGGCCCGGCGTCAGTGGCCGAGGTGCTTGCGCATCCGGTCGTGCAGGTCGGCGATCCGCTTGCCGCGCTTGGGGCGGACCTCGGCGCTGCCGAAGACCGCCGCGCCGTTGACGACCACGACCGGGGCCTCGGGGTCGGTGGCCTCCAGGGCGGTCACCTCGAAGGTGCCGAAGACGCCCGTGCCGCCGCCGCGCAGGGTGATGTTCTCGGGGACGCGGACCTCGACGCTGCCGAAGACGGCGACGGCGTTGAGGGTGGTGAGCCGCTGGGTGAAGATCGCCTCGCTGAGGTCGATCTCGACGCTGCCGAACAGCGAGAAGGCGTGGGTCCGGCGGCCCACGCGCCAGCGGCCCTTGCGGATCGTGCTGGAGAAGACCGCGATCACCTTGTCGGCGGGCCCGGTGTCCTCGTCGGGGTCGTGGGCGTAGGCGTACGACGGCGGGGTCGCCGGCCGGCCCGGCGGACGGGCGGCCTGTGCGGCGGGCAGGTCCCGTACGAGCGGTTCCAGCTCTCCCATGGTCTTGGCCCGGTAGACGGCGTCGATCCGCTCGGCGTGCTCTTCCGGGTCGATCCGGCCCTCGGCCAGGGCCTCCCGGAGGATGTCCGCGATCCGGTCCCGGTCGGCGTCCGAGGCCCGTAGGGCGGGCGGCTCGGCGGGCGCGGCTGCGGGCGCGGGCGCGGCCGGCTTCTGGGGCTGCTTCTCGAAGTCCACGGAACCAGCCTGCCAGACGCGATACATCGCGACCAGTCCCCGTGCACCGTGGCGCCGGCCCGGTGCGCCGTGGTGCCGAGGTGCCGAACCGGCGCAATCGACTCCGGCAACTGAGCCTTACCTCACAGGTTCGGGCGGCTCGGGGCGTTCTACGCTTGTGGGCGCGCTGCCAATGGAGGCGGCGCCACCGCCCGCCGAGTGAGGAATGGCCGTAATGCCAGAGTTTGCGTACTCCGATCTGCTCCCGCTGGGAGAGGACACCACGCCCTACCGCCTGGTGACCTCCGAGGGTGTCTCCACCTTCGAGGCCGACGGCCGTACGTTCCTCAAGGTCGAGCCGGAGGCGCTGCGCAAGCTCGCCGAAGAGGCGATCCACGACATCCAGCACTACCTGCGCCCCGCGCACCTCGCGCAGCTGCGCAAGATCATCGACGACCCGGAGGCGTCGAGCAACGACAAGTTCGTCGCGCTCGACCTCCTCAAGAACGCGAACATCGCCGCCGCCGGCGTCCTGCCCATGTGCCAGGACACGGGTACGGCCATCGTCATGGGCAAGCGCGGGCAGAACGTCCTCACCGAGGGCGAGGACGAGAAGGCCCTCTCGCGCGGCGTCTACGACGCGTACAAGAACCTGAACCTGCGCTACTCGCAGATGGCTCCGCTCACCATGTGGGAGGAGAAGAACACCGGCTCCAACCTCCCCGCCCAGATCGAGCTGTACGCGACGGACGGCGGCGCGTACAAGTTCCTGTTCATGGCGAAGGGCGGCGGCTCGGCCAACAAGTCGTTCCTCTACCAGGAGACGAAGGCGGTCCTCAACGAGGCCTCCATGATGAAGTTCCTGGAGGAGAAGATCCGCTCCCTGGGCACCGCCGCGTGCCCGCCGTACCACCTCGCGATCGTCGTCGGCGGCACCTCCGCCGAGTACGCGCTGAAGACCGCGAAGTACGCCTCCGCGCACTACCTCGACGAGCTGCCGGAAGAGGGCTCGATCCTCGGGCACGGCTTCCGCGACAAGGAGCTGGAGGAGAAGGTCTTCGAGCTGACGCAGAAGATCGGCATCGGCGCGCAGTTCGGCGGCAAGTACTTCTGCCACGACGTGCGCGTGGTCCGCCTGCCCCGGCACGGCGCGTCCTGCCCGGTCGCCATCGCCGTCTCCTGCTCGGCCGACCGCCAGGCCGTCGCCAAGATCACGGCCGAGGGCGTCTTCCTGGAGCAGCTGGAGACCGACCCGGCGCGCTTCCTGCCGGACACGACGGACGAGCAGCTCGCCGAGGAAGGCGACGTCGTCAAGATCGACCTCAACCAGCCGATGGACGACATCCTCGCCGAGCTGACCAAGTACCCGGTCAAGACCCGGCTCTCGCTGACCGGCCCGCTGGTCGTGGCGCGCGACATCGCGCACGCCAAGATCAAGGAGCGGCTGGACGCGGGCGAGGAGATGCCGCAGTACCTGAAGGACCACCCGGTGTACTACGCCGGCCCGGCCAAGACCCCCGAGGGGTACGCCTCCGGTTCCTTCGGCCCGACGACGGCCGGCCGCATGGACTCGTACGTGGAGCAGTTCCAGGCGGCGGGCGGCTCCAAGGTCATGCTGGCCAAGGGCAACCGCTCGAAGCAGGTCACGGACGCGTGCCACGCGCACGGCGGCTTCTACCTGGGCTCCATCGGCGGCCCGGCGGCGCGCCTCGCGCAGGACTGCATCAAGAAGGTCGAGGTCGTCGAGTACGAGGAGCTCGGCATGGAGGCGGTCTGGAAGATCGAGGTCGAGGACTTCCCGGCGTTCATCGTGGTGGACGACAAGGGCAACGACTTCTTCCAGGACCCGGCCCCGGCGCCGACGTTCACGTCGATCCCGGTGCGCGGGCCGGGCCTGGCGTAGCACGCGGACCCCGTACGGGCCCGGTCACCTCGCGGTGGCCGGGCCCGTCCGCGTCCGTAGCGGTTACGCGAACCGCTGCTTCGCCGAGCCGTCGCACGGCTGGAGCTTCAGCGGGTCCTTCGCCGCGCCCAGGGTGAGGCACAGCGAGGGGGCCGCCGCCGGGCGCAGGGTGGCGTCCTGGCGGACGAACTGCTGGTTCGCCGCGCCGGAGCAGTTCCACAGGACCAGGGCCTTGCCGGCGGTGTACGCGGCGCCGGGGACGTCCAGGCAGCGGTCGTGCGTCAGCTCCGTGCGCAGGGACTTGCGCGCGCTGTCGTACCACCAGTTCTGGTTGCGGCCGCCGTGGCAGTCCCAGCCGCCGACCGCCGTGCCGTTGCGGGTGACGGAGGCGTTGACGTCCAGGCAGGTGCCGGTGGCGGCGTTGCGCAGCGGCTTGAACCTGTCGTCCCAGGCGCCCGGGATCAGCTCCGGCCTGCCCGTGGAGGCCGGGTCGGCGCAGCTCGCCTCCCGTACGCCCGCGCCCGCCTGGTAGAGCTGCGTGAGGCAGGAGGCGAAGGCGGCGTGACCGGCGGCGTTGGGGTGGAAGGACTGGCGGACGGAGTTCTCGTCCGGCAGGCCCGGCTTGGAGAGGTCGATGTAGAGCCCGCGCGCCCAGGCGCCGTCCATGCAGACCTCGTGGCCGTGGAAGAGCCGGGAGTTGTCGAGGTAGACGGCTCCGGTGCTCGCCGCGGCGCGCCGCATGCCGCGTTCGAAGGCGGGGACGGCGGTGTTGCGGCCCCAGACGGTGTCGGAGTCGTAGCCGAGACCACCGCAGGCGATCTTGGTGGTGAAGCCGGGGTTGTCGTAGAAGTCGGGGCCGATGGGGCTGGGGTAGCCCATCGCCACGAGCTTGTAGTCACTGTCGGCGTATCCGGCGTCGCGCATCACGGTGCGCAGGTCGCGGAGGGTCTGCTCGACCTTGGGGACGAGGCCGTCCACGCGGGCCTGCCAGCCGGGCGCGTACTTGGGCTCGCAGGGGCCCTGGAAGGTCAGGTAGCGCACGACGCAGTCGGTCATCACGGGCCCGAACTGGAGGTCGTCGTTGGCGCCGGCCACCAGCAGCACCATCTTGATGCGGGTGTTGCGTGCCTTGATGGCGAGGCTGTCGCTCTGGACCAGTTCGTCGGCGTACTGCTTGCTGCCGCCGATGCGGATGTTGGCGGTGGAGGCGCCGGAGCACGCGACGTTGTACGTGACGTCGGCGGGGATGCCGGTGCGGTGGATGGCCGCCTCGGGCGAGCGGTGGCACCAGTTGTCGGGGCCGTTGGTGGGCGGTTCGTACGTACCGACGCCCTCGCCGGATATCTCGCTGTCGCCGAGCGAGATGAGCCCGGTCTTACGCTCGGCGAGCGGACGTTCCTCGGGGCTTCCGTACAGCGCGGTGGCCTCGGCCGCGCGGATCCGTTCCAGTTCGGGCGGAAGGGGTACGGATGCGGTGGTACGAGGGGCTTGCGCCGCGGCGTTCGCGGGTGACGTGGCGGCCGTCATCCCGGCGAGCGCGGCGGCGAGCGCGGCCACGGCCGCGACGGGTCCTCGCACCCGGTGACTGGTGCGCGTCATTGCGCCTCCTGGAAGTGGGGTTACCCACGGTTTTTACTGGCCGGTACGCACCTTGGGAATACGCGGAACAAGACAAGTGCTCAACTTTCGCAGGAGGCTGACGACATGACGGATGCGCCGGAGTACCGGATCGAACACGACTCCATGGGAGAGGTGCGGGTCCCCGCCCACGCCAAGTGGCGGGCCCAGACCCAGCGGGCGGTGGAGAACTTTCCCGTCTCCGGCCAGCGCCTGGAGCGCGCCCACATCGAGGCCCTGGCCCGCATCAAGGCCGCCGCGGCCAAGGTCAACGCCGAGCTCGGGGTCCTGGACAAGGAGATCGCGGACGCCATCCAGGAGGCGGCCGCCGAGGTCGCCGAGGGCCGCTGGGACGAGCACTTCCCGGTCGACGTCTTCCAGACCGGCTCCGGGACCTCCTCCAACATGAACACCAACGAGGTGCTCGCGACCCTCGCCGGGGAGCGGCTCGGCGCGAGACTCGGCCGCCCGGACGCCGTCCACCCCAACGACCACGTCAACGCCTCGCAGTCGTCCAACGACGTCTTCCCCTCCTCCATCCACATCGCGGCCACCGCCGCCGTCACCAGGGACCTCGTCCCGGCCCTGGAGCACCTCGCCGCCGCCCTGGAGCGGAAATCGGCCGAGTTCGCCGACGTCGTCAAGTCGGGCCGTACGCACCTGATGGACGCGACGCCCGTGACGCTCGGTCAGGAGTTCGGCGGCTACGCGGCCCAGGTGCGGTACGGCGTGGAGCGGCTGCGCGCCTCGCTCCCCCGCCTCGCCGAGCTGCCGCTGGGCGGCACGGCGGTCGGCACCGGCATCAACACCCCGCCCGGCTTCTCCGCCGCCGTCATCGCCGAGGTGGCCCGCGCCACCGGGCTGCCGCTGACCGAGGCGCGCGACCACTTCGAGGCGCAGGGCGCGCGCGACGGGCTCGTGGAGACGTCCGGTCAGCTCCGTACCATCGCCGTATCCCTCACGAAGATCGCCAACGACCTGCGGTGGATGGCGTCCGGGCCGCGCACGGGCCTGGCCGAGATCAACCTCCCCGACCTCCAGCCCGGCTCGTCGATCATGCCGGGCAAGGTCAACCCGGTCATCCCCGAGGCCGTGCTGATGGTCGCCGCGCAGGTGACCGGCAACGACGCGACGGTGGCGGTGGCCGGAGCCGCCGGGAACTTCGAGCTGAACGTCATGCTCCCGGTCATCGCCAAGAACCTGCTGGAGTCCATCCGGCTGCTCGCCGCCGCCTCCCGCCTCCTCGCCGACCGCACGGTCGACGGGATCACCGCCAACCGCGAGCGGGCGCGCGAGTACGCCGAGTCCTCGCCGTCCGTGGTCACGCCGCTCAACAAGTACATCGGTTACGAGGAGGCCGCGAAGGTCGCCAAGAAGTCGCTGGCCGAGCGGAAGACCATCCGCGAGGTCGTCCTCGAGTCGGGCTACGTGGAGCGCGGGGACCTGACGCTCCAGCAGCTTGACGAAGCCCTCGACGTACTGCGCATGACCCGCCCCTGACCTGCGGGTTCGTACGCCGCCGACCTCGCTTGCGGTGATCCGCGCCGCAGCGGGGCGGGGGAGGGGGGTCCTAATATCTGCACATGACAGCCGAGACGACGGGACGACGCGGGGCGGGATCGGGTGCGGACGGGCGCTGGGCGCCCGGTACGCGGATTCTGTGGCGGTACCTGGACAACGGCGGCGACGGCGTCCACATCTGCCGGCCCGTGACCGTCGTCCAGGACACCGACGACCTCCTCGCCGTCTGGATGGCGCCCGGCACCGAGTGCGTCAAACCCGTGCTCGCCGACGGCACTCCCGTGCACGAGGAGCCGCTCGCCACCCGCTACACCGCGCCGCGCACCACCACGCGCACCCGGTGGGCGGGCAGCGGCGTGCTCAAGCTGGCGCGGCCGGAGGAGCCGTGGTCGGTGTGGCTGTTCTGGGAGCGCGGCTGGCAGTTCCGCAGCTGGTACGTCAACTTGGAGGAGCCCCGCCGGCGCTGGTCCGGCGGTGTCGACTCGGTCGACCACTTCCTGGACATCTCGGTCTTTCCGGACCGTACGTGGCTGTGGCGTGACGAGGACGAGTTCGCGCAGGCGCAGCGCAGCGGGCTGATGGGCCCCGCGCAGGCGCGGCGGGTGCGGGAGGCGGGCCGGGCGGCGGTCGAGGTGATCCGGGCCTGGGGCACGCCGTTCGCGGACGGCTGGGAGGACTGGCGGCCCGATCCGCGCTGGACGGTTCCGGAACTGCCCGCGGACTGGGATCGCAGCCCGGCGCAGACGGCTCCGTGAGACCCTTGATGCGCCCCTGGGGGTCAAACGTAGGATCGTCCTCCGCAAGGCCGCGTGTCCGTAACGACTGAGCACCGAGCAGGACCTGACCGTAAGTCATCCATGAGGGGGTGGAGCGTGCCTGATCTGCGCACGGATCCCCCGCCCCTTGTCAACGCCGCCCTCAGAGCGGGTATAGCGCCTGACAGAGCGATTGCATCGCCCAACCGGCCCGGATGGACGGAATCCCACGCGTGACGGAGCATCCCACGTCCCATGACGGCAGGCAGCCGCTCGCTGCCCGCCCGCAGGAGCGCACCCGGACGCGGCAGGAGGCGCCCCCGGCGGCGCCCGCCGCACCCGCGGCGCCCCCTGCAGGCGCGGGTGCCGGTGCGCGGCGCGACCACGCGCCGGTGGCCGCGGCGGCGGGCGCCGCGGTGCCCGGGTGCCGGTGCGGGCACGGCTCCGACGACGTACAGGCGGCGAGAGCCGCGGCGGCCCCGTCCGGGCAGGGGCGCGACGGCGGTGACGGTGGCGGCGGGAACGGCCGACGGACGGGCGCGGCGCCCGCCGGTGGGCGTGGGGACGGAGGCGGCGGCGTGGTCGCGGCGGCAGGAGGGCTCGGGGGGCTCGGGGGCGTCCCCGCGCAGACGGGGCACGGGCACGGGCCGGACGGCCACGAACCGGCGGTTCACCAGGCGGTGGGGCGCGAGCCGGCCGCCGGCCGGGATCCCGCCGGTCGCGAGCCGGCCGGTGGTGTGCGCGAGCCCGCCGCCCACGAGCCCGTCGGCACCGCGCGGCGCGAGGGCGACCGGCTGCGGTTCGTCGGGGCCGCCACGCGGCGCATCGCGCGCGGCATAGACCTCGACGAGATCGTGCTGGGCCTGTGCCGGGCGACCGTGCCCACGTTCTCGGACGCGATCCTCGTCTACCTCCGCGACCCGCTGCCCGTCGGGGACGAGCGGCCCGTCGACCCGTTCGTGCTGCGGCTGCGCCGCACCGACCGGCTGCGTTTAACGGACGACGACTCCGAGTTCGCGCTGGCGATCGCCCCGGACACCGACCTCGACCTCGGGCCGGCCGCCGAGCTGTGCGAGGTGCGCCCCGGCGGCGCGCTCGCCGAGGTCCTGCGCGGTGTGCGGCCCGTCTTCGGGGACTCCGCCGCCGCGCGCGCCGCGCTGCCCGAGCTGCTCGGCGACGGCCGTTCCGTGCCGTCCGGCCACCGCGCGATCCTCGCGCCGCTGCGCGGGCGGCGCCGGGTCATCGGCGCGGCGGTCTTCCTGCGCCGCCCGGACCGGCACGCCTTCGATCCGAACGACCTGCTGGTGGCGGCGCAGCTGGCCACGCACACCGCGCTCGGCATCGACAAGGCGGTGCTGTACGGGCGCGAGGCGTACATCGCGGACGAGCTCCAGCGCACCATGCTGCCGGAGAACCTGCCGCAGCCGACGGGCGTGAAGCTCGCCTCCCGCTACCTGCCGGCCGCCGAGACGGCCCGGGTCGGCGGCGACTGGTACGACGCGATCCCGCTGCCCGGCAGCCGGGTCGCGCTGGTCGTCGGCGACGTGATGGGCCACTCCATGACGTCCGCGGCGATCATGGGCCAGCTGAGGACCACCGCGCAGACCCTCGCCGGGCTCGACCTGCCGCCGCAGGAGGTGCTGCACCACCTCGACGAGCAGGCCCAGCGGCTCGGCGAGAACCGCATGGCGACCTGCCTGTACGCGGTGTACGACCCGGTCGCGCACCGGATCACCATCGCCAACGCCGGCCACCCGCCGCCGGTCCTGCTCCACCTCGGCGGGCGGGCGGAGGTGCTCCGGGTCCCGCCGGGCGCGCCCATCGGCGTCGGCGGCGTGGACTTCGAGGCGGTCGAGCTGGACGCCCCGGCCGGGGCGACGCTGCTGCTCTACACCGACGGCCTGGTCGAGTCGCGGCTGCGCGACGTCTGGACGGGGATAGAGCAGCTGCGGGAGCGGCTCGCCGCCACCGCCCAGCTGACCGGCCCGGACCACCCGCCGCCGCTGGAGGCGCTCTGCGACGACGTGCTCGACATGCTCGGGCCCGGCGACCGGGACGACGACATCGCGCTGCTCGCCGCCCGCTTCGACGGGATCGCGCCGAGCGACGTCGCCTACTGGTTCCTGGAGCCGGAGGACGCGGCGCCCGGGCGGGCGCGCCGCCTGGCGCGGCGGGCGCTGGCCCGCTGGGACCTGGAGGAGCTGTCGGACAGCGTGGAGCTGCTGGTCAGCGAGGTGGTCACCAACGCGGTGCGGTACGCGGAGCGGCCGGTGACACTGCGGCTGCTGCGCACGGACGTGCTGCGCTGCGAGGTCGGTGACGACTCTCCGCAGCTGCCGCGCCAGCGGCGGGCGCGCGACACCGACGAGGGCGGGCGCGGGCTGTTCCTGGTGAACCGGCTGGCCCGGCGGTGGGGCGCGACGCGTCTGTCGACGGGCAAGGTGGTGTGGTTCGAGCTGCCCACCCGCGTGTGACGGTACGACGAAGGCCGGGCCCCTCGCGCGGAGGGGCCCGGCCTTCGTCGGCTCATGGGCCGTACGTCACGGCCTGGGCGGCTTGACGTCGCCCGGCTTCGCCGGTTCGTCGACGTCCCCGCCCGGGTCGCCGTCGTCACCGCCGGTCGCGCCGTCGGTCGGTTCACCGGTCGGCACGCCGGGCGTGGTCGGCGTACGCGTCGGCGTCGGCTCGTCCGCCGGTTCGCTGGGCTCCTCGGTCGGGGTCGAGGTCTCGCTCGGCTCCTCCGCGGGCTCGGACGCGTCGTCGGTGGGCTCCTCGGTCGGCGTGGGGCTCTCCGTCGGCGTGTCCGTCGGCTGCGGCTCGGAGACGACGGTGTCGGCGGCCTCCAGGTCGAAGCGGGCGTCGGAGCCGCCGCCGAGCGCGCCGGTGGTGTACTCGCGCCAGATCTTCGCGGGGACGCCACCGCCGTTGGCGCGGCCCGGGTTGATGGTGTCGGTCAGCGTGACCTGCCCCGTGCCGTCGGGCTTCTCGCCGAAGAGGCCGACCGCCGTGACCAGTTCGGGCGTGTAGCCGACGAACCACGCCGAGCGGTTGTTCTCCGACGTACCGGTCTTGCCGGCCGCCTGGTAGTTCCCGGCCGCGTTCACGCCGGAGCCGCTGGAGACGACGCCGGTCAGCGCCTTGGTGACGGTGTCGGCGGCCTCGCGGCTCAGCACCCGCTCGCCGATCGCGTCGACGGGCTCGACCCTGCGGTCCTTGTGCTCGGCGGACTGCACGATCGTCGGGGTGACCTTCTCGCCGTGGTGGGCGAAGGTGGCGTACACGCCCGCCATGTCCCAGGGGGAGGCGCCCATGGTGCCCAGCGACATCGCCGGCTGCGCCACGAAGGCGTCGCCGTCCTTCATGCCGAGGTCCAGCGCGGTCTTCTTCACCTTCTCGGGGCCGACGTCCACGATCATCTGGGCGTAGACGGAGTTGATCGAGCTGTTGGTGGCCTTCTGCACGGTGACGGGGCCGTAGCTCTGGTTGTTGAGGTTCTCGGGCGCGAACGGCGTGTCGCCGCCCTCCACGGGCCGCTTGCTGGTGCCGTCGTAGACGGTGCCGAGGCCTATCTTCCGACCGTCCTGGGTCGTCGCGCCGTTGTCCAGGGCGGAGGCGAGGACGACCGGCTTGAAGGTCGAGGCGGGCTGGTAGTCGCGGCGGGTGGCGTTCGACAGCCAGTGCTCGGTGGCGCCGATGCCGCCGTAGAGGGCCACGACCTTGCCGGTCTTCGGGTCGACGGAGGTGGCGCCGGCCTGGACGGTGGCGTCGGCCTGGTCGCCCTTGCGGTCGAGCTTCTCCTCCAGCTGGTGGTCGACCGCGGCGACGAGCTCCTTCTGGCGCTTCTCGTCGATGTTGAGCGTGATGGACCAGCCGCCGGCCTTCAGCTGCGCCTCGGGGATGCCCTGGCGCATGAGCTCCTGGTTGGCGGCCTCGACGAGGTAGCCGTTCGTGCCTTCCGCGCCGGGCGCGGCCTTCGGCTTGCCCGGCACGGGGAACTCCTGCTTCGCCCGCTCGGCCTGGGAGAGCCAGCCCTCCTCGACCATGTTGTCCAGGACGTAGTTCCAGCGCTCGGTGACGAGCTTGCGGCCGGTGGCGTTGGCGGAGGTCCAGTCGTACTGGCTGGGCGCCTGGAGGACGGCGGCGAGGTACGCGCCCTGGGCGACGTTCAGCCTGCTCGCGTCGACGCCGTAGTACGCCTGGGCCGCGGCCTGGACGCCGTACGCGTTGCGGCCGTAGTAGCTGGTGTTCATGTACCCGGCCAGGATCTCGTTCTTGTCGAGCCGCTGGTCGACCTTGAGGGAGATCACCAGCTCCTTGAGCTTGCGGCTGACCGTCGGGTCCTGGGTGAGGTAGTAGTTCTTGACGTACTGCTGGGTGATGGTGGAGCCACCCTGCTTGCCCTTGCCCGTGATGGTGTTGAGCACGCCGCGCGCGGTGCCCTTGATGTCGACGCCGGAGTCCTCGAAGAAGGTCTTGTTCTCGGCGGCGACGAAGGCGTACCGGACGTCCTTGGGGATCTTGTCGAGGCCGACGATCTCGCGGTTGACCTCGCCGGTGCGGGCGAAGATCTTGCCGTTGCTGAACTTGTAGACGTTGCTCTGCTTGGTCGCCATGGCGTTGGCGTCGGGGACGGGCACGAGCAGGTAGAGGACGTAGAAGGCGCCCATCACGAGCAGGCAGAAGCCGAAGAAGGTGCCCAGCAGCTTCTTCCAGGTGAAGAAGCGGCGTATGCCCCCGCCCTCGCTCTTCGTCCCGCGGGCTTTCGCTTGGCCCATCGCTTCGTCGCTCCGCTCTTCGTCGACCAGATCAGCAGCTCAGCAAACTAACACCGGGAGAACCGGCAAAACTCAACGGATCACGCCTTTTCGGGACGTGAGAATCAGCACCCGTGTCAATGGAACCGACTCCTGAGGATGCCGAACGGTTGCGATCACCGTTAAAGTGATATCAGTTTGCTAGACCTCACGAACGGGGGACACCCATGTCCGACACCACACCGACGCCCGACGCACCGGACACGCCCGAGGTCCCGGAGATGCCCGAGCCGAGCGTCCGGGAGTTCGCCGCGCACAGCATCGGCGGCGGCCTCGCCCTGCTCCTCGGCCTGGTCGGCCTGGCGGCCGGTGTCTGCCTGGTGGTCGCCGGCGCGGCGGTCGGCTCGACCGGCGCGAAGGTGGCGCTGATCCTCACCGGCGTCGCGGTCGGGATCGCGGCGTTCCTCGCCATGTGCGGGCTGAACATGGTGGCGCCCGGCGAGGCCCGGGTGGTGCAGCTCTTCGGGCGCTACCGCGGCACGATCCGCGACGACGGGCTGCGCTGGGTCAACCCCTTCACCTCCCGCCAGAAGATCTCCACGCGGGTGCGCAACCACGAGACGGCGGTCCTCAAGGTCAACGACGCGTACGGCAACCCGATCGAGCTCGCCGCGGTCGTGGTGTGGAAGGTCGAGGACACGGCGCAGGCGACGTTCGAGGTGGACGACTTCCTGGAGTTCGTCTCCACCCAGACGGAGGCGGCGGTACGGCACATCGCGATCGAGTACCCGTACGACGCCCACGACGAGGACGGCCTGTCGCTGCGCGGCAACGCGGAGGAGATCACCGAGAAGCTCGCCGCCGAGCTGCAGGCGCGCGTGCAGGCCGCGGGCGTGCACATCATCGAGTCCCGCTTCACCCACCTGGCGTACGCTCCGGAGATCGCCTCCGCGATGCTCCAGCGCCAGCAGGCGGGCGCCGTGGTGGCGGCGCGCCGGCAGATCGTGGACGGCGCGGTCGGCATGGTCGAGGCGGCGCTGGACCGCCTGGAGGAGCGGGACATCGTGGAGCTCGACCCGGAACGGAAGGCGGCGATGGTGTCGAACCTGATGGTGGTGCTGTGCGGTGACCGTGCGGCCCAGCCGGTGCTGAACACGGGCACGCTCTACCAGTGACCGAGCGCTCGCAGCGCAAGCAGGTGCTGCTCCGCCTGGACCCGGCGGTGCACGAGGCGCTGGCGCGCTGGGCGGCGGACGAGCTGCGCAGCGCCAACGCCCAGATCGAGTTCCTGCTCCGCAAGGCCCTCGCGGACGCGGGCCGCCTCCCGGCCGCCCCGGGCCCGCTCCCGCGCCGGGGCCGGCCGCCGAAGGCGGCGCGGCCGCAGCAGCCACCGGAGGAGCGGGGCTAGCGACCCGGGACCTCCGCCGGAAGTATCCGCACCGGCAGGTCCGCCATCGCCTCGCGCAGCGCGTCCGCCAGCTCCTCGAACTCGGCTTGCCGCGCCGCGCCCGTACGCATCGCCAGGGCGACCCGCCGCGACGGCGCCGGGTCGGCGAACCGGCCGGTCAACAGCCGCTCGTTGCGGCCGGTCTCGACCGTGACCGCCGTCCGCGGCAGCAGCGTCACGCCGAGGCCGCCCGCGACGAGCTGCACCAGCGTGGAGAGGCCCGCGGCGGTGGTGGTGACGGCGGCGCCGTCCTGGCGGCCGGCCTCACGGCAGATGTCCAGCGCCTGATCGCGCAGGCAGTGCCCCTCGTCCAGCAGCAGCAGCCGCAGCTCGCGCAGCGCCTCGCGGGGGATGTCGTCACGGCCGCCCAGCTCGTGCCCCTCGGGCGTGACCAGCACGAAGTCCTCGTCGAACAGCGGCAGTTCGGTGACCCCCGGCACCCCCAGCGGCACCGCGAGCAGCAGCAGGTCGAGCCGCCCCGCCGCCAGGCCCTCCAGCAGCGAGGAGGTCTGCTCCTCGTGGACCTGGAGGTCCAGCTCCGGGTAGCGCTCGTGCACCAGGCGCAGCACCGTGGGCAGCAGGTACGGCGCGACGGTCGGGATCACGCCGAGCCGCAGCACCCCGGTGAAGGGCGCGTGCGCCGCCTCCGCCTCCTCCATCAGCTCACCCACCGTGTCCAGCACGGCCTTGGCCCGTACGGCGAGCCGCTCACCCGCCGGGGACAGCAGCACCTTGCGTGTCGTACGCTCCAGCAACTGGACACCGAGTGCCTCTTCGAGGGCCGAAACCGCGCCCGAAAGCGCCGGCTGGCTCATGCCGATCGCCGCCGCCGCGTCCCGGAAGTGCAGATGCTCGGCCACCGCCACGAACGCGCGGAGCTGGGCCAGACTGGGCTGCTTACCCTTATATACGGACACCACTGATAACCACCTTCGATCAACACGACCCAGTCTAGCTATTTCACTGATCAATGCACGCCGTGCCATGCTGGGGCTCCGTTCAACCCCCACGGAAGACCTCAAAAGGGACTTCCCCGCTGCAAGGAGAGCGTGTGCTCACTGTCGGTGACCAGTTCCCCACGTACGACCTGACCGCCTGTGTGTCGCTGGAGAGCGGCAAGGAGTTCGCGCAGATCGACCACAAGTCCTACGAGGGCAAGTGGCGCGTGGTGTTCTTCTGGCCGAAGGACTTCACCTTCGTCTGCCCCACCGAGATCGCCGCCTTCGGCAAGCTGAACGACGAGTTCGCCGACCGCGACGCCCAGATCCTCGGTGTCTCGGGCGACTCCGAGTTCGTGCACCACGCCTGGCGCAAGGACCACGCCGACCTGCGTGACCTGCCCTTCCCGATGCTCGCCGACTCGAAGCACGAGCTCATGCGCGACTGCGGCGTCGAGGGCGAGGACGGCTTTGCGCAGCGTGCCGTCTTCATCGTCGACCCGAACAACGAGATCCAGTTCTGCATGGTGACCGCCGGCTCCGTCGGCCGTAACCCCAAGGAGGTCCTGCGGGTGCTGGACGCCCTGCAGACCGACGAGCTGTGCCCCTGCAACTGGACCAAGGGCGAGGACACCCTCGACCCGGTCAAGCTGCTCTCCGGCGAGTGACGAAAGCGACCCCCTGACATGGCTCTCGACGAACTGAAGTCCGCCATACCGGACTACGCCAAGGACCTGAAGCTGAACCTCGGCTCGGTCATCGGCAACAGCGAGCTCCCCCAGCAGCAGCTGTGGGGCACGGTCCTCGCCTGCGCGATCGCCTCGCGCTCGCCGAAGGTCCTGCGCGAGCTGGAGCCGGAGGCCAAGGCGAACCTCTCGCCCGAGGCGTACCAGGCCGCCAAGTCCGCCGCCGCGATCATGGCGATGAACAACGTCTTCTACCGCACGCGCCACCTGCTCTCCGACCCGGAGTACGGCACGATGCGCGCCGGTCTGCGGATGAACGTCATCGGCAACCCGGGTGTGGAGAAGGTCGACTTCGAGCTGTGGTCGCTCGCCGTCTCCGCCATCAACGGCTGCGGCATGTGCCTCGACTCGCACGAGCAGGTGCTGCGCAAGGCCGGCGTGGACCGCGACACGATCCAGGAGGCGTTCAAGATCGCCTCGGTGATCCAGGCGGTCGGCGCGACGCTCGACGCCGAGGCCGTCCTCGCGGAGTAGTCAGCCGTACGCGTACGAAGGGGCCCACCGACCCGCAGGTCGGTGGGCCCCTTCTCGTACCGCTACTCCCCCGGCGCCACCCGCGGCTCCCCCGGCGGCGCGTGCCGCAGGGCCTGCTCGTAGCTGAACGCCCGCAGGTAGCCGACGACCGTGTTGGTGACCGCGACCAGCGGGACCGCGACCACCGCGCCGCCGATGCCGGCGATCAGGCCGCCCGCCGCGACCGTGAGGACCACCGCGAGCGGATGCACCCGCACCGCGCGGCCCAGGATGAACGGCTGGAGGACGTGGCCCTCGATCTGCTGGACGGCGAGCACCACGACCAGCACCATCAGCGCGGTGAAGACGCCCTGGGTGACCAGGCCGACGATCACCGCCAGGGCACCGGAGATCACCGCGCCCACCAGGGGGATGAAGGCGAAGAGGAAGATGAGCACGCCGAGCGGAACGGCCAGCGGCACATCGAGGAAGTAGATGCCGAGCCCGATGAAGACGGCGTCGATGAGGGCCACGATCAGCGTGCCGCGTACGTACGCGGTGAGGGTGCGCCAGGCCCGCGGACCGGCGCCCGCGACGCCCGGACGCGCCTGCGCCGGCACCAGTTTCAGCACCCAGCCCCAGACCTTCTTCCCGTCGTACAGCAGGAAGAGCGTCGAGAACATCGTCAGCAGGATGCCGGTGATGACCTCGACCAGCACGGTCACGCCCTGGAGGCCGGCGGTGGTGATCTCCTCCGTGTTGGTGCCGATGGTGTCGCTGAGGTTCTTCGCGATGTCGTTGATCTGCTGCTCGGTGACGTGGAAGGGGCTGTTCAGCAGCCAGCGCTTCAGCTCGTCGATACCGTCCCGGAGGCGGTCGGAGATGTCGCCGAGGTTGTCCAGCACCTGCCAGACGACGAACCAGCCGACGAGGCCCATGATGATGAAGCCCGTGATGGCCGTGACGGCGGTGGCCACGCCGCGCGGCAGCCCCCAGCGCGTCAGCCGGGCCACGGTGGGCTGCAGCAGCGCGGTGATCAGCAGGGCGGCGACGAAGGCGAGCACCACCAGCTGGACGTTGCTGATGGCCTTCATCAGCAGCCAGAGGGCGCCCGCGAGGACGAGCAGCCGCCAGCCGGCCTCGGCCGCGACGCGGATGCCCCAGGGGATGGCGTCGACGGGATCGGGGCGGGCGGCGACGGCGGGGGCGTACGCGGGCGGGGCCGGAACGCTGCCGGGTGCCGGAGCACCGCCGTTCTCGCCGGTCGCACCGGAACCGCCGGCACTACCCGACCCGCCGGCCCCCGCACCGCCGGCCGCGCCCGGGAAGCCGGGCCCGCCCGGACCGGCGGGCACACCGGGCACAGCCGGCACATCAGGCGCACCGGCCTCGCTCTCGGCTCGGCGGCGCTCCTCCAAGCGCCGCCCCATCCGGGTCAGCCCGGCACCGAGCCGGCCCAGCCACCCTGGCACTTTCGACATGATCTTCTCTCTTCCCCCCACCGCTCCCCCGGGAGTACGGGCTCCACGACGGTACACGCACGGAGCCCCTCACCGTAGGACGGTGAGGGGCTCCGGGAGTCGAGCCGGGGTGGCGGCCTAGGAGCGGCCTAGTACCAGTGGTTGGCCTGCCAGAAGCTCCACGCGCCGCACGGGCTGCCGTAGCGGTCGTTCATGTAGTTCAGGCCCCACTTGATCTGGGTGGCCGGGTTGGTCTGCCAGTCGGCACCGGCGGACGCCATCTTGGAGCCCGGGAGCGCCTGGACGAGGCCGTACGCGCCCGACGAGGGGTTCGTCGCGCGGTAGTTCCAGTCGGACTCGTGGTCCACGATGTTGCTGAAGCACTGGAACTGGTCGCCCGGGATCATCTGACGGGCCATCGCCTGGACCTCGGCGACGCTGTACGACGACTGGGTCGCGAAGCTGGTGGCCGAGCGCACCTCGTCGCGGCTGGCGCGCTCCTGCTCCTTGGCCTCGCGCTCCTCCCGCTCCTTGCGCTCCTTCTCGGCCTTCTCCTCGGCGGCTTCCTTCTTCGCCTGGGCGTCCTTGGCTGCCTGGAGGCGGGCGGCCTCCTCGGCGGACTTCTGGGCGGCAGAGTCGGCGGCGGCGGCCTGGGCCTCGGCCTGCTGCGTCAGCGACGAGACCTGTACCTGGGCCTGCTGGCCGACGGGGATGTCCGCAAGGAGCGTCGCGTCGGCGGCAGCGGCCTCGAAGTTGTTCTCCGAGGGCTGGGCGTTGCCCGAGGCAACACCGACGACGGCGCCGACAGTGGTGACCGCGGTGGCCGACGCCACCGCGAATCCCCGGACCGAGATCCGGCTCACACGGTTTCCTTCCAGCATCGCCCGCTTAGGTGACCTCGCGGGCGAAATCGTGCCCCTGGCGCTGGTCCCCCCACTGCTGGGTCACGGGGGACACGGGCCCGGTGGGCAACTCCCTTGCGGGAGCGCCGCGTGGTGCTCGGGCGGCATACGGCGAACGGGTCTTGAGTTGTTACAGGTGTGCCGTATGCGGGGCCTGACGGAAGCAAGACTCTGCCCGACCGCGACACCGCAAGGCAATTATTCGTTGCGTGGGAAAGCTCACACGCCTCTTCCGGCAGGAGTTTCGCGGAAGGGGGCGCGCGACACGACGCCGCCCGGCTAAGCTCTCGCGCTTTGCCGGGCGGCGCCAACTGCCGTGTCTCATTACGGGCGTTCGCGGATCAAATCGCCCCGTCCTCCAGCATTTCGGTCACGAGCGCGGCGATCTGCGAGCGCTCCGAGCGGGTCAGGGTCACGTGCGCGAAGAGCGGATGGCCCTTCAGCTTCTCGACGACGGCGACGACTCCGTCGTACCGGCCGACCCGCAAGTTGTCGCGCTGGGCCACGTCGTGCGTGAGGACGACCCGGGAATTCGACCCGATACGGGACAACACGGTCAGCAGGACGTTGCGTTCGAGCGACTGGGCCTCGTCCACGATGACGAACGCGTCGTGGAGGGACCGCCCGCGGATGTGGGTGAGCGGCAGGACCTCCAGCATGCCGCGGCTGAGGATCTCCTCGATGACCTCCTTGCCCGCGACCGCCGACAGCGTGTCGAAGACCGCCTGCGCCCAGGGGCCCATCTTCTCCGCCTCGGTGCCCGGCAGATAGCCGAGCTCCTGGCCGCCGACGGCGTACAGCGGCCGGAAGACCATCACCTTCTGGTGCTGCCGCCGCTCCAGGACCGCCTCCAGGCCGGCGCACAGGGCGAGCGCCGACTTGCCCGTGCCGGCGCGGCCGCCCATCGAGACGATGCCGACGTCCGGGTCGAGGAGCAGGTCGAGCGCGATGCGCTGCTCGGCGCTGCGGCCCCGGATGCCGAACGCCTCGCGGTCGCCGCGCACCAGGCGTACGTTCCCGTCGGGCGCGATGCGGCCGAGCGCCTTGCCGCGCTCCGACGACAGGACGAGACCGGTGTGCACCGGCAGTCCGACCGCTTCGGGGACGTACAGCGACTCCTCGGTGAACAGGAGGTCGATCTGGTCCGCCGAGAGGGGCAGTTCCGACATTCCGGTCCAGCCGGAGTCGGTGATGGCGAGCTCGGCGCGGTACTCCTCGGCGAGCAGGCCGACCGACGACGCCTTGATCCGCAGCGGCAGGTCCTTGGAGACGACCGTGACGTCGTACCCCTCGGCCTGGAGGTTGCGCGCGACGGCGAGGATCCGCGAGTCGTTGTCCCCGAGGCGGTAGCCGGCCGGGAGGACGGCGGGGTCCGAGTGGTTGAGCTCCACACGCAGGGTCCCGCCGAGCTCGCCGATGGGCAGCGGGGCGTCGAGGCGGCCGTACCGGACCCGCATGTCGTCCAGCAGGCGCAGTGCCTGCCGGGCGAAGTAGCCGAGCTCCGGGTGGTGCCTCTTGGCCTCCAGCTCCGTGACCACGACGACGGGGAGCACGACCTCGTGCTCGTCGAAACGGGCCATGGCACCGGGGTCGGCCAGCAGGACGCTGGTGTCGAGGACGTAGGTGCGCCTGTCGTGCAGGCGGCGCTTTGTGCTGGTCACCACGGTAGGACGGACCCCCTCTGATAGAGGTGCATGAGGTCGGGGTGCGACGGCGGCGGCGACGGCGGTTTCGGCGACGGCGGCGGCGTCGCGGGAGATGGAGCCGGGCTCCGGCCACCTTGCGCGGGCCGAGCTCCGGCCCTCCGCGTCGTCCGTACACGGGGTGCACGGTCGTCCTGGTGCAAAGGGCCTCCCGGGCGAGCGGGCTTGAGTGCCGCTCACTCTGGGAGGGGTATTCCCGTACTACCGCAGGTCCATGCCATGGCATATGACGACGCGTCGGTGAACGCGGAGTGTCCTGGGGGCGGGGTGTCGGTGCCGTGGTGCGGCGGTGGCGTCAGGTGCCGTAGCGCCGGTGGCGGGCGGCGTAGTCGCGCAGGGCGCGCAGGAAGTCGACCTTGCGGAAGGCCGGCCAGTGGACCTCGCAGAAGTAGTACTCGGAGTGGGCGCTCTGCCAGAGCATGAAGCCCGACAGGCGCTGCTCGCCGCTGGTGCGGATCACCAGGTCCGGGTCGGGCTGGCCGCGGGTGTAGAGGTGCTCGGAGATGAGGTCGATGTCGACGATCTCGGCGAGCTCCTCGAAGCTCGTGCCCTTCTCGGCGTGCGTCAGCAGCAGCGAGCGGACCGCGTCCGCGATCTCCTGGCGGCCGCCGTAGCCCACGGCGACGTTCACGAGTATGCCCGTGTGGTCGCGGGTCTTCTCCTCGGCCTCCTTCAGGACGGCCTGGGTCCGCGCGGGCAGCAGGTCGAGCGTGCCGACGTGGTGGACGCGCCAGCGGCCGTCGGCGGCGAGGTCGCGCACGGCGTTCTCGATGATGCCGAGCAGCGGGACCAGCTGCTCCTCGGGCCGGTTGAGGTTGTCGGTGGACAGCATCCACAGGGTGACGACCTCGACGTCCGTCTCGGCGCACCAGCCGAGCAGCTCCTGGATCTTGCTCGCGCCGGCCTTGTGGCCCTGCTCCGGAGTGCCGCCGGACGCCTTCGCCCACCGCCGGTTCCCGTCGAGGATGACGCCGATGTGCTTCGGCACCTGGGCGTGGTCGAGGCGGCCCTCGACCCGGCGTGCGTAAAGCCTGTACACCAGGTCGCGCAAGTTCACCGATCTCACCTCTCGATTGCGTGCGGGCCCGCAGCGGCGTCGGCCCAGGGGGATCGATTCCGGCTCACCGCCGCCGTCCCCGAGGCCGCCACATTACTGCGCGGGGGTCACGGCGGCCCAACCCGGCCTGTCACAGGTCCGTGATAAGGAGAGGGACGTGACTGATACCGCCGCATACCGACCCGCCGCCGACCGCTACGACTCCATGGAGTACCGCCGCACCGGCCGCAGCGGACTGAAGCTGCCCGCCGTCTCGCTGGGCCTGTGGCACAACTTCGGCGACGACCGTACGCTCGCCTCGCAGCGCGCGATCCTGCGCCGCGCCTTCGACCTCGGCGTGACCCACTTCGACCTGGCGAACAACTACGGGCCGCCGCCCGGCTCCGCCGAGCTGAACTTCGGCAAGATCTTCGCCCAGGACTTCGCGCCGTACCGTGACGAGATCGTCGTCTCGACCAAGGCCGGGTATCTGATGCACCCCGGCCCGTACGGCGAGTGGGGCTCCCGCAAGTACCTGCTGTCCTCGCTCGACGCGTCGCTGAAGCGGATGGGCCTCGACTACGTCGACATCTTCTACTCGCACCGCTTCGACAAGGACACCCCGCTCGAGGAGACCATGGGCGCCCTGGCCTCCGCCGTGCAGCAGGGCAAGGCGCTGTACGTCGGCGTCTCCTCGTACAACAGCGAGCAGACCGCCGAGGCGGCCCGGCTGCTGCGGGAGATGGGCGTTCCGGCGCTGATCCACCAGCCGTCGTACTCGATGATCAACCGCTGGACCGAGGAGGACGCCCTCCTCGACACCCTGGAGGAGGCGGGCATGGGCTGCATCGCCTTCGCGCCGCTCGCCCAGGGCCTGCTCACCGACAAGTACCTCACGGGCATCCCGGAGGGTTCGCGGGCCACGCAGGGCAAGTCCCTCGACCCGAACCTCCTCTCCGACGAGGTCGTCCGCCGGCTCCGCGGCCTGGACGACATCGCCCGCCGCCGCGGCCAGTCGCTCGCGCAGCTGGCGCTGACCTGGGTGCTGCGCGACGAGCGGATGACGTCGGCGCTGATCGGCGCGTCCAGCGTGACGCAGCTGGAGCAGAACATCGCGGCGCTCGGCGGGGCGCCGCTCACCGAGGAGGAGCTGAAGGAGATCGACTCGTACGCGGTCGACACCGCCGGCACCAACATCTGGGCGGCGCGCGGCTGACCGGAGGCCCGGCCGGGGCGGGAACGGAAAACGGGCCGGTCCGTGGGGGGGATACGGACCGGCCCGAGGGGGGGTTTCCACCATAACCCTTCGTGAGACGTGCTGCGTGCCGCGACAGGCCGCCACTACGCTCCGAAAACGCGGGACCGCGCTGCGGACGCGGCGGGAGCCCGCGAGCGGGGTGCGGCGGCTGTACTCCCCAAGGGGGACCCGGCCCCGGAGGCGCCGCGTTGACGGCCCCGCGGCGGGCCGCGGCTACCGCCGCCGGAGGAGCGTGATGCCGTCCCGCTGGGCGACGCGCTTGTAGCCGTACCGCTTCTCGGCCGCGGCCAGCTCGGCCAGCTGCTGCTTGATCGGGTACGGCCAGTGCCCTGTCCGGTACGGCCACGCCTCGGGCGGGCGGCGGTCGAAGGCGATCCACTCGGCGGTGGGGCGCGGCAGGCGCTTCCTGTCGTACTCGTAGAGCCTCCCCGCCACCGGGAAGGCCGGGAAGACGACGACCGTGCAGCGGGAGGTCAGCTGCGGGACGAGCCGGTTGGAGGCGGCGACGGTCGCGCCGTCCGGGATCCTCGCGAGCAGCGCGCGGGCCGCCTCGACGTGCGGGGTGGTACGCCAGGTCGCGCGCTGGGCGAGCAGCGCGAGCGGGAACGACGGCAGCATGACGAGGGTCACGGCGAGGGCGGTGGCGAGCGAGGCGCGCACATGGCGGTCGGCCAGGGGGTGGGCGGTGCGGCGCCAGGCGGTGAGCGCGTCGATCAGCCCGGCGGTGACGACGGGCATGAGCACGGCGCTGTAGTGGAAGGCCGTGCCCCAGTGGAAGGCGTTCTGCGACAGCATGCGCCAGGCGAGCGTCGGTACGGCGATCAGCGCGAGCGGGGAGCGGAGCGCGAGCAGCGCGGACGGCGCGAAGACCAGGACCAGGGTCATGGCCTTGATGTCGGGGCGCAGCGCGTCGAGGGGGGCGTGCGCGAGGGTGGAGAGCAGCGAGCCGTGCCCCTCGGTGAGGTTGCCGCCGTGCGCGTACGCGTCGCCGGGGTGGAAGGCGGGCAGCAGGACCAGGATCTCGACGGCCGACCCGGCGACCCCGACGACGGCGGTGGCGATGCCGAGCCGCCGCGGACCGCCGCGCCAGGCGATGTACGCGCCGACGGCGGCGAGGGTGAGGCCCAGGTCCTCCTTGACCAGCAGCAGGGGCGCGGCCCAGGCGACGGCCGCCCGCCAGCGCCGCCGGGCCAGCGCCTCGAGCGAGCAGGCGAGCAGCGGTACGGCGAGGGCGACCTCGTGGAAGTCGAAGGCGGCCGCCGACGCGATGCCCCAGCTCAGCCCGTACACGGCGGCCACGGCGTGCGCCGCGCGGCGGCCGAGCGCGCGGGCGGCCCAGTGGGCGAGCGGGACGACGGCGACGGCGAGCAGCGCGGACTGGGCGACGAGCAGGCACAGCGGGGACGGCCACAGGCGGTAGAGCGGCGCGAGGGCCGCCAGCAGCGGGTGGAAGTGGTCGCCGAGGAGGTTGAAGCCCTCGCCGCGCAACGGCACGACGGGGGCGCGGAGTTCGGCGTACGCCCGTACGGCCTGCTCGAAGATGCCGAGGTCGTAGCCGGTGGTGCGCAGGAGCTGGTGGCGGCGTACGGCGACGGTGGCGTACAGCGCGCACAGCGCGGCGGCCCACCCCCAGGCGAGGAGCCGGGGGGAGGGCGGGTGCACCGTGACGGGGGCGGCGGCCGGCGGCGAGACCTTTTGGGTGGGGAATGTCCGCATACGCCGGATGCTAGGGGGTGTCTTGTCGATCAGGCCGCGGACGGCGCGGGTCAGGTGAGGGCGTGGCCCGCGGTGCTGTCCACGTGGTCGGGCAGCTCCCCTTCATGGCGGTCGCCGGTGGACACCGTCCCGGACGGCTCGAACAGCAGGATGTCCGCCCCCTCCGGCGCGGACGGCCGGTGCTCCGTTCCCTTCGGCACGACGAAGGTGTCGCCGCGCCGCAGGACGACCCTCCGCTCGGTGCGGGTGGCGGCGTCGCGCAGGGCGATCTCGAACCGCCCGTCCAGGACCAGGAAGAACTCGTCCGTCTCCTCGTGGACGTGCCAGACGTGGTCACCGGCGGCATGGGCGACGCGTACGTCGTAGTCGTTCATGCGGGCGACGATGCGGGGGCTGTAGACGTCGTCGAAGGAGGCGAGGGCTTGGGTGACATTGACCGGGTCTGTGCGCATGGCCGGCATTTTGTCAGTCACCACGGTGCCGAGGAGGCGGTGAACGCGCCGAGCAGCAGCCCCACCAGCGCCCCGCCGATCATGAACGGCCCGAACGGGATCGCACTCTTGCGGCCCGCCCGCCGCAGGAGCACCAGCCCCATCCCGTACACCGCGCCGAAGAGGAACCCGGCGAAGGCTCCCGTGAAGAGGATGTCCCAGCCGTACCACCCGAGGGCGACCCCGAGCGACAGCGCGAGCTTGACGTCTCCGAAGCCCATGCCGTTCGGGTGGATCAGGAACAGCGTGAAGTACGCGCCGCCGAGGGCGAGTCCGCCGAGCAGTGCGGAGGGCCACGACCCGGCGTGCCCGGGCAGCAGGGCGGCCACCCCGAGGAGCCCGGCGGCCGCGCCGGCGAGCGGCAGCGTCAGCCGGTCCGGCAGCCGGTGCACACGCGCGTCCACGGCGGCGAGCAGCACGGCGAACGGCGTGAGCAGCAGCCACACGGCGAGCTCCGGCCGCGGCCCGGTCGCGGCGGCGAGCACGGCGCACGCGAGGGCGGCACCCAGGGTGAGGGCGTTTCCGGTGGGCAGGGCGGCCGCGGTCCCGGGTACGCCGCAGGGCGCGCAGCGCGCGAGGCCGACCCAGCCGCGCGCCGGTCCGGTGAAGGCGTGCCCGGCGGGGCAGGTGTCGCGCCACGCCTGCTCCGGCTCGACCGACAGCCGGTACGCGGCGCGCGGCAGGAGCAGCCCGGTGGCAGCGCCCCACAGGGCGGCGACGGCGATCAGCGTGGCGTACACGCAGCGAACCCTAGGGCGGCGCGGGGCACCGGTCATGGGCCCGTGGGCCCATTCCCGTACGCGGCGGCCACCGCTACGGTCCTGCCCCATGGGGAAGACGGGGAACACCGGGAACAGGACCAAGTGGCGCAACGGCACGGTGCGGTTGGCGGTCGCGGGCGGCCCCGCGGGCGTCCCGGTCGAGGTCGCGGCCTCCTACGGCACCCGGCGGCGCGGACTGCTCGGCCGGGATGGCGTCGAGGGCGCCATGCTCCTGACGCCGTGCAACAGCGTCCACACCTTCCGGATGCGGTTCACCATCGATGTCGCGTACCTGGACCGCGAGCTGAACGTCCTCGCCGTCACCACCATGCCGCCCGGCCGCCTCGGCCTGCCGCGCCCGCGCGCCCGCCACGTACTGGAGGCGGAGGCGGGGGCCATGGAGCGGTGGGGTGTGCGGCCGGGCGTCCGGCTGACGGTCAGCGAGGGCTGAGCTTGGCGGCCTGCGCGGTGATCAGGGCCGTGGGCATCTCCGGCGTCTTCGGCCCTTCGAGGTTCGCGGTGTAGAAGGTCGCCACCGTGGCGCCGGAGCGCACGACGTGGAAGACCAGCGGCACCGGATCGCCCTCGAAGTCCGCCGTCAGCTGGTACGCCACGCCGTCGTCGCCCGCCTTCACCGGCGGCAGCGCGCGCACGCTCCGGTACGTGGAGGGGCCGGTCGGTCCGGTGGTGGTGAAGCCGTCGCGGCATGCCGTCACGGCGGTGCGCAGCCGGTTGAGGACGGTGGCCGCGCCCTGGTTCCCGTGGGTGGTGAGGAACACGGAGACGGCCGGGCGGCTCTCGGCGTTCGCGCCGGTGATCTGGCGGTACGCGGACGCCTGCGCGGCCGGCTCGGGCTTGCCGTTGAGCAGCGAGGTGAGCGGCGCGCACGCCTCCTCGGCGGGCGTCTCGCCCTGCGCGGGCGGCGGGTCCATGGGGCCGACGGTGTAGCCCGGTACGTCGGCGGTGGCGAGGATCGCCCGGTCGAGCTCGGCCCGGGTGAGGGGCTTCGGGTCGCCGGGGCTCGCGGGGGCGGAGGGCGCGGCGCTCGCGGGGGCGGAGGGCGCGGCGCTCGCGCTCGTACTCGTACCCGGGCTCGCGGCCGCACTCGGGCTCGCGTTCTTGCCCGTGCCCGGGGGCTTCTCCTCATCGTCGGGTCCGCACGCCGCCAGCACCACCGACGCGAGGGCGGCGGCGGCCACCGCTCGTGCCGTACGTTCCGTACGCCTGGTCATGGGCGGACGCTAGCAACGCCGTTCCGGCAGGCGCATGGGTCCACGGGCCCAAAGCGGCTACGGCGGCCCGGCCCCCAGCAGCGTGAACGCCCCGTACGCCCCCGACGCGAGCGCCAGGCCCGCCACCGCCAGCACCAGGTTCCGGTCGCGCAGCCGGGCGAGGGCGACGGCCGCCGGGAGCAGCAGCGGGAAGGCGGGCATGATCAGGCGCGGGCGGGAACCGAAGTACGCGGCGCCGACGAGCGAGATGACGACGACCGCGAGCCCGTACACGAGCACGGGCAGCGGCTGGCGCTGCCGGACGCACAGCCACACCACCCAGCCGAGCAGCGCGAGCGCCGCGCACAGCCCGACCCCGGCGAGCGGCTGCGGCCCGGTGAGGTTGCGCCAGACGAAGCGGCCGAGGGCCATGCCGCCGTCGATGCTGTTGCCCCAGGCGGCCTGGACGTCGAAGTACGCGGTCGGGCTGGACTTCCGTACGGCGACGAAGACGACGTACCCGAGCCAGCCCAGCGGCGCGAGCAGCACGCCGACGGCCATCCGGAGCGTGAGCCGCCGCTCGCGTACGACCGTCACCACCGCCGTGACGCCGAGCGCGGCGATCAGCGCGGCGGCCGAGGGGCGGGTGAGCCCGGCCAGGAGGCAGAGGGCGCCCGCCCGGATCCAGTGACCGCGCAGCACGGCGTGGAGCGACCAGGCGGCGAGTGCGGTGAACAGGGTCTCGGTGTACGCCATCGACTGCACGAACGCCGTCGGGTACACCCCCCACAGCACCGCGAGCACCACCCCGGCGCGCCGGCCGGCGATGTGCGCGCCGACGGCGTAGATGCCCCACGCGGCGGCGAGCGAGGCCGTCCACGCCACCAGGAGCCCGGCGTCGTCGGCCCCGAGGGGCAGCACGGCCGCGAGACCCCGCTCCAGGGCGGGCAGCAGCGGGAAGAAGGCCAGGTCGGAGTGGAGGCTTCCGTCGGGGAGGCGGACCTCGTGCCCGTATCCGTGCTCGGCGATCCGTACGTACCAGACGGAGTCCCAGCGGCCCTTGAGCCGGTGGAGGGCGTCCTCGCCGGTGACGGCGGCGGCGACGGCGAGGACCGCCATGCCGACCAGCCGTACGGCCGCGTACCCCCACAAGGCGGGCGCGGCCCCGCTGGTCTGTCTGTCTTCGGGCATGCAGCCGATTATGTCCAGGGCGGGTGCGGGGCCGAGCCGCCGCCCGTGGCTCAGGGCCCCTCGCCCCCGGTTCGCCGGACCCGGCACGCCTCGGGCAGCAGCTCCACGCGGGCGCCGGGCAGCTGCGGGACCGGGGCTTCGACGGCGTCGACGGTGAGGACGGGCTCCTCGTCGTCCGACTCGTACAGACGGGCCCGGGCGACCGCGCCCTCGGGCGTCGCGGCCCAGTACGCCGAGGGATTCGCCAGGTCCGTCGCCGGATACAGCACGGTCGTCCCGGTCGCGGCCGCGACGCGGCGGGCCGCCGTCGGCTCGTCGGGCGCCTCGGGGACGGCGGCGTCGGAGACGTACACGTCCCACGACAGCGCGAGGTCTCCGCGGACCGCGTGGTAGCCGCACAGGACGGGGGCGTCCCAGTTCCGGCCCTCGGGGTCGGCCTCCTCGTCGGCGACGTCCACGTCCGCCACGGGCACGCCCACCGCACCGGCCAGCGCCGCCGCCATGCCGGCGGGGGACGGCCGGTGCACGGTCAGGAAGTTGTAGAGCACGGGACCGCTCACGGCCCGACGTCGGTGTCGCGCCCCTCGCGCAGGTCGAAGTACGTGACCCGCCAGCCCGCGCCGAGCTCCCGCCGCAGCCGGCCGGCGAGCTCAGCGCCCCGGGCGGCGAAGGCCTCCTCGTCCTGCGGCGTCCGGAAGCCCGACGCCATGGGATCGTCGCGGTCGAGCGTGGCGTCGAAGGCGTCGCCCCAGCGCTCCAGGTCCTCCCGCAGCTCCCGGCTCACCGGGAGGTCGGCCGGGGCGATGTTGTCGAGCCCCTCGTCGGACCGGATCCACACCGGATGGCAGTCGTAGTCCGCCGCCACCCGTACCGTCCTGCCGCTGACCATCGTGCCACCCATCATCCGACGCTCTTGGGGTTCGCCCCGACGACGAACCCATTGTTCCCGACGGTCACGGCCACGCGCCGCTTCTGCCCCTTGAACTCGACCTCGTAAACGGGCCGGCCCTCGCCCTTGCCCTGGTAGCCGACCTTCTTGCCCTTGGTCGCCGCCGCCATCACCAGGTCGGGGATGTCCTCCCTGGCGACACCGGCGCGCTCGAAGTCGTCGGCGTGCTCCTCCAGGATGTGCTTCAGGCCGGCCCGGGAGTTGCCCTCCTCCAGGAAGACGATCTTCCCGTCCGCGTTCCGCTCCGCCCGGAGCACCTTCTCCGGGTCGAACTTGACGCCCTGCTCCTTCATCTCGTCGAGCAGCGCCTGGTCCACGCAGTCGTTGTTGTGGACGAGGGACGCGCTCCGCGCGCCGACCGCGACGTAGTACGTGTGGAGGCCCGCCACGGTCAGGTCGTGCGTGGTCTGCCGCTGCGTGTAGCGCTCGACCGCCGTGACCCGCAGGACCCCACCGGCCGGCGTACGCAGCGCCGCACCGGGCCGGATGTCGCCCGCGTCGGACCAACCGCCCTCGTCGCTGAGCCAGAAGGGGTGCGTGTCGGTGGCGGTGACCGTGCCGTCGGCCGTCGTCAGCCGCGTGAACTCCTTGTCGTCGTACGTCGTGAAGGTGCGCGTGACGGTGCGCGGGGCCGTCAGGCCGGTGGCCGGGTCGGTGGCGAGGACCTGGTCCCCGATGCGTACCGACTCGATGGGGACGCTGAGCCCGCCCGCGACGAGCACCCTGGTGCCGGGCGGGAAGCTGTGCCCGACGGGGCAGGTGACGGGCTTCTTCGGCTCTTGCGGCTCCTTCTGTTTCTCGGGGTCCCACTTCTTCTTGGCGTCGTCGAGCTTGTCCTGCGCTTCGGCGACCTTCTTGCGGTTCTTGATGAGGCCGGTGAGGCCGTCGTAGAGGTCGCCGCCGTGCTTCTTGAGCCTGCGGACGAGCTCGACGGCCTGCTTCCACTTCCACGGAGCCCCGTACTTCGCGGCCAGCTTGCCGACCGCGCCGCCGATCAGGCTCGTCAGGACGTTGATGAGCGTTTCGGTGCAGGCGCCCATGTCGCCCTTGGTGATGCAGTCCAGGGCGTCGGTGATGCCGAGCTCCTCGGCGAGGATCTTGGCGAGCTCCTTCGCCGCCGCGACGGCCTTGTCGCGGTCCGCCTTCTCGGCGGCCTGGGCGTCCTGGAGTTCCTTCAGCGCCTGCTCGTAGGCGAGCTGCTCGGGCGACTTGCCGGTGTCGTCGGCGGCGGGTTTCCGGCCGCCGGGATCGTCGTCCCCGGAACCGTCGTCGCCGGGCTGGTCCTGCGCCTGCGGCTGCTGCGTGTTGCCCCCACAGTTGTCGCCGCCGGTGACGCGGCACACCTGCGTCTTCAGCTCGGCGGCGATGGTGGGACCGAGCCCGGTGGCCAGCAGCGCACCCACGATCGCCACGACGACCACGACCAGCCCGACGTACTCCAGCGTCGACTGACCGGACTGCGCAGCCTTCCGCCGGCGCAGCCCCAGCAGCCGCGCCTCGGTGCGCGGCATCCGCCACGCCTTCCATGCCCGTACCCGACGACACGACATACCGCCGACGGTAGGAGTGCCCCTCGCGGAAGTCTTGGGCCCAGGGGCCCAGGGGCGGTCTCATTCGCGGCGCGGGGCCTGCGGTTCTACTCGCCGGCGGCGTCCACCAGGTCGTCCCGCGTCGTGGTCGCGTCGATCGTGACGTCGAAGTGGTAGCCCTGGTCGCAGAAGACGAGGTCGATGCCGGCCGGGACGAGCTTGCGGTACCAGAGGGCGAAGTCGGCGACCAGGCCGATGTCCCCGTCCAGGTAGAGGCACCGCCCGTCGACGTGGGAGTGGCCCTCCAGGTCGGCGCCGCCGCGCCGCAGCTCCCACGCGACGTCGCCGTACTTGTCCCCGTCGGACAGCTCCCTGCGGCGTACCGCGGCGTCGGGCCACTCCGCCGCCAAGGAGGCCACGAGCAGGTCCTGCCCGACGCGCCACTCGTCACTGTCGAACGCCACCAGATAACTCATGCCTGCCGGTCCACCCTTCGTCCGTCGCGTCTGTCAGCCGCTTCTACCCTGGCACGCGGTTATCCACAGGGGATGACGCGTGCGGGACGGCCCCGGGACGATGGCGTCCATGCGGGGGGACTTGGCCGGCCTGGCCACACAGGATGTGCTGCTCACCCGCCACGCGGTGGCTGCGGGCTGGCACGGCGGCACCCTGTCCCGGGCCCTGCGCGCGGCGGGCTGGCAGCCGGTGGTACGCGGCGCATGGGCGCGCCCGGGCACAGAGGTGACCGCACGCACGGTGCTGCGGGCCCTGCAGATGCTCCAGCCGCGCCTGGTGGTGAGCCACCGTTCGGCCGCGGCCCTGCACCTCGTCGACCTCCTCCGATACGAGACCGAGTTCACGGACCCGCGTGCGGGCACCGGGGGCAGACGGCGCGGGGTACGCGTCCACCGGGTGCCGCTGCGGGAGGCGGAGGTGGTGGTGCGGCGCGGCCTGCGGGCGACGACGGCGGTGCGCACGGTGGGCGACCTGCTCCGCACGGCGCCCACGGACGAGGCGGTGGTCGCCGCGGACTCCGCGCTCAGCCACCGGACCGTCGGCGGGGTGAGCCGCCCGCCGCTGACCACGATCGCCGCACTGGAGACCGAAGTCGCGGCCGACGGGCCCGGGCCGCGGCGCGGCTCGGCGACGGGACGGCGCCTGCTGCGCCTCGCCGAACCGCGGTGCGGTTCCCCCGCCGAGACCCTCGCACGCCTGCGGATGCACGAGGCGGGGCTGCGCTCGGAGCCGCAGGCGTGGCTGCGTACGCCTCGGGGGCGGGCGCGGCGCGTGGACTTCCTGTTCCGGAGGGAGCGGCTGGTGGTGGAGATCGAGGGTTACGCCTTCCACAGCAGCCCCGAGGCGCACCGCAACGACCTGGAACGCTTCAACGACCTGGCGTCCTGCCCCGAGGTCGGCACGATCCTGCGCTACCCGGCCTCGGTGGTGTTCCGCACGCCGGACCGCATGGTCGCGGAAGTCCGCGAGGCCTTGGCGGCGGCGATCTCCAGCACCGCCACGTGAGGGGGGCCGGGTGGAATGGGGCGGCCGGGACTTGGGAGCCTGGCTTCCGAGAGCCCCGTCCGTGTCATGTCAGTGGCTGCGCCTACCTTTTGCGTATGACTGATCAGCAGTGGGCGGGCATCCGGCAACGGGTCGAGGCTTTGGGGACGTCCCCTGAAGGCACCGAGGTGTTCGGGGCCCTGGGGCACAAATGGGTGCTGGAGCAGCCGCTCAGCCACGCCGAGCTCGCAGAGCTCGAGGCGCAGATGAAGGTGCGGCTGCCGGAGGAATTCCGAACGTTCCTCCTTCATGTCGGCGCGGGTGGCGCTGGTCCCGGCTATGGCCTGTTCCCGGTACGGCGCATACAAGGCCGCTGGCGGTGGGAGGGCGACGGCGCCGAGCTGGCAGACCTGTCCCGGCTTGCCGAGCCGTTTCCCGAACAGGGCCCCGACCCGCAGCTGCTGGAGGAACTGGCGGGCCAGCACCCTGAGGAGGACGACTTCGACGAAGTCGAGGAGTTCGACGACGCCATCGAGGCGTGGGACGAACGCTGGGACGCCCTCATGTTCAACCCCGATCGCACCGTCGGTGCCCTCGTCATCTGCCACCGTGGCTGCGCCCGCCGCGACTGGCTGGTGATCAGCGGCGCGCATCGAGGCACGATGTGGACCGACGATCGTGCGGACGACGTCGACCTGGCTCCACGTCTCAACGACGACGGGACTCCGGTGACCTTCGCTCGCTGGTACACCGACTGGCTGCGCCGAGCCGAACGGCGCGTCGAGTCGACCTGACGCGCAACCGGCGCCCCCCATCACTCCATGCGGCACCTCAGTGGAACTCGTGGACGACCTCGATCGTGCCGACGATGTGCGCGTTGAAGTCGTCGAGCTCCTCCGCCGGAACCCAGAGCTCCAGGATGGTGCGACCGCCCGCCTGCTGGACCGGGTAGCGGTTCAGGAAGTCCGACTCGACCTCGAAGCGCGTCACGAAGCCGGCTCCGTCGTGCTTGACGTTCCAGTCCCGTGCGATGCGGATCGCGTAGTCCTCGTTGAGGACCGGATAGAAGATCGGCTGCTCCGGAAGCCGGGGCGGCCAGGCGCGCCACTCCAGCTCCTCGACGAGCGCGAGCTCCTTGGGGCCGGTGGGGCGCCAGAGGGTCGTCGTCGCAGGCTGGAGGGACATGAGCTTCGCTCTCTGGCGTGGGGATCGGAAACCCGGACGATACCGGCGCCTTGACCGTCCGGCCAGGCGGTTTCGTAGCCGTGCGGCCCTACAGAGCTCGGCCGTCGGCAGCGAAGCGAGGACCGGGTGGGCCGTGTTCGGCCTCGTACTCGTCCTCCTGCGCCGCGCTCAGTCGGCGAAGCGGCGGACGTAACGCTTCTGCCAGGGCGTCTCGACGGCGTGACGGTCGTAGTGCCGGCGTACGTACTCCACGGCCTCGTCGGCCGGGACCCCGTCGAGTACCGCGAGGCAGGCCAGCGCGGTACCGGTGCGGCCGCGACCGCCGCCGCAGGCGATCTCGACGCGCTCGTCGGCGGCGCGCTTCCAGGCCTCTCGGAGGACGGCCGCGGCCTGGGCGCGGTCGCCGGGCAGCCGGAAGTCGGGCCAGCGCAGCCATCGGGCTTCCCACGGCACCTCCGGGGGCTGCTTGCCCAGCAGGTACACGGCGTACGTCGGCGTGGGCCCTGCGGGCAGCGGCTTGCGCAGTCCGCGGCCTCGGACCAGGCGCCCGGAGGGCAGCCGCAGCACGCCGGGGTCGGTGGCGTTCCAGGTCTGGGTCACTTCGGTCACCCGTTCACCGTAGTCCTCACCCTGGCGAGCGAAGGAGTCTTTACAGTCAAGGACCGGTAGGTTCTTCGGACTCCGTCGGGCGGCAGACGGGCCGCGTCCTGTGACGCGACCCGTGCCGTTCTAGTTGCCTGCCGCGCCGCGCTGGAAGGAGACCTCCACGCGACGGTTCTTCTTGCGGCCCTCTTCCGTGCTGTTGTCGGCGATCGGGTACTGCTCGCCGTAGCCCCGGATCTCGAAGGTGATGCCGTCGGCTGCCAGCTCCTTCGACAGGACGTTGTGCACCGCCTCGGCGCGCTGCTTGGACAGCACGTCGCCGTGCGCGGAGGAGCCGAGGTTGTCGGTGAAGCCGAAGACGCGGACCCGCTTCGCGTCCTGCTTCTTGATCTCGGCGGCGATCGCGGCGATGCGCGCGTTCGCGCTGCTGGACAGGGCGGCGCTGTCCTTGCCGAACAGCACCTCCGCCTGGAGCGCGAACTTGATGTCGGCGTTGGTGTCCTCGCGACGCTCCTCACCCGCGAGGTCCTCGACGACCGACTTGATGTCCAGCACCTTGGGCGGCGCGAGGGTCGCCCCGTCGGGCAGCTTGAGGTCGGGGTCGTTCGCGTCCACCTGCACCGGCGGCGCGGCGGACGCGGACGGGTACGGGCTGTCCTCGGCCAGCGCCTCGGGGGCGAGCCCGATCCCGAAGGCGAGCGCCCCGGAGAGGGCGGTCACCGCGATGCGGGCGGCCGTTCTCTGGTGGGTGGTGGTGCCGCTCATCAGGAGATCTCGATCGGGGCGTTGGGGAAGCCGGGGAACTGGAGGTCGACGGTGCTCGTGGTCTGCGGCGGTGCAGGGAACTGAGCGAAGAAGGGAAGGCTGGCGCCAGCCTGAATGCTGGATGTGTACTGGGTCGTCGTCAACGGACGATTGTCCGTGTCACGCAGCACGTAGTAGCGCTTTTTCCCCTTCGAGTCCACCAGCGTCATGGCTGCCAGCGAGGGACCTGTACTCGCAACGGCGTTCTCCTGGCCGCTCCACTGAACCGGCGTAACGAAGGCCTGGCCGCCTGCATTCTTGAACTGGCCGCTGACCGTGAGGAAGCCGCCGGAGTCTCGCTTGGCCTCGTGGACGATCATCTCGATGCCCCCGTCGCCCTTAAGCGTGGCCAGGGTCTTACTGGTGTCCGGGAGAGTCTTACCGTTGTCCGTCGGAGAGCCCGTGCTACCTGCCGCAGCAGACGACTCCTTCGTCTTGTCCTCCTTGGCTTTGGTGCCCCCATCGCTGCCGCCGCACGACGCCATGGTGAAGACCAGGCTCGTCGCCAGAAGGGCGGCGACGCCGACCCGGCGTGCGGCCCCTGCATACGGAACAGTCATACTCGCTCTTCCTTCGCGCTCGTCATATGTGGTCAGTCCTCGGCCAGCCTGACGGTGAAGAGGTCGGCAATATCGGGCAGCAGCTTGAGATTCTCCGGATCGATATCCCACGTCTCACCGTCACAGACGAGCTCGCCCGGGGAAGCTGGCTTCTCGGCTTCTTCCCCGTCGCCCCCGTCGTCCGGTTTCTCATCCTGTGTGGCGCGTTCGAACGTGCAGCGGGGTTCGACCAAAGCCGTCGCCCTGGTCTTCGCGTGCTCCTTGTCCGTGCCTTCGATGACACTGGTACCCATTGACTCCTGGGACTTGACCTTGACCGTGAAGCCCCAGCGACCACCGGTCGCCCAGTGACAGTCCTCAACATCCGCCTTGTTCTGACCTGCGTAATAGGAGGCGGCCTCGCAGCCGTTCGCCGTGCCGATCACATCACCGTTGAAGACGTCTTCCAGGTAGTCGGGGTCCAGGATCTTCTCCAGCAGGCCGTCTTCGAACTGGTCGCGCGACTCTCTGGCCGCTGCCAGCGCGGCCGCGTCCGCGGCGGACTGAGCACCATTCCTCGTGACATCGGCCTGACCGAAGGCGAAGAAGACCAACGCAAGGAAGAGCAGGCCAGCCACCGCTGTGATGTACAGCGGTGCGGCCTGCCCTGTTTCGCGAGGGGTGGGGTTCACGATCACCCACCGTTGTTGAGGACCTCCGTGATCTTCGCCTTGAACTTGTTGGCGATCTCGGTGCCCATCTTCGTGTTCATCACAGCCACCACGATCGCGACCACCAGAATCGTGATCCCCACGTACTCGATCGCGCCCTGACCGCGGTCCCTGCGCGCCTTCATCTTCTCGACGCGGGTGTTCGCCCAGTGCCCGATGTAGACCTGCGTCGTGGTGACGGCCTTCAGCGTGGCGTCCTTCATCATGGTGTGCCCCTCCCGGTCCGGCGTGAGTCCTGGTGCCGTGTGCGGGACCGGGTTCCTCCTGGCCGGTCTCGCTGGCGACACCGAGAACGTACGGCCGGGCGGGGGCCGGGGGCATGGGCCTCCGGGCCCAACCGCGGGCCCATTCCGGGGATTGGGTCCGGGGGGTCATGCCGGGCCTCCTCGGCGGAGGGTGTGCCAGAGGGCGATGGCCTCGCCGCGGCTCGTGGCGTTGAGTTTGGCGAAGATGCGGTTGATGTGGTTCTTGACGGTCTTCGGGCTGATGAAGCACGTGGCGGCGATCTGCTGGTTCGTCATGCCCGCCGCGATCAGGTCCATCACCTCCACCTCCCTCTGGCTCAGCTCCGTAAGGACACCCGGAGACGAATGTGCCACATTCGCTTGCGGAAGCGAAGGGTTTTGAGCAGATCCCGATGCAGGCAAGTCCCGCTGCACAGCGCCCACCTGGAGGTCTGGCGTCGAAATGGCATGTGCGGTTGCAGATGGTTGACGGTGCGACGGCGTCGACGTGAACGCCGCGCCCAGGCCGTCCGGCAGCGGGCCCGACGGGGCGGCGGCGGGGGTGCCGTCGCGGACCGTGGCCAGGAGGGCGCCGGCGGCCGTGGGGGTGAAGTGCGGGCGGCCCCGGCGGACGTCGCGGACCGCCGCGACCAGTTGGTCCGCCGTGAACTCGCCGTGCACCAGGTAGCCGCCCGCACCCAGGCGCAGCGCCTCGTGGACGATGGCGCTCTCGCGGCTGTAGGTCATCATCAGCACCGGCGCCAGCCGCACCAGGTGCGGCAGTGCCGAGATGCCGTCGACGCCCGGCATGCGGACGTCCAGCAGGATGACGTCCGGTCGGTGCTCGACCGCCGCGGCGTAGGCCTCGCGTCCGTCGCCCGCCTCCGCGACGACCTCGATGTCGTCGCGGCCGGACAGCAGGACCGTCAGGCCCGCCCGGACCACCGGGTTGTCGTCCGCCACGACCACCCGCAGTAAGGGTGGGGCGGGGAGCGACGGGAACTCCGTGCTTTCGGTCGGCATGGGGCGGCGCCTCCTCTCTCAGGTGGTGATCGGCTGTTTCGGGATGTACGGGAGCGGCGACGGGCCCGGCGTCAGGGCCCGCACCGGGATGTCGAGGCGCACCTCGGTGCCGTGGGCCGCGCGGCCCCGGCCGATACGGATGCGGGCGCCGATCGACGCGGCGCGCTCGACCATGCCGACGAGGCCGAAGTGACCGGCCCGCTTGAGTTCGTCGAGGGTCGTGCCGGCCGGGAGGCCGCAGCCGTCGTCGTACACGCTCAGGCGCAGCACCTCGCCGACCACGCCCGCCGAGACGTCGACGTGCGTGGGGTGGGCGTGGCGGTGGGCGTTCTCCATGGCCTCGGAGGCGATGGTGAGCAGCTGCCGGGCGACGATCTGCGGGACCGGCGGCGGGGTCGCGGTGCCGAGGCGCCGGAAGTCGGCGCGTACCGCGTGGCGGCGGGCGAAGTCGGCGGTGCGGGCGGCGAGTTCGGCGAGGACGTCGACGCCGCCGTCGAGCCCGGACTCGCGGCGCAGGTCCGAGAGGAGTTCGCGGGACTCGGCGGCGGCGCGGCGGGCCGAGCGGGCCACCATCTCCGCCTGGCGCTTGAGGGTGGGCGGGTCCATCCGGTCGGCGGAGGCGACCAGCCCGTCGGCCTGGAGGGCGATGCCGTGCAGGGTCTTGG
Source organism: Streptomyces sp. NPDC030862 (assembly GCF_055571835.1). Taxonomy (NCBI): domain Bacteria; kingdom Bacillati; phylum Actinomycetota; class Actinomycetes; order Kitasatosporales; family Streptomycetaceae; genus Streptomyces; species Streptomyces sp. NPDC030862. The sequence continues at coordinate 73,004 of NZ_JBVIEN010000002.1, read as the reverse complement.
CGACGGAGTCGTGCATCTCGCGGGCGAGGCGGGCCCGTTCCTGCTCGATCGCCTCGTGGACGGCGAGCCGCGCCCGCGCCTCGGTCAGCGCCTGGCTGGCGGCCCCGAAGCCGAGGACCAGGCCCCGCAGCGTACTGCCGACCGCGCCGGTGATGAGGCACAGGCCGGGCAGCAGCAGGGCTCCCGCGCTGAGCGCGACACGGTCGCTGACGCCGTACGCGCCGGCCAGGACGAGCGACTGGCACCCCGCGAAGAAGGCGGCGCCGCGCCAGCCGTAGACCAGGCCCGCCAGCAGCGGCGTACAGATCGTGACGTACGCGAGGGTCGACTCGGGTGACGCCGTCACCAGCAGCAGCGCGCCGAAGAGCATGTCGACGGCGAGGAGGGAGGGGTGGCGCAGCAGGACGGGGCCGAAGCGCTCCCAGTCGCGCAGCAGGGCGTACGAGGCCATGAAGGTGGCGGTGACGGCGGCGACGACCAGCCACATGCCCAGGCCCCCCGCGACATCGCCCAGGGAGAAGGGGACCGCCAGCGCGATCATCGCCATGCGGAAGCCGAAGACCTGGCGGCACATCGCCTGCAGGGCGTTGACCTGGAGCGCGAGGGAAGGGGCGTCCATCAGCTGCCGCCGAACATGTCGTCGAAGTTGACGCCGGACGCGTAGTAGAAGCCGACCGCGATGAGGATCATCGTGCCGGGGAGCATGAAGCTGGTGACGATGAGCGTCGCCTTGGGGACGGCCTTGGCGGCCTTGCGGCGGGCGTTCTGGGCGTCCGTACGGCGCATGTCGTCGGCGATCTGGATGAGCGTGTCGACGATCGGGGCGCCGAGCTCCTCGCCCTGCTGGAGGGCGGAGACGAACATGGACACCTGCTCGGACTGGTTGCGGCGGCGCAGCTGTTCGAAGGCGTCGCGGCGGCTGACGCCCATGTCCATCTGGCGCAGGGTGATGCGCAGCTCGTCGGCCCAGGGGCCCTCGTACTTCTCGGCGACGCGCTCCAGGGCCTGGCGGAAGCCGAGGCCGGCGGAGACGACGACGGCGAGGACGTCGAGGAAGTCGGGGAGGGTGCGTTCGATGTCGTCCTTGCGGCGGCCGATGGCGGACCGGATGACGACGTCGGTCCAGAACCAGCCGTAGACGAAGAGCAGGACGGCGAGGACGAGCTGGCCGTTCATCAGCATGGCGAGCGCGGAGATCGTGCCGAGGCCGGTGTAGACGGCGCGGCGGGCGGCGTACCGGTCGACGGTCATACCGCTGGGGTTGCCGGCCATGTCGAGCTTGCGGCGCACCTTGTCGACGCGCTTGGGGCCCATCATGCGCAGCACGCGCGGGGCGTACCGCATGCCGACGCGGTCGATGGCGGAGCCCGCGGCGGTGGTGCGGGTGGCGCCGACCTCCAGGGCGATGGCGAGGTCGCCGGGGAGTTTGGCGTCGGCGCGGTACATGCGGACGCCGTGGAAGGCGCCGTAGACGGCGAGTCCCGCGATGGCGGCGAGGAGCAGTTCCATGTCCCATCCCCCTAGATGCGTACGCGGGTGAGGCGGTTGATGAGGAAGAAGCCGAGCGCGTACAGGCCGGCGGAGATGATCACGGCGACCTTGCCCGCGAAGGCGCCGGTCATGTCGTCCAGGGCGCCCGCCCGCATGGAGTTGATGAGCATCAGGAAGCCGAGGCCGAGGACGGGCACCATCACGGCCGTGACCTTGACCTGGGAGAGCAGGGTGGAGACCTCGCGCCGGGTCTCCTTGCGCTCCTCCAGGGTCTCGGTGAGGTTGCGGAGCGAGGAGACGATGGTGCCGCCGGCGCGGTTGGAGAGGATGAGGGTGGTGACGAGGACGGTCAGCTCGCGGGAGGGGAGCCGTTCGACGAGGTCGCCCAGCGCGTCGTCGAGGGAGCGGCCGACCGCCAGCTGGTCGGCGACCCGCTTGAGCTCCTCGCCCGCCGGGTCGTCGAGCTCCTCGGCGGCCATGGCGATGGCGGTACGGAGCGCCAGACCGGCCTGGGTGGCGTTGGCGAGGACGCGGGTGAGCTCGGGGAGCTGGTTGATGAAGCCCTCGGTGCGCTTGAGTACCTGCCAGTTGAGGAAGGCGTTGGCGCCCCACAGGCCGATGACGGCCGCGATGAGGCCGAAGAACGGGGCGAAGACCGAGCCGACGATGAAGTACAGCGCAAGCAGCGCGGCGATGACGTAGACGACGTACTCGCCGACCGTCAGGTCCAGGCCCGTGGTGGTGATCTTGCGCTCGATGCGCTTGCCGAGGGTGGTGCGGCGCAGCCGGCGGTCCACGCCCGCGAAGCGACGCCGGCGGCCCGGGAGCGCGAGCTGCCCGGTCTGGGACATGCGCTCCAGGAGGGCCTGCTGGTGGGCCTTGCCCGAGGTGTAGACGTGTACGCCGATGACGGCGGTGAGGCAGGCCAGCAGGGTGACGCCGATCGTCAGGAGGGTGAGGTCAGTCATGTCGCGTGTCCATGTCCGGTGCCTTCGGGGCTCAGAGGGGTGAGGGCTGCGTACGGGTCAGGCGGCCGCCCTGCGCAGGGCCAGCTGCTCCTCGGACTCGGCGACGCCGAAGGCCGCCGGGATCGCCTCGCCCTTCATGTACAGCCGCTCGGCGGTGCCGCGCGGCAGCGGGTAGTACGCGAAGTGGCCGTGGATCCGGCCGTCGGCGGTCATCGGCTGGGCGTGGAAGCGGCAGACGGTCACGATCCGGTACTCCTCGCGGCCGTGCGAGTCGACGACGGCGATCTCGGTGATCTTGCGGGCGCCGTCGGCGTTGCGGGTGAGCTGGACGATGACGTCGACGGCGCTGTTGATCTGGTCCTTGATCGCGACGAACGGGATCTCCACCTCGGACATCGAGCCGAGCGTCTGGAGGCGCATCAGCGCGTCCTCGGCGCTGTTGGCGTGGACGGTGGCGAGCGACCCGTCGTGGCCGGTCGACATCGCCTGGAGCATGTCGAGCGTCTCGCCGCCGCGGACCTCGCCGACGATGATGCGGTCGGGGCGCATACGCAGGGAGTTGCGCACGAGGTCGCGGATGGAGACATGGCCCTTGCCCTCGACGTTCGCGGGGCGGGACTCCAGGGTGATGACGTGGGACTGCTGGAGCTGGAGCTCGGCGGAGTCCTCGATCGTGACGATGCGCTCGCCCTCGGGGATGAGGCCGGAGAGGGCGTTGAGGAGGGTGGTCTTGCCGGTGCCGGTGGCGCCGGAGACGATCACGTTGAACCGAGCCCTGACCAGCCCCGCCAGCAGCATCATCATGTGCTCGTCCAGCGAGCCGAGGGCGATCATCTCCTGGAGCGTGTACGCCCGGGGGAAGCGCCGGATGGTGAGGATGGGGCCGCTGAGCGAGAGCGGCGGGATGATGACGTTGACGCGCTCGCCGCTGGGGAGGCGGGCGTCGACCATCGGGTTCGCCTCGTCCACGCGGCGGTTGACGGTGGAGACGATGCGCTCGATGGTCTGCATCAGCTGCTCGTTGGAGGAGAAGCGGAGCGGGAGCTGTTCGAGCCGGCCGCCGCGCTCCACGAAGACCTGGTCCGGGCCGTTGACCATGATCTCGCTGATGGAGGCGTCCTCCAGGAGCGGTTCGAGGATGCCGAGCCCGAGGGCCTCGTCGACGACGCGCCGGATGAGCTGCGAGCGCTCGACGGTGGAGAGGACCGGGCCCTCGCGGCTGATGATGTGGCCGAGCACCCGCTCCAGGCGGGCACGGCGCTCGGCGGCGGCGAGGGCCGACATCTCGGCGAGGTCGATCTCCTCGAGCAGCTTGGCGCGGTAGACCCCGACGAGGTGGTCGGTCTCGGTGTGGCCCTTCGCCGGCTCCGGGCTGGTGATGCGCGCCCGCAGGCTCATGTGGTCCTCAACTCCCTGAGCTCTCTCAACGGTCCATGGGCATGGTGGTGCTCTTGCGAACGGGGCCGAAGGAGAGTCCGGGCACCACGGAGGGGACCTCGACCCTGGCGGTGACCTGCACTCCGTCACCCGTCCTGGCCTCCTCGAAGGACGCCTCCAGCCAGTCGCTCATCGCCGCCCTCCCCGCCTGCTGGGCGCTGCCCTGGTCGAGCGAGACCGCCCGCGCCGCCGCCCGCGACGCCGTACCCGCCTGCTGGGCCGCGTACACCGCGAGGCCGAGCTGGACGACGGCCATGGCGACGAACAGCAGCAGCCCGAGCATGCCGACGTACTCGATGGCGGCCTGGCCCCGCTCCCTGCCGGAGGTACGCGACGCGCGCACGGTCACCACCCGCTCTCGACCGGTACGGCGGCTTCGCCGGGGATGGTGATCGGCAGGTTGAAGCCGCCGGGGAAGAGGAGCGGGACCTGGACGCGGGCTTCCGCCCGGTAGGTGTCGCCCTCCTCGCGGCAGGCGTAGTCCGCGTCCCACGCTCCCGGCATGTCCTCGGCCGCCGCGGCCCGGCAGGCGTCCTGCCCGCCGACCGTGCCCGCCCGCACGCCCTTGTCCGCCGCGTTCCCGGCCAGCGAGAAGGTGTAGCCGACGAGCGCCGCCTGCCAGAGCAGCGCCAGGGTGATGAGGATCAGCGGCAGCGTGCCGGTGAACTCGACGACCGTCTGTCCCCGGTCATCGAGGCGTGTCCGTGCAAGTGGGAGTGCCATGACTCAACGTGCCCCCTCGGTCCGCCGACGGCGTCGCCGTCGCCCGTCACTTGTTCCTGGTACGAAGCATGCCGATCGAACCCCGGTCGCCCCGGAACTTTCCCTGTTTCTCCACGCCCTCGGGTGCCTTGACCAAGCCGAGCTCGCCGGCCAGCGCCCACATCGCCTGCTTGACCGCCGACTTGGCCTCCAGGTCCTGCATGCGCCCCGCGTCGACCGCCGGCTGGAGCTCCTTGAAGCCGGAGGGCACGGCGGTCCGGGCGACGCGGGTGCCGGTGATGCGTTCGACGAGCGGCGGCTGGATCTCCGTGGCGCGGGTGTGGCGGTTGACCACGGTGACGGTCTCCTCCGCCTTGCGGATCTGGAGCCGGTCCCAGAGCCGCACCATCCGCTTGGCCGCCCGGACCGTGACCACGTCCGGGGTGGTGACCAGCAGCGTGAGGTCGGCCATCTCGATGGCGGCGGCGTTGGCGCCGGTCATGTGGGTGCCGCAGTCGACGACGACGATCTCGTAGCGGTGGCGCAGGGCGCTGACGATCTGGCGTACGGCGCGGTCGTCGACCTCCTCGCCGCGCTCGCCCTCGGCGGGCGCGAGCAGCAGGCCGATGCCCGTCGGGTGGGTGAAGAGCGCGTCCTGGAGCACCCGCGGCGCGACGTCCTGGATGCCGGCGAGGTCGACGACGGAACGCCGGAACTGCACGTCGAGGTACGAGGCGACGTCGCCCGCCTGGAGGTCGAGGTCGGCGAGCGCGGTGTTCTTGCCGGAGGCGCGGGCCGCGAGCGCCAGCTGGACCGCGAGCACCGTCGTGCCGACGCCGCCCTTGGCGCCGCTGACGGTGACGACGGTGCCGCCGGGGCCGGTGAGGGCCTCCGCGGCGCCGTGGCCGAGGTGGCGGCGTACGCCGGTCGACCAGGAGGCGGCCGCCTGGACGCGCTGGGCGAGCTCCTCGTACGACATCGGCAGCCCGACCAGGCCGCGGGCGCCGGAGTCCATGGCGGCCGAGTACAGGCCGGTGCCGGCGTCGGAGGTGACGAGGATGACGCCGACCGCGGGAAAGCGGAGGGCGACCTCCCGGATCAGCTCCAGGGCTGGGACCGGGCCGATCCGTTCGTGGACCAGGACGACTTCGGGCAGCTCGTCGAGTGACTCGGCGGCGAGCCGGGCCAGGGTGTCGAGCAGTGAGGTCGAGTCCCCCACCGGCCCGGCCGGCTCCGCGTCGGGGAGCTGGCTGAGCAGCGTGGTGACGGATCGGGCGGCGTCGGCGTCACCGACGGCCGGGAGGATGCGTGTGGTCATCCGGCCCTCACTTGTTCTTGTCTTCGTCGAGGGTGTACGTGCCGTCGCCGGGCCGCAGGGTGGTCGGGCTGCCGTCCGCGACCAGGGCGAGGCGTACGTGGACGGCGAACGACTCGGCGAACGCGACACGCTGGGCGTCGAGGGTGTTGAGCGCGAAGGTGATGGGCACGGCCTCGGTGGCGCGGCTGCCGCGGTCGTCGCGGCTCGGCTCCAGGGCGGTGAGCTTGCCGACGTCGATGACGCGGGCGTTGGTCACGATGATGCGGGACTCGGCGAGGGCGCCCTTGCCCTTCCCCTCGTCGTCGAAGGTGGCGAAGATGTTGACGAGCGAGCCGGGGGTGATCTTGCCGGCGACGCCGGTGGCGGCGTCGATCATGATGGCGATCTCCTGCTGGCCGTTCTCCAGCGCCGGACGCTTGACGATCATGTCGCTCTGGAGCAGCGAGCCCTTGCGGAGCTGGGTGACGGCGATCTTCCCGTCGAGTACGCCGAGGTCGGTCACGGCGTTGTCGGAGAGCCAGCGCTTGGGCATTTTGATTTTTTCGAACTGGCCCGGCTGGAGAGCCGTATAGGCGGCCACATCCGACTTGACGCGGTACGCGGTCACCTCCGGCCCCACCTTGGAATTCACATCACTGATCACCGAGAGAACTCCGGCGAACGCGCCGAACGCGCAGAGCACGGAGAGGAGGAGCAGAATGACGCCGCGGCGTTGCCGTGAATTCATGGGCAGGACGACCTCGTGGGAGACGGGGGCTGACGAGCGGGCGATTCGGGCGGTCGGTCCGAGCGGTCGATTCAAGCGGTCGATTCGAGCGGTCGACGCGTACGAGCCGAGCCGGTGGTGCGCGTTTACGACCCGTGGCGCATCGGTGTTCCATGGTTCAGGACACCGTCGGGCTGTTGTCGGTTCTCGGGCGGCGCGAGCGGTGCGGAACAGAAACCGCAGCGGTCACCGATGAGTTCGATCCCGCACCAGGTGCACATTTCCCGGCGTACCGAGGAGACCAGCTGGTAGAGCACGGAAACGTCCGGCAGGAACGCCGCGAATTCGATCATCTTCGCCGTGCCCCACCACCTCGGCGAATCGGCCGGCAGCGGGGATTCCTGAACGCCCTGGACCCGCCACGCGGGTGCGAGGACCGCGGTGACCCATTCCGACTGCAACTGCCCTTTGGCGACGAGGAGCTGGGTGCCGAACTCGGGCCCGGCGAGCTCGCCGCCGCCGATCTTCACCAGCTGGGGGTTCGGATGGGCGAGCACCCCGAACTGCGAGCCGGGCACCCACGACTTGGCGTGCGTCTTCAGGCTCACCGGCACCCGGTCCAGCTTGGTCACCGAGTTGAGCAGGGCCCCCGCGTAGATGTAGTGCGCGAGCAGCCGCGCAGCGGAGGCGACGACCCCGGGGCTGAAGTCGAGGACCGACAGCTGGCGCAGTTGGCGTACGAGGACGGCGACGCCCAGCGGCGGCAGGTCGAGCTTGAGCAGCGCGATGCGGTCGCTCTCCAGGACCGAGCGGACGGTGTGCAGCCGCCGCTGGTGCGCGACCGGGATGGACGCCGGGTACAGGGCGATGACGTAACCGTGCTGTTCGACCAGCACCTGCATGTCGGCGAGCGCGGCGTCCAGCGGCTGGCCCTCGGGCGGCGGCAGCACCGCCGCGGGGGGCGTCTGGCGGTCGGTCGGCGGCAGCACCAGATCGGCGCTGGTCACGGCTATTGCGGTCGGCACGCTGGTTCCCCGTTCGGCTCCGGCCACCGGGGTTCCGGCGGGCCGCAGTTACGTACTGCTACGTCGTGCTTCCGTGCTGCTCCTGCAGCAGCACTTTATCCACGTCCTACGTGGCGGAGAACACCTTTCGGCACCCTTGCGGAACCGGAATCGGCGGTGGGCGTCGGCGGGCCCGCCCGTGGCGCGCCCGGGCCCGTACGCCTGGGCCCGGATGGGGGCCCGAGGGCCCACGTCCCCCGCCGGGTCGCTGCGTCATCTCCGCTTCCGGTCATCCGAATCATCCGAACGGGCGACGGGGGCAAGGGGCGGCGCGTATGGAGGTGGCGGTCGCACCGCGAGCCGTACCGGGAGCGGCCGGCCCGCCATCTGGCGGCCGTGCCGGCGGTGCCGGTGGCGGCGCAGGGGCTGAACATGGCGCTGCAGTGGCGGGAGCTCGCGGCGGAGGGGCTGTTCCTGTCGAACGCCGTGCTGGCGGTGGGGTGCGTGGTGCGGGTACGCGGCGGACCAGCTGCCGGAGGACGCGGCCTGACAGCCCGTCATATGACGGCGATCAGTGCCGGAAGTCTTGACAACGCGATTGGTCTGGACCAACTTGGCGGCAGCGGTGGCCACCGTTCTCCGTCCGTACCCCCCACTCCCCCACTCCCCACCGGAGGCAGCAAGTGGACCGCATTCGCGCACGCAGATGGCTCGGGGGCGCGCTCGCGCTCGCCGCCGGGTCCGGGCTGGTGCTCATCGGCGGCGCCGGCACCGCGCAGGCCGCCGACGTCAACGTCGCCAGGAACGCGGGCTTCGAGTCCGGCCTCGCCAACTGGAGCTGCTCGGCGGGCAGCGGCACCACCGTCTCCACCCCCGTGCACGGCGGCACCGCGGCCCTCAAGGCCACGCCGAGCGGACAGGACAACGCGCGCTGCGCCCAGAGCGTGACGGTCAGGCCGAACTCCACGTACACGCTGAGCGCCTGGGTGCAGGGCGGGTACGCGTACCTCGGCGCGAGCGGCACGGGCACCACCGACGTCTCGACCTGGACGCCCGGTGCGGCCGGCTGGCAGCAGCTGACGACCCGCTTCACCACCGGCGCGAACACCACCTCCGTGACGGTCTACACGCACGGCTGGTACGGGCAGTCCGCCTACTACGCCGACGACGTCTCCGTCTTCGGCCCCGACGGCGGCGGGGGCGGCGACCCCGACCCCGTGGTGCCCGCCACCCCGGCCGGGCTCACGGCCGGCGCGGTGACCTCCTCGTCCGTCGCCCTCAGCTGGAACCCCGTCCAGGGCGCCACCGGCTACCACCTCTACCGCGACGGCACCAAGGCCCAGACCGTGACCGGCACGTCGGCGACCGTGACCGGGCTCGCGGCGAACACCTCGTACAGCTTCCAGGTCAGCGCGGTCAACGCCGCCGGCGAGTCGGCCAAGTCGGCGGCCGTGACCGGGAAGACGGCCCCGGGCGGGACCAACCCGAACCCGGCCGTGCCGCGCCACGCCGTGACCGGCTACTGGCAGAACTTCGACAACGGCGCGACCGTGCAGAAGCTGCGCGACGTGCAGGCGCAGTACGACATCATCGCGGTGTCGTTCGCGGACTCGACCGCCACGCCCGGCCAGATCGTCTTCAACCTCGACCCGGCCGTCGGCTACGCCTCGGTCGCCGACTTCAAGGCCGACATCGCCGCGAAGAAGGCCGCCGGCAAGTCGGTGATCATCTCGGTGGGCGGCGAGAAGGGCAACGTCACGATCAACAGCGACGCCTCCGCGACCGCCTTCGCGAACAGCGCGTACGCCCTGATGCAGGAGTACGGCTTCAGCGGGGTCGACATCGACCTGGAGCACGGCATCAACTCCACCTACCTGACGAAGGCGCTGCGCCAGCTGTCGGCCAAGGCCGGGCCCGGCATGGTGCTGACGATGGCGCCGCAGACCATCGACATGCAGAACACCGGGACGGAGTACTTCAAGACGGCCCTGGCCGTGAAGGACATCCTCACGGTGGTCAACATGCAGTACTACAACAGCGGTTCGATGCTCGGCTGCGACGGCAAGGTGTACGCGCAGGGATCGGTGGACTTCCTCACCGCGCTCGCCTGCATCCAGCTGGAGGGCGGCCTCGACCCGTCCCAGGTCGGCCTCGGTGTCCCGGCCTCACCGCGCGGCGCGGGCAGCGGCTACGTCGACCCGTCGGTCGTGAAGAACGCGCTGGACTGCCTGACGCGCGGCACCGGGTGCGGCTCCTTCAAGCCGTCGAAGACGTACCCGGCGCTGCGCGGGGCGATGACCTGGTCCACGAACTGGGACGCGACGGCCGGCAACGCGTGGTCCAACGCGGTGGGCCCGCACGTCCACAACCTGCCGTAACTACCGCCGTCCGGCGAGGTAGTAGTGCAGCACGGGGCCCAGCTCCGCCAGCCACTGGTGGAGCTGGGCCTTGCGGCGCGCGGCGATCCGGCACTCGTAGAGCATGCCACCGGGGTGGCGGACGGCCACCATCAGCACGTGGCCGTGGGGGGCGGGCGCGAAGTGCACGGTCGCGACCGCCTCCCACGGGAAGTCCATGGGGTAGCCGTTGACCTCCAGGCCGACCCCGGAGGCGTCGACGACGACGGAGTTGTGCTTGTCGTGCGCGACGAACTCGGGTCCGCCGGTGGGGTGGAGCGGTGGTACGGGTATCGGGGGGCCGAAGCCCGGAGGGGGCGGCTGGGGCGGCATGCTCATGCCGCAGTTCTACCAGGGGCGTCCCCAGGGGCCCTACCAGGGCAGCTCGCGCACCTGCTGCACGCACAGCACCAGGAACAGCAGGCCCGCCGCGACGAGCATGCCGTTGCTCAGCCAGCCGTTGCGCCACTCGCGCGGCGTACGGTCGGAGTTGAGCAGCCAGACGAGGGTGAGCGCCAGGAACGGCATGAAGAACGCGCCGATCAGGCCGTACACGATCACCAGGCCGAACGGCTGGTCCAGGAAGAGCAGGCTGATCGGCGGGAAGGTCAGCCACAGCAGGTACGCGCGGAACGGCAGCGACTTCTCGCGCGCCACGACGGCGGCGGCTGCGCCCCCACCCCTCCCCTCGCGGAAACGGGCGACGAAGTCGGCGAACATCAGGCTCACGCCGTGCCAGACGCCGATGAGGGAGGTGAAGGAGGTGGCGAAGAAGCCGATCAGGAAGAGCTTGGCGGTGGCGGCGCCGTACCGGTCCTCCAGGACCTTGCCCAGGTCCAGCAGGCCCTTGTCGCCCTTGGTGAGCGCCACGCCCGAGGAGTGCAGCAGCTCGGCGCCGACGAAGAGCATCGCGACGACGAAGATGCCGGTGGTGAGGTAGGCGACCCGGTTGTCGAACCGCATGACCTTGATCCAGCTGATGTCGGTCCAGCCCTTGGCGTTGACCCAGTAGCCGTACGCGGCGAGCGTGATGGTGCCGCCGACGCCGCCGATCAGGCCGAGGGTGTAGATCAGCGAGCCGTCCGGCAGGACGGGCGCGAGGCCGGCGACCGCGTCGCCGAGGTGCGGGGTGACCCGGATGGCGAGGTAGACGGTGACCAGGAACATCACGCCGACCAGGACCGTCATGACCTTCTCGAAGACGGCGTACCGGTTGAACCAGACGAAGACCAGGCCGACGAGGCCGCACAGCACGGCCCACCACTTCAGGTCCATGACGCCCGGGAAGAGCGCGCTCAGCGGCAGCGCGCTGGAGGACATGGCGGCCGCGCCGTAGACGAAGCCCCAGATGGCGACGTAGACGACGAAGTAGACGGTCGTCCAGGCGCCGAGGCTGCGCCAGCCGTCGAAGAGGGTGCGGCCGGTGGCCAGATGCCAGCGGCCGGCGGCCTCGGCGAGCGAGATCTTGACGAGGCAGCCGATGACGGCGGCCCACAGCAGGGTGTAGCCGAACTTGCTGCCCGCGATGAGCGTGGCGATCAGGTCACCGGCGCCGACGCCGGTGGCGGCGACGACGATGCCGGGTCCGATGGAGCGCCAGCTCGCCTTGCGGGGCGGCACCCCGGGGGCACCGGGGGTGCCGGGGGCGCCCTCGCCGGTCCCCTCCGTCCGTGCCGTGTCCGCGTCCGTCATGTCCGGCCACCTTCCCCTCGCGCTCATGTGACGTCAGGTCACGTAACCGGGTGCGGGGTGATCGCGCAAGGGGCCGTGCGGGGTGAGGCGGCGCCGGCCGGCGGAGCGACCTTGGCCGGACTCAGGCTCTTGACGCGGTCATGCCACGGCCGCACGATGCCTCGCACGGGGAGAGCCACCCCGTACCCCCCACCCAGGAGACTCAGCATGCGACTTCGCATACGCGGCTCACGCGGCAGAAGGTCCGCCACCCTCACGGCCCTGCTGGCGCTCGCCGTCGTCGTGCCCCTCGGCGCCGCGACCGGCACCGGAACCGACGCACCGGCCGCCCCCGCCGCCACCGCGGAGGAGGTCGTCCGGCAGTACGAGATCCACGGCCCGTCCACCCCCGCCGAGCGCACCGCCCTCGCCGCCACCGGCGTCTCGATCGACGAGGCCGACTCCCACGCGGTCGTCGTCAGCGCCACCGCCGACCAGGCGCGCCGCCTGCGCGCCCTGGGCCACAAGCTGGAGGTCCTGCCCGGGCCGCCCGACCGGAGCGGCGGCAAGGCGTCCGGCACCTCCCTCGGCGCCCTGGACTTCCCCTCCGCCGACTCGCGCTACCACAACTACGCCGAGATGAACGCGGAGATCACCCAGCGGCTCCAGCAGTACCCGAACATCATGAGCCGCCGCGTCATCGGCAAGAGCTACCAGGGCCGCGACATCGTCGCCATCAAGATCAGCGACAACGTGGCGACGGACGAGAACGAGCCCGAGATCCTCTTCACCCACCACCAGCACGCGCGCGAGCACCTCACCGTCGAGATGGCGCTCTACCTGCTGCGCGAGCTCGGCGCGGGCTACGGCTCCGACTCCCGGATCACCAGCGCCGTCAACAACCGCGAGATCTGGATCGTGCCCGACCTCAACCCGGACGGCGGCGAGTACGACATCGCCTCCGGCTCCTACCGCAGCTGGCGCAAGAACCGCCAGCCCAACGCCGGCTCCACGTCCGTCGGCACGGACATGAACCGCAACTGGAACTTCAAGTGGGGCTGCTGCGGCGGCTCCTCCGGCTCGTACGGCTCCGAGACCTACCGCGGCTCGGCCCCCGAGTCCGCGCCCGAGGTGAAGGTCGTCGCCGACTTCGTACGCTCCCGGGTCGTCGGCGGCAAGCAGCAGATCAAGGCGGGCATCGACTTCCACACGTACAGCGAGCTGGTGCTCTGGCCGTACGGCTACACGTACAACGACACCGCCCCCGGCCTGACCCAGGACGACCGCGACGCCTTCGCGGCGGTCGGCCGCAAGATGGCCGCGAGCAACGGCTACACGCCGCAGCAGTCGAGCGACCTCTACGTCACGGACGGGTCGATCGACGACTACCTGTGGGGTGCGCACAAGATCTTCGGCTACACCTTCGAGATGTACCCGCGCGGCTCGAGCGGCGGCGGCTTCTACCCGCCGGACGAGGTGATCGAGCGGGAGACCAGCCGCAACCGCGACGCGGTGCTGCAGCTGATCGAGAACGCGGACTGCATGTACCGCTCGATCGGCAAGGAGCAGCAGTACTGCGCGTAGGCGTCTGAGACCGCCGTGGCACGGACTTCCCTGCCGTGCCACGGCGGTTCCGTGCGTGTCAGCCCAGGACGGCCAGGGCGTCGATCTCGATGAGCAGGCCGGCGGGGAGGCCGACGTAAACCGTGGTGCGGGCCGCCGGGGGTGCCTTCAGGTCCTTGAAGTACGCGTTGTAGATCTCGTTCATCTCGGCGAAGTGGTCCGTGTCGGTGAGGTAGACGCGGATCATGATCACGTCCTCCCAGCTCGCCCCGCCTTCGGTGAGGACCGCCTCGACGTTGGCCAGCGTCTGCAGGGTCTGCTCGCGCAGGGTGGGGCCCGCGACGGTCGGGGGTTCGCCCTCGACGGCCGGCAGGAAGCCGACCTGGCCTGCCACCTGGAGGATGCTGCCCTTGCGGACGCCGTGCGAGAAGGCGGCGGGCGGCGCGGTGTGGGTCGGGGGCGTGATCGCGGTCTTCTCGGTCATGCGGCGTCCTTCGGGGTCGGAGTCGGGGTCGTGGTGCCGGAGTAGTCCCGCGTGACGGCGTCGGCGGTGCGGCGCACCAGCGGGAGGAGGGCGAGGAGTTCGTCGGCGGTGACGACGACGTTCGGGGCGGAGATCGACATGGCGGCCACGACGCGGCCGTCGGCGCCGCGGACGGGCGCCGCGACACAGTTGATGGACTCCTCGTGGCCGCCGAGGTCGGTGGCCCAGCCCTGTTCGCGTACGGTCGCGAGCTCCTTGAGGAAGGCCGCGGCGTTGGGGATCGAACGCGCCGTGTACATGGGGTAGTCGAGCTTGGCGGCGACGGCGCGGCGCTCCGGCTCGGGGAGGTCGGCGAGGAGCAGCTTGGCGACGGCGGCGACGGTGATCGCGACGGGCTTGCCGATCCGCGAGTACATGCGGACCGGGTAGCGGCTCTCGACCTTGTCGAGGTAGAGCACCTCGCCGTCCTCGTACACGGCGAGGTGCACGGTGTGCCCAGTCCGCTCACCGAGCCGTACGAGGTGGGGGTGGGCGATCTCGCGGACGTCGAGGCTCTCGACGGCCTCCTGCGCGAGCGCGAAGAGCCGGGCGCCGAGGCGGTAGCGCTGGTCCTGCTGGCGGTAGACCAGGCCGTGCTCGTGGAGCGTGCGCAGCAGGCGCAGGGCGGTGGACTTGTGCACGCCGAGGGCGTCCGCGACCTGCCCGAGGTCGGCGGGGCCGCGCGCGAGCAGCGGCAGGATGCTGAGCGCGCGGTCGACGGTCTGGCTCATGGCGTGCGTGCCTCCTGGTCGTTCCCGGTTCCGTTTCCCGGCCGCGGCCGCGGCCCCGGCCTCGGCCCCGTCGCCGTCCAGCCCGGGCCGAGGTGCAGTCTCCCCCAGGCGGCGTCGTCGAGCTCCACGAGCCGGTCCGCGTACGCGGTGGCGGGCGGCGCGCCGACGTCTCCCGGCACGGTGAGCGCGGCGGCGGCCATCAGGTGCCCGTGGCGCAGGCGCCGGCGCATGTCGAGGCCGCGGAGGGTGGCGGCGAGGAAGCCGGCGGCGAAGGCGTCGCCGGCGCCGGTGGGGGCGACGACGTCGACGCGGGGCGCGGGGACGTGGGTGTGGCCGCTGCGCGTGTCAGCCCGTCCGGCGTGTGAGGACACGCGCGCAGCGCGTACGGGGTCCGGGGCGCAGCCCCGGTTACGGGAAGGGGCGGGGTGGGGAACAAGCCCCGCGCAGCGGCTGAACGCCACTGCACCGCCCGCGCCCTGCTTCACGACCACCACGCACGGCTCCGGCAGCGCTTCCCGGATCGCCGCCGCACCCCGCAGGCCCCACACCGCCTCCGCCTCGTCCTCGCCGACGAAGACGAGATCCGCGCCGCGCGCCAGCTCCAGGAGGACGCCCGGGGCCACAGACAGCGCCGGCCGGTGGTTGACGTCGAAGGAGACGAGCGGGCGGCCGGGCCACCGCCCGGTGAGGCCGCGCAGCAGAGCGAGGCAGCCGTCCGACAGCGCGGCCGTGATGCCGGACAGGTGGAGGACGCGGGCCGGGCGGAGGTCGTCGTGGGGCACGGTCTCCGGGGACATCGCGGAGGCGGCGGACCCGGCGCGGTAGTAGACGACCTCGTGTTCCGCCGCCGCGCGGTCGGTGGCCGTGCGGAAGTACACGCCCGTCGGGCGGTGCGGGTCGCGGCGTACGGCCCCGGTGTCGACGCCGTACGCCGCGATGGCCGCGACCAGGTGGTCGCCGAAGCCGTCGGTGCCGACCCGGCTCACCCAGCGGACGCGGTGCCCGGTGGCGGCCAGCGCGCAGGCGACGTTGGACTCGGCGCCGCCGATGGCGCGGGTGAAGGAGGGGACGTCGGCGAGCGGGCCCGGCCGGGAGGGCAGGAAGGTGACCAGGGACTCGCCGAGGCAGACGACATCGGTATCGGCATCGGCATCGGTCACGCTGGGGGCTCCTCACGGGCCACGCGCATCCGGGTCCATTGACCCGGCGTTGAGCCGGATGTTAGACAGCGGCAAACGGCATACGCAACGAGCATTGCGCACCACGCAACGCTACTCCAGCAGGAGGAGGGGCCCGCATGACGGACGACCTCAAGGACGAGCGCGTCGACCACCGCTTCAAGGGGCTGCCGGTCGACGCCGAGGGCCTGACCGTCGGCGCGCTGGCGGCCCAGCGCCGCAACCTCTTCACCGGCGGCTTCACCACGCCCGTCCTCGCGCTCTCCGCCGAGTCCGTCGCGCACAACCTCGCGCTCCTGGAGGCGTACTCCGAGCGGCACGGCCTCGCCTTCGCCCCGCACGGCAAGACGTCCATGGCGCCGCACCTCTTCGACCGCCAGATCGCCCACGGCGCCTGGGGCATCACGGCGGCGGTGCCGCACCAGGCGCGCGTGTACCGGGCGTTCGGCGTGCGGCGGATCTTCCTCGCCAACGAGCTCGTCGACGCCGCCGCCCTGCGCTGGCTGGCGCGGGAGCTCGCCGACGACCCGGACTTCCACTTCGTCTGCTACGTCGATTCGGTACGCGGCGTCGAGCTCATGGAGGAGGCGCTCGACTCCACGGCACGCCCCGTCGACGTCGTCGTCGAGCTCGGCGCGGGCGACGGCGCGCGCACCGGGGCGCGTACGGAGGAGGACTGCGCCGCCGTCGCCGACGCCGTCGCCGGGGCCCGCCACCTGCGCCTGGTCGGTGTCGCGGGTTACGAGGGCGAGGTGCCGGACGCCACGCCGGAGACCGTACGGGCCTGGCTGCGCCGGCTGACCGGGCTCGCGGTCGACTTCGACAAGGCGGGGCGCTTCCCCGCAGACCTGGACGAGATCGTGGTCAGCGCGGGCGGCAGCGCCTGGTTCGACACGGTGGCCGAGGTCTTCGCCGAGCTGCCGCCGCTGTCCCGCCCGGTCCTGAAGCTGCTGCGCTCGGGCGCGTACGTGTCGCACGACGACGGCCAGTACCGCAACCTCAC
Organism: Streptomyces sp. NPDC030862; assembly: GCF_055571835.1. Classification (NCBI taxonomy): domain Bacteria; kingdom Bacillati; phylum Actinomycetota; class Actinomycetes; order Kitasatosporales; family Streptomycetaceae; genus Streptomyces; species Streptomyces sp. NPDC030862. The sequence continues at coordinate 56,313 of NZ_JBVIEN010000002.1, read as the reverse complement.
CCCGTTCAACCGCGTGCCCGAGGAGGGCGCCCTCCAGCCCGCCTTCCGCCTCTGGGCGCAGGTGGTGTCCCGGCCCACGCCGGAGCAGGCCTTCGTCAACGCGGGCAAGCGGGACGCGGCGTACGACCTGCACCTCCCCGAGGCGCAGGTGGTGCGCTCGGCGCGCGACGGGTCGGTGCGGCCCGCGGCCGGGATCACGGTGACGCGCCTGTCGGACCAGCACGCGTGGCTGGAGACGACGGCGGAGGCGGCGGAGCTGGAGGTGGGCGACTGGGTCGGCATGGGCCTGTCGCACCCGTGCACCATCTTCGACAAGTGGCAGCTGATCCCGCTGGTGGAGGCGGACGGCACGGTGGTCGACTACATCCGGACGTTCTTCTAGAGCGGCCCGGCGGCCATGGACCTCGTCATACGCGGCGCACGCGTCGTCGACGGCACCGGCGGCCCGTCGTACCGCGCCGACGTCGGCGTCACCGGCGGCCGTGTCGCGGCCCTGCGCCGTGCCGGTGACCCGGCGCTGTCGGGGCGGCGCACGCTGGACGCGCACGGGCTGGCGCTCGCGCCCGGTTTCATCGACATGCACGCCCACAGCGACCTCGCCCTCCTGCGCGACCCGGACCACAGCGCGAAGGCGGCGCAGGGCGTCACGCTCGAAGTGCTGGGCCAGGACGGCCTGTCGTACGCGCCGGTCGACGACCGCACGCTCGACGGGGTCCGCACGGCCATCGCGGGGTGGAACGGCGACGGCTCCGACATCGCCTTCGACTGGCGGAGCGTCGGCGAGTACCTCGACCGCCTGGACCGCAACTTCGGCGGCCAGGGCATCGCCGTCAACGCCGCGTACCTGATCCCGCAGGGGACGGTCCGCGCGTACGCCATGGGCTGGAACGACCGGCCGCCCACCGACGCCGAACTCACCCGGATGAGGGAGCTGGTGGCACGGGGCCTGGAGGAGGGCGCCGTCGGCCTGTCGTCCGGGCTGACCTACACGCCGGGGATGTACGCGCGCGACGCCGAACTGACGGCGCTGTGCCGGGTGGTGGCGGCGTACGGCGGCTACTACTGCCCGCACCACCGCAGTTACGGCGCCGGGGCGCTGCGGGCGTACGAGGAGATGATCGCGGTCACGCGCGAGGCGGGCTGCGCGCTGCACCTGGCGCACGCCACGCTCAACTTCCGCGTCAACGAGGGCCGGGCGCCGGAGCTGCTGGCGCTCCTGGACGCGGCGCTGGCCGAGGGCGCGGACATCACCCTCGACACGTACCCGTACACGCCCGGCTGTACGACGCTGGTGGCGCTGCTGCCGAGCTGGGCGAGCGAGGGCGGGCCGGCGGCGACGCTGGCGCGGCTGCGCGACGAGGCGACCGCCGCCCGGATCCGGCACGGCCTCGAAGTGGCCGGCTCGGACGGCTGCCACGGGGTGCCGGTCGAGTGGGACACCGTCGAGATCTCGGGCGTCGGCGACCCGGCGCTCGCCGGGCACGTCGGCCGTACGATCCGGCAGTCGGCGGCCGCACGCGGCGAGGAGCCGTGGACGACGGCCCGCCGCCTGCTGCTCGCGGACCGGCTCGCCCCCACGATCCTGCAGCACGTCGGCCACGAGGAGAACGTCCGCGCGATCATGCGCCACCGCACGCACACGGGCGGCTCGGACGGCATCCTGCGCGGCGCCAAGCCGCATCCGCGCGCATACGGCACGTTCCCGCACTACCTGGGGCGGTACGCGCGCGAGCTGAGCGTGCTCTCCCTGGAGGAGGCGGTCGCCCACCTCACCGGCCGCCCCGCGGCCCGGCTCCGGCTCGCCGACCGGGGCCTGGTGCGCGAGGGCTACCGCGCCGACCTGGTGCTCTTCGACCCGGCCACGGTCGCGGCCGGCGCCACCTTCGAGGCCCCGCGCACCGCCCCGACGGGCATCCCGTACGTCCTGATCGACGGCCGCTTCGTCATCGCGGACGGCCGCCGCACGGACGTCCTGGCGGGGCGGTCGGTGCGGCGGGCGAGGCACTGACCGGCGCGCGCCGCTCCCGGCGCACCAGCCAGGCCCCGCCCACGCACACGAGCCCCGCCAGGACGAAGCCGTACGCCGGGGTGTGCCCCGACGGCTGGGTCTCGTACGGCAGGGCGGCCGACAGGATCGCGAGGGCGGGGACGATCCGGCTGTCGGGCGTGGCGGTGGCGGCGAGCGCGGTCACGCTCCACAGGAGGTACCAGGGCTGCACCACCGGCGAGAGGGCGACCAGGGCGAGGAGCGCGAGGCCCAGGGCGTGCGCGGGGTGGAGGTGGCCGCGCAGGGAGCGCCAGGCCAGGTACGCGATGAGCGCGAGCGCGGTGGCGAGGCCGAGCTGTTGGACGGCGGCCTTGACCGGGGCGGGGTCGGTGCCCGCGAGGAGGTGCAGCGCATGGCCGAGACCGAGGCCGAGGTCGCTGGTGGCGGACAGGGCGGTGTGGATCGTCCCGGCGACGCCCTGGGTGCGGAGCCAGCCGAAGCCGGTGCCCGTCAGCAGCGTCGCGGCGACGGCGACCGCCGCGGCGACCAGGCCGGGGGCCAGCAGGCCCGTGGCGAGGCGCCGGGCGCGGGGGCCCGCCGCCGTGCGGGCGACGATCACGCCGATGAAGAGCAGCGCCACGGCGGCCGGTGACTTGACCATGGCGGCGAGGCCGACGAGCGCGCTGCCGAGGATCCAGCGGCCGCGCAGGGCGCACACCACGCCCGCCAGCATCAGGGCGATCATCAGGCCGTCGTTGTGGACGCCGCCCACGACGTGGATCAGCAGCAGCGGGTTGAGCGCGCCGAGCCAGAGCGCACCGCTCTCGCCGGCGCCCCGCTCCCGGGCGAGGCTCCGCAGCGCCCACACGGTCAGCGCGAGGGCGCCGACGGCGATCAGCCGCAGGCCGAGGACGGCCGGCACGATCGTTCCGCCGGTCGCCCAGGTCACCGCCTGGGCGAGCACCAGGAAGACCGGGCCGTACGGCGCCGGGGTGTCGGTCCAGTGCCCGCCGACACTCGCCGCCGCGTCTCCGCCGAGCCCGCCGGGGTCGAGCACCGAGGGCCCGGCGCCGTAGACGTCGTGGCCTTCGAGGACCATCGCGCCCTGGGCGATGTAGCTGTAGGCGTCGGCGCTGTAGAGCGGCGGCGCGAGCAGCAGCGGCCCGGCCCACCAGGCCAGTGTGCGGAGGGTCTCGCGTACGGGCACCTCGCGGGCGCCGCGCCCGTACCCCCACCAGGCGGCGATGAGCAGCGTGAGTCCGGCGTACGCGAGGAGGGCGGCGGCCACGGTCGTCGCGGTGCCGTGCGCCACCCACAGGCCCCACGGGTCGCGCGCGGGCAGCGATCCGGCCGCCCAGCCGCCCGCAGCCACCGCGACCGCCCCGGCCGCACCCAGTCGGCGGTACCCGACCGCGCTCATCTGCCCCATGACCGGCCAGCCTAGGGGGTGGCGGTGGGGCTCCCGCTTCGGAGCAGCCACGGTTGCGGGGAGCGCCCGGCCGCCTACCGTGAGTGGTGATCCACCCCTCACCCCAAGGGAGGCGCCATGCGCCGCATCGCCACCGTCTGCATCACCCTGGCCGCCGCTGCGGCCGTCGCCGTCTCCGGCGCCACCGCCGCGTTCGGCGCGCAGGGAACGCTGTACGTCGACCGCACCGCCGTGCCGAACCCGAGCGGCTGCTACGACTTCCACGCCATCGAGCCGCTCGTCTACAACCTGACCAACGACGTCGTGATCGTCTACGAGCTCCCCGGGTGCACGGGCGAGGTCGAGGAGATCGTCGAGGCGCACGACTGGGAGGAGGACGTCGACGGCATGAGCCTCTTCGTCCGCTGAGTCCGTCGCCGAATCCGTCGCCGATTCCGTCGACGACAGCGGTCCGGGCCGGGCGCCGAGTGGCACAAAACACGAGGCGCCCCTCCCGCCACCGCCGTAAGCTCGCGATATGCAGGTGATCCAGTCCACGAAGCTCGCCAACGTCTGTTACGAAATCCGCGGCCCGGTGCTCGAGGAGGCGATGCGGCTGGAGGCTGCAGGTCACCGGATCCTCAAGCTCAACACCGGCAACCCCGCCGCCTTCGGGTTCGAGTGCCCGCCCGCGATCCTGGAGGACATCCTCCGCAACCTCGGGGAGTCGCACGGCTACGGCGACGCGAAGGGCCTGCTCTCCGCCCGGCGCGCGGTGATGAGTCACTACGAGACCAAGGGCATCCCCCTCTCGGTCGAGGACATCTACCTCGGCAACGGCGTCTCCGAGCTCATCCAGATGTCCATGCAGGCGCTGCTCGACGACGGCGACGAGGTGCTCGTACCGGCGCCGGACTACCCGCTGTGGACGGCGTCCGTCTCCCTGGCCGGCGGTACGGCGGTGCACTACCGCTGCGACGAGCAGGCGGACTGGATGCCGGACCTCGCCGACATCGAGCGCAGGATCACCGACCGCACCAAGGCGATCGTCATCATCAACCCGAACAACCCCACGGGTGCGGTGTACGACGACGAGATGCTGCGCGGCCTGACGGAGATCGCCCGCCGCCACAACCTGGTCGTCTGCTCGGACGAGATCTACGACAAGATCCTCTACGACGGCGCCACGCACACCCCGACCGCCGCGATCGCGCCCGACCTGCTGGTGCTGACGTTCAACGGCATGTCGAAGAACTACCGGGTGGCCGGCTACCGCAGCGGCTGGCTGGCGGTGTGCGGCCCGAAGGCGCACGCCTCCTCGTACATCGAGGGGCTGACGATCCTCGCCAACATGCGGCTGTGCGCCAACATGCCGGCGCAGCACGCGATCGCCGCCGCGCTGCAGGGCCGGCAGTCGATCGAGGCGCTGGTGCAGCCGGGCGGGCGGCTGCTGGAGCAGCGGGACGTGGCGTACGACCTGCTGGTGCAGATCCCGGGCGTCACGTGCGTGAAGCCGAAGGGCGCGCTGTACCTCTTCCCGCGGCTGGACCCGAACGTCTTCAAGATCAAGGACGACCGGCAGATGGTGCTCGATCTGCTGCGGGCCGAGAAGATCATGGTGGTGCACGGGACGGGCTTCAACTGGCACGAGCCGGACCACTTCCGGATCGTGACCCTGCCGAACGCGACGGACCTGGCGGACGCGGTGACGCGCATCGGGAACTTCCTGGACGGCTACAGCCAGCCCTGAACCCTGCACTTAAAGCGAACTCAACTTTAGACAGATTCCAATGTAGGATGGCCTCCTGTCCGAGAGCAGGAGGCCGTCCACCATGTACGAACCGATCCGCACCAAGTCGGTCCACCGGATGGCCGGCGACGCCCAGGACCGGATCCCGCACCGCTCCCGCGAGGAGGAGCTGGACATCCAGCTCGCCGGACACCTCGCCGCGCTGCTCGCCGTCACCGACGAGCTGGGCGACGACGCGGCGGCGGACCGCATCGCCCAACAGGTCGCCCGGCTGCGCGGCGCGCCGCCGGCCCGGCACGCGGGCCTCACCGGAGCCGAGCCGGCGGATCTGCACCGCCGCGCCCACACCCTCGCGGGCCGGGCCCTGGTCGTCGCCGCCTCCCGCGCCGACACGGCCGCCGCGATCCTCGCCGCCGAGCGCATGGACGCGCACAGCGCCGCGCTGGAGCGGCCGCGCCCGGTCGGCGCCCTCTGATCGGCCCCGGCCCGCGGCCGTCTCAGGCGCGCGGGCCGGGTGCCACTCACCCGGCTCCCCGACGGGAGCTCGGCGGCGGTGGCGTCAGCGGACCACCCGCACCGTCGCCGCGGCGCTCGACGCCGCGTGCGTGTCGTCACCGGCGTACGTCACCGTGTACGTCACCGCGCCCCGCGTCCTCGGCAGGTCGTTGATGCGGAACGTGCCGTCCGCCGCGACCGCCACCGAGGTGAGGGTCCCGCTGCCCAGCCGGTCGGCGCGCTGCACCCCGAGCGTCAGCCCCTGCGGCAGCGCCGGGCCCTGCGCGGTGAGCCTGCCCGTGATCTCCAGGCCCGCGCTCTTGGACGCCTCGGCGGGCGCGGTCAGCGTGATCGCGGTGGGCGCCTTGGCCACGGACACGGTCAGGCTGACGTCCTCGGCCGGCCGGTGGGTGAGGTCGCCGAGGAAGGAGAGCGTGTACGTCGACTGCCCCACCCGCGAGGGCACGTCCAGCACGGTGAACGTCCCGTCGGCGGCGACCTCGGCGGCGGCGGTCTTCCGGGTGCCGTCGGCGTCGGTGCGGACGGCCGTGACCTTGGCCGGTTCGGCGGGCGCCGGGCCGTCCAGCTCCAGCCGGCCCCGGATGCCGACCGGCTCGCCGATGACGGCCTGGGCGGGGGTGGAGGTGAGCGTGCCGGTGAAGCGGGAGTCGTACTGCGCGGCCGGCGGCTGGATGACGTGCAGCCAGAAGGCGTTGCCGCCGGCGTTGGTGGTGAGCGCGAAGAGCCGGGAGCCGTCCGCGGACCACTCCATGCCGCGCGGGACGACCCGGCTGCCGTCGAGCTCGCCCTCGTAGGCGAACTCCAGCGCGGTGGTGCCGTTGGCCGGGTCGGCCGGCTGGATCAGCAGGTCCGGCGTGGAGCCGCCGGCCGAGGCGCCGCGGGCGATGTACTTCCCGTCCCCGCTGAAGGCGACCCCGGAGGCGACCGCTCCCTCGGGCAGCGGCTGGTACGGGGTCGGGGCGTCGAGCAGGTCACCGGAGTTCAGCAGCCGGGTGCCGTACGCCGCGTCGGCGACCGCGAGGCGCTTGCCGTCCGCGCTGACCGCCAGGTCCTTGAGGTCCAGGCCGCCCTTGCCCTCGGCGTCCGCGAAGCGGCGCGAGTCGCCGCGCACCGGGGTCTCCCCGCTGGTGTCGAAGGAGGTCAGGGCCGGGTCGGTGGCCCTCTCGTTCTTGGCCTGGCCCATGAACAGGCGGTTCTCGGCGCCCGCGCCGGTCTCCAGCAGCATCCGGCCGGTGACGTTCCAGCCGGTGGCGGCCTGGACACCGCCGCTGACGGAGTCGAGGGCGTGGACGGCGTACGCGCACTCGGAGTCGTACGGGGCGTTCCCCCTGGTGTGCCACTGCTTGCCGCCCGAGAAGGCGAGTTCACGACCGCACGTCTCGCTGTACGCCGGGGTCCGGCCGGTCGGCTGGAGCGTGGCGGTGTCATACGCGGCGATGAACTCACGCTCACCGGCGTACAGCGTCGCACCGTCGGCGCTCAGCGCGAGCCCGGTGACCGGGCCGGTGCCGGTCAGGACCGCGACCTGCTGGCCCTGGAAGTTGTAGACGAGGACCCGGCCCTTGTCGTTGTAGTAGTAGGACTGCTTGTCCGCGATGTACACGCGCTCGCGCGCGGAGTCGACGGCCATCGCGGAGTACGAGGAGATCGGCAGCTTGGCGACGACGTCGCTCGCCTCGGCGGCGTACGCGGCGGGCGCGACGGCCGTGGCCAGGCCGGCCGTGCCGAGGGTGAGCGCGAGGGCGACGAGCGTCGATGTGGCGCGCCGCCGGGAACGCACGGACCGGGCGGACGGTGTGGACGGTGCGGATGCTACGGACGTACTCAACTGGGCCCCCCACAGGCATGGTTGCCCCCTCCGTGAGGAGAGGGACACGTGGGGGAAATGTAACCGCCGTGCACAGATTGCACACAGGAGTTCGAAAAGCAGGCGCGGAAAAATCCGGCCCGCGCAAATCGGCCCCCGGAGCCTGAGGGGGCTCCAGGGGCCGGTGCATCGCGGCGGGTCATTCGTGAACCCACAGGTCAGGGCGGATGCAGGCTGACCCGCCGCGAGGTCTTGGCGGCGCGGGTCAGCCCAGGCGGGCGACCAGCGAGCGGTACTCGTCCCACAGCTCCTTCGGCGTGTGGTCACCGAAGGTGTTGAGGTGCTCGGGGATGAGGGCCGCCTCCTCGCGCCACACCTCGGTGTCGACCTTGAGCAGGAAGTCGAGGTCCTCCTCGGGCAGCTCCAGGCCGTCGGTGTCGAGGGACTCGCGCGTCGGCAGGATGCCGATCGGGGTCTCGACGCCCTCGGCCTTGCCGTCGAGGCGCTCCACGATCCACTTCAGCACGCGGCTGTTCTCGCCGAAGCCGGGCCAGACGAACTTCCCCGCGTCGTTCTTGCGGAACCAGTTGACGTAGTAGATCTTCGGCAGTTTGGCCGCGTCGGCCCCCTTGCCGACCTTGATCCAGTGGGCCATGTAGTCGCCCATGTTGTAGCCGCAGAACGGCAGCATGGCGAACGGGTCGCGGCGCAGTTCGCCGACCTTGCCCTCGGCGGCGGCGGTCTTCTCGCTCGCCACGTTGGCGCCGAGGAAGACGCCGTGCTGCCAGTCGAAGGACTCGGTCACCAGCGGGACCGCGGTGGCGCGGCGGCCGCCGAAGAGGATCGCCGAGATCGGCACGCCCTTCGGGTCCTCCCACTCGGGCGCGATGATCGGGCACTGCGAGGCGGGCACGGTGAAGCGGGCGTTGGGGTGGGCGGCCGGCGTCTCGGAGTCCGGCGTCCAGTCGTTGCCCTTCCAGTCGACGAGGTGCTTGGGCGCCTCCTCGGTCATGCCCTCCCACCACACGTCGTTGTCGTCCGTGAGCGCGACGTTGGTGAAGACGGCGTTGCCCCACAGGGTCTTCATGGCGTTGGCGTTGGTGTGCTCGCCGGTGCCGGGCGCGACGCCGAAGAAGCCCGCCTCGGGGTTGATCGCGTACAGCCGGCCGTCCTCACCGAACCGCATCCACGCGATGTCGTCGCCGATCGTCTCGACGGTCCAGCCGGAGATCGTGGGCTCCAGCATCGCGAGGTTCGTCTTGCCGCAGGCGGACGGGAAGGCCGCGGCGACGTACTTCGCCTCGCCCTGCGGCGGCGTGAGCTTGAGGATCAGCATGTGCTCGGCGAGCCAGCCCTCGTCGCGGGCCATGACGGACGCGATGCGCAGGGCGTAGCACTTCTTGCCGAGCAGGGCGTTGCCGCCGTAGCCGGAGCCGTACGACCAGATCTCGCGGGACTCCGGGAAGTGCGAGATGTACTTGGTGGTGTTGCAGGGCCACGGCACGTCCTCCTGGCCCTCCGCGAGCGGGGCGCCGAGGGTGTGGACGGCCTTGACGAAGAAGCCGTCGTCGCCGAGCCCGTCGAGGACGGCCTGGCCCATGCGGGTCATGGTGCGCATGGAGACGGCGACGTACGCGGAGTCGGTGATCTCGACGCCGATGGCGGAGAGCGGCGACCCGAGCGGGCCCATGCAGAAGGGGACCACGTACATGGTGCGGCCCTTCATGGAGCCGCGGAAGATGCCCTCGTCACCCGTGAAGATCTCCCGCATCTCGGCGGGGGCCTTCCAGTGGTTCGTGGGGCCCGCGTCCTCCTCCTTCTCGGAGCAGATGAAGGTGCGGTCCTCGACGCGGGCGACGTCGGAGGGGTCGGACGCGGCGTAGTACGAGTTCGGGCGCTTGATCGGGTCCAGCTTGCGGAACGTGCCCTTGGCGACGAGCTCCTCGCACAGACGCTCGTACTCGGCTTCGGAACCGTCGCACCAGACGACGCGGTCCGGCTGCGTGATTGCTGCGATCTCGTCGACCCAGGAGATCAGTTCCCGGTGGTTGGTGGGGACGACGGTGGAGGGAGCCGCGTTGTCGCGCGCCACGATTGCTCCTTGTTGAGGGGTTTGAGGTTGTCTGCCCCGTGGGGGCTGCGACCCGGATGCTTCACGGCATTGATCTCCTGGCGCTCATCCGGTGCCGACCGCACTCATCTGATCATCCGCGTCCGGTGCGCATATGTCCAGAGGGCCTCTCACGTGAGCATTGCCACTCATTACGCCCCCACACCTCCCTCATCGGCCTCCAACACCCCACCTACGGAGGCGTCGGTAGCATTCCGGCATGACTGCAGCGGCCATGCCCGATGGACCTGACGACGTGACCGAGATAACACACAGCGTGTCGAAGCCGAAGCTGCGTGGCTGGTTGCACGCCGGGATGTTCCCCGCCGCACTGATCGCCGGCATCGTCCTGACCGCGCTCGCCGACTCCACCCGCGGCCGGATCGCGTGCGGCATCTACGCCCTGACCGCATGTGCGCTCTTCGGCGTGAGCGCGCTGTACCACCGGGGCGACTGGGGCCCGCGCGCCACCGCCGTACTGCGCCGGCTGGACCACGCCAATATCTTTCTGATCATCGCGGGCACCTATACCCCGCTGACGCTGCTGCTCCTCCCCGACTCCACCGGGCGGGTGCTGCTGTGGGCGGTCTGGGCGGCTGCGGTGGCGGGGATCGCGTTCCGGGTGTTCTGGGTCGGTGCCCCGCGCTGGCTGTACACGCCGTGCTACATCGCGATGGGCTGGGCGGCCGTCTTCTTCCTGCCGGACTTCGCCCGCAAGGGCGGCATCGCCGTGCTGGTCCTGGTGGTCGTCGGCGGCCTGCTCTACAGCGCGGGCGGCGTGGTGTACGGCATCAAGCGGCCGAACCCGTCACCGCGCTGGTTCGGCTTCCACGAGGTGTTCCACTCCCTCACGCTGGCGGCGTTCGTCGCCCACTACGTGGGGATCTCGCTGGTGGCGTACCAGCACGCCTGAGCCGCGACAATGGGTTCCATGGCCGCCCGCACCCCGCTCCTCGCCGCGCGTCAGCCCATGGGCCTGCGGGAGCGCAAGAAGCTCAAGACCCGCGTGGCGATCAGACGGGCCACCTACCGGCTGATCGCCGAGCGGGGGTACGAGGCGACCACCATCGAGCAGATCGCCGAGGCGGCGGAGGTCTCGCCCAGCACGGTCATCCGGTACTTCCCGGCCAAGGAGGACATCGTCCTCACCGATGAGTACGACCCGGTCATCGAGGCGGCGCTGCGGGCCCGGCCCGCCGGCGAGGAGCCCCTGCGGTCGCTCCACGCCGTGCTCACGCAGGCCGCGGCCGAGCTCCTGGAGCACGAGCCGGAGGAGATGCGGCAGCGCGCCCGGCTGCTGGTGGAGGTCCCGGCCGTACGGGCCCGGATGACCGAGACCATGGCCGAGACCTCCCAGCTACTGTCCCGCGTCCTCGCCGACCGCACCGGGCGGGCGGCGGACGACCTGGAGGTGCGGGTCTTCACCGCCGCCGTCATGGGCGCTCTGCGCGAGGTACTGCTCCATTGGGCGGAGCGCGATCAGCGGGACGATCTGATCGCGCTCATCGACCGGGCGTTCGACACGCTCAGCGGCGGCCCTTCGCTCTAGGGGCCCTTCGCTCTAGCGGCGCTTCGGCGGGGTGTCCCCCTTTCCGCAGGCCAGGCCGTCGCGGTTCGGGTCGAGCCGCAGCGGGTCGTCCTTGCCGTTGACCTTCAGGCGGCCGTAGTCGTGCGCCGCCAGCCAGTCGCAGCGGGCCTTGGTCGTCGCCTTCACCGACGCCGGGAACGCCGTCGGCACGCACACCCCGGCCGTGCCGTAGTGCCGGTCGCACCCGGCGATCCGCGGGCTGACCGGGGCCGAGTCCCGCTTCTTCAGCGGCTTCTTCGGCGCGGCGGCGAGGTCGCCCGCGAAGTCGTGGACGTGCGCCGACCTCTCCGCCTCCGCCGCCATCGCCGCGGGCCCGCCGAGGTGCACCCACCGGGCGAGGGACGGGATGCCGTGCGCGTCGACCGCGAAGAGCATGTACCAGCCGGGCGGGGCGAGGTTCGGGTTCCCGGTGACGTTCAGGTCGACCGTCCGGTCGTCGATGACGGACAGCGGCAGGTCGACGAACCGCTGGTTGGGGTCGGAGGAGTGGGTGACGGCCGCCGGTCGGATCAGCTCCGCCTTGGCGATCGGCCGGTCCACCGTGATCCGCTGGGTGTCGCCGTAGTTCCAGCGGCCGTCGATCACCGAGGTGATCTTCGGGCGCGGACCCTTGAGCAGGTACGGCGGCGTGTAGATCGACACGTCGTGGTTGTACGAGCCGTTGCCGGGGTTGTCGCCGACGGCCATCACCCGGCCGTCGGGCAGCAGGAACGCCGAGGAGTGGTAGCCGCGCGGGACCGGGTCGGCGGCCATGCCCGCCTGGTAGGTGTCGGTGGCCGGGTCGAAGAGCGACGCCTCGTACACCGGGTCGGCCCGGTCGTGCAGCGCGCCGCCGGTCTCCAGGACCTTGCCGTCGGGCAGCAGCACCGCGGAGACGTACATCTTGCCCTCGTCGCCGGTCTGCGGGCGCTTGCCCGTGCCCTGGTCGACCAGGCCCTGCGGGAGGGGCGGGCCGGCGACGTACGCCGGGTTGGGCTGCTTGAGGTCGATGATGTCGGTGAGGCGGTTGGCGGCGGGGTTCCTCTCGTTGTTGCCGCCGCCGATGGTCAGCACCCGCTGGTCCTGCGCCGGGGGCAGCAGCACGCTGGCGGACTCGTCGCGCTCGTCCTTGTTCCGCAGGCCCGGCACGTCGGTGATGGTGTTCTTGTCGTAGTCGTAGATGGAGGCGCCGGTGCCGGGGGTGCCGTTGCCGAAGGTGTGGCTGCCGGAGTAGAACAGCCGCCCGTCCTGCATGAGGATCATCGACGGGTACAGGCCCCAGTACGACCAGGTCTGCTTGACCTCGTTCGTCGGCAGCCACTTGTTCTGCGCCGCGGAGAACTTCTCCGCCGTCACGTTGCCGGTGGAGTCCTCCTTCAGGCCGCCGAAGGAGATCACGTCGCCGTTGCCGAGGATCGTCGCCGACGGGTACCAGTGGCCGTCGTGCATGTCGTTGGTCTTGGTGTACGACTCGGTCGCGGGGTCGAAGACGTACGAGTCCTTCAGGCCCTGGTAGCCGATCTTGCCGTCGGCGGACGGGTAGCCCTTGTTGCCGCTCATGACCAGCACCCGGCCGTCGGACAGCTGCACGTGGCCGGCGCAGAACATGTCGACGGGGGTCGGGATGGTCTTGAACGAGCCGTTGGCCGGGTCGTAGACGGCGGAGGTGAAGGTGCCCGCCTTGAACATCTCCGGGTCGTTGCCGGAGCCCGCGATCAGCAGCACCTTGCCGTTGTGGAGGACGACGGAGTGCATGGAGCGGACCGGGTTCTTGACGCCCAGCACCTCCCACTTGCCCTTCGCGCACTCCTCGGCCGTGCCCGTGCAGACCGGGTCGGGCGCGGGGGCCGCGACCTCCTCCATCACGTAGTCGTCGGTGGTGACGCTGCCGGTGCCGAAGACGGACACGCCCCAGGCGATGCGGTCCGTGCCCGGCGGTACGACGGGCGTGCGCACCTCGGCGCGGGTGTACGCGCCCGCCATCGGGAGGGTCTTGAGGTCCGTCCAGTACTGCCAGCCCGCGCCTGTCTCGTGCCGGAAGAGGGTGATCGCCGTGTCGGGGGTCGTCGACTTGTACCAGAGGGACAGGTCGTACTGCCGCTCGGCGACGACGGGCGGGGCGCAGGCGTCGGACTCGGTGATCAGGGCCTTGCGGTCGCCGTCGACCCGGCGGGTCAGCTCGACCTTCATGGCGCCGGTGCCGGAGTGGGCGTCCGTGGTGGTGGTGAAGGTGGCGTCGTTGTCGCCCCAGCCGGACTTGGACCAGCAGGCGGGCATGCCGTCGTGGCCGGTCCCCGGGGTCTCGAAACCGGGGTTCTTGATGAGGTTGACCCCGGCGGCGGCCGGGGGCTGGGCCGCCAGGAGCAGGCCGGAGGTCATGGCGCCGACGGCCAGCAGGGCCACTCTGCGGCGTGGGAGGCGCCCTGGGAGGCGTCGTGGGGCGGTCCGTTTCACCGGAGGTTCCTTCCCGTGCGGGCCGCACGCGCTCTGCGGGGCAGGTAGACCAGCGCCTCCGTCCCGGCGAACCGCAGGACGAAGGTGGTCAGCAGCGCGAGGGCGGTGGCGGGCAGCACCGACAGGTGGAGCTGCCCGACGAACAGGGCGATCAGCGGGATGCGCACGACGAGGTCGGCGTTGGCGAGCAGCGCGAAGCGGCCGACGCGGTCGGCCCAGTGGCGGTGGTGGCGGCGGTCGCGGAAGAGCAGCACCTCGATGAGGAGGAAGTTCCAGGCGACGCCGAACTGGTTGGCCAGGATCTCGGCCGGGAGGTAGTGCACCCCGAGGCCGGTCAGGACGTACAGGGCGGCGAGGTTCGGTACGAAGCCGGTGAGGCCGATCAGTCCGAAGGCGGCCATGCGCGCGAGCGGCGACGCGGTGCGCAGCTCGACGAGGTGGCGCAGGAAGCGCAGGCCTTCCTTCGCCGTGGACTTGGACTCGCCGGCGTACCGCTCCTCGAAGACGAACGGCACCTCGGCGACCCCGGCCGGCCGGCACCGTACGGCCAGCTCCAGCAGGATCTTGTACCCGAGGGGCTTGAGGACGTCCGCGGTCACGGCGGAGCGCCGGATGGCGAAGAAGCCGCTCATCGGGTCGCTGATGGGGCCGAGGGCGCGCGGGAACAGCCCCTTGGCGACCCAGGTGGCCGCGCGCGAGACGGCGACGCGGTAGCCGCCCGCCAGCCCGGCGCGGCTGCCGCCCGGGAGGTAACGGCTGGCGACGACCAGGTCGGCGCCCTCCTTCTCGCCGGTGGCGAGGAGGTCGGGGACGAGCGCGGGCGGGTGCTGGAGGTCGGCGTCCATGACGACGACCCAGTCGGCGGTGGCGGCCTTGACGCCCTCGACGACGGCGCCGCCGAGGCCGCCGTCGGGCGTGTCGCGGTGGAGGACGGTGACGGGGAACGGGCAGTCCCGGGCGGCGTCGGCGATCACGGCGGGGGTGTCGTCGGTGGAGTCGTCGACGAAGACGACCTCGCACGGGACGCGGTGGGGCACGGCGTCGGTGATGCGGCGCAGCAGCTCCCGTACGTTCCCCGATTCGTTGAAGGTGGGGATGACGATGGTGACGGCTCCCGGCTCGGGTACGTCCCCGGCGACCGGGGCGACGTGCTCGGCGCCGGTGGGCTGGATGGTCAAGAGGCCTCCGCTCCGGTGATCTTCCGGATCTCGATCCGCTCCTCGCCCTCGCCGAAGGTGGCGACCGGCGTCGAATGCTCCAGCGCCGCCTTGACGTTGGGCAGGTCACGCGCGTCGCGCCGTACGGTCGGGGAGGCGACGACGTAGTCCAGGTCCCGCCAGCCGCCGGGCAGGGTCTTCGTCACCGCCGGGTCGAGGTCGGCCTTGTAGAACCAGATGGCGCCGAGCCCGGGTTCGTATCCGGCGTGCACCAGGTCGAGCCAGAGCGCGTCGTCGACCAGCACGCGCGTGCGCGCCGGGTCCGGGACCTCGCGGGAGAGCCAGGAGGCGGCCGCCCGGTAGGGGGCGTTGGCGTCGGCGGTCATGGCGGTGCGGTCGCCTTCGTACCAGCGCGGGACGACGTACACCGCGGCGGCCGCCGCGAGCAGGACGGCGGCCGTCCGGCGCGCGGGGACCAGCCCCGGCAGCGGGCGGCCCTTGCGCAGGACGGCGTGGGCGACGCTCGCCGCTCCCCCGGCGAGCACCAGGGCGAGGAAGGGCAGC
This sequence comes from Streptomyces sp. NPDC030862, assembly GCF_055571835.1. Lineage (NCBI taxonomy): Bacteria > Bacillati > Actinomycetota > Actinomycetes > Kitasatosporales > Streptomycetaceae > Streptomyces > Streptomyces sp. NPDC030862. The sequence goes on along the minus strand of NZ_JBVIEN010000002.1, from coordinate 40,993 downwards.
GCCTGGATGACGTACATGGCGGGCAGGTAGCCGGAGGGGCGCATCGCGACGAGCGCCAGGATGGCGACGGCGAGGGCCGGTCCGGCCAGCGCCCGCGCGGTGACCGACCAGCGGAGGGTGGCCAGGAGCAGTGCGGCGCCGGCGAGGCCGCCGAGCGGCAGGACCCGGTCGTAGTAGAGCCAGCTTTCGAGGACGCCGTGGGAGCCGGTGCCCTCGGTGAGGATGAAGCCGGAGCCGGGGCGGCTCATCTGGTACGTGATGCCCTCCCACAGCGACACGTGTCCGGCGCCGGGCAGCAGCTCGCCCTTGAGGAGCGCGAACAGCGGGTACGTGAGGCCGATCAGCGCGCAGGCCGTGACGGCGCCGGTGACGGCGAACTTGCGGGTGTCGCGGTGGCTGTGCCGCCACATCGTCACCAGCAGCGCCGGCAGGACGACGAGCATCGTCTCCTTGGTGAGGACGCCGACGGCGGCGGCGAGGCCGGCCCCGAAGTGGTGCCAGAGGTGGCGGCTGGGCGAGGCGGCCAGGCAGAACGCCAGCAGCATCCACATCACGGCGAGGTTGTCGAGGAAGATCTCCCGCTGGAGGACGACGGAGAGCGGGGAGAGCCCGAACAGCGCCATGGCGAGGCCCGCCGCCCAGCGCGGCAGCCACAGGCGGCGCGCCAGCACGTACAGCATCACGGCGGACGCGGCGGCGACCAGCAGCATCGCCAGGCGCATGGAGGCGACGGTCATCGACTCGGGGACCAGGAGCGACGGGATCCAGGTGAGGGCGGCGATCTGCATCCAGCCGAGCGGCGGATGGTCGTACCAGTACGTGTAGTGGGCGAGGCCCTGGCCGTTCTGCACGGCCCAGGCCTGGGCGAGGTAGGTGCCCTCGTCGTCGCTGAGGGTGGGGTAGTGCTGGATGTTCCAGCCCTGGACGAGCAGGATCGCGGCGAGCAGGACGCCGCACAGGACCAGGTCGGGGCGCGAGCCGCGGAAGCGGACGACGGGCCGGGTGACGAGCCGTCTCTTGTCGGGCGGCGCCGGGGCGGCCGCCTGCGGGGCGGCGGCGGTGTGCGGTGCGGGCAGGGTCGCGGTCATCGGGTGGCCTCCTCTCGGACGAGGTGCGCGCCCACGTGGCTGGTGAGCTCCCATTCGTTGCGGCCGCGCTGTTCGCGCCAGACCGCGCGGACGGCCGCGCCCGCCAGCAGCAGCTGGTAGAAGGGCCCGCCGACGATGAGCTTCAGGTAGTGCACCAACCGCACGCGCAGCCCGTACTGGCGGCCGAAGTCGTGCAGTCCGACGATCTCGAAGACGAACGTCACCAGGGCGGTGATCATCGGCAGGAAGGTGACGAAGGCGACCCCGACGGGCACGTCGAGGAAGAGGGCGACCGCGGCGTTGAGCGGGATGATGACGCCCGTGAAGGCCTGCATGAACGGGGTCATGAGGGTGTAGCGGGCGAGCATCCGCTGGCCCAGGGTGGGCAGTTGGCGCCAGTCCTTCTTGCGGTAGACCTGGAGGAAGCCCTGGTTCCAGCGGGTGCGCTGCTTGAGCAGGCTCACCAGGGTGCCGGGGGTCTCCTCGCGGGTGACCATGTCGGCGTCGTACGCGACGACGACCTTCTTGCCCGTGCTGGAGAGGCGTACGCCCAGGTCGCAGTCCTCGGCGAGGCAGTCCTGGTCCCAGCCTCCGGCCTCGCGCAGCACGTCGGTGCGGACGAAGACGGTGTTGCCGCCGAGCGGGATGAAGCCCTTGGCGGCGTGCAGGTGGAGGCGGGAGCGGAACCAGAAGAAGTACTCCAGGCAGTTGCGCAGGGAGTACCAGCTGGAGTGGAAGTTGATCAGCTGGACGCCGCCCTGGACGACGTGGGCGCCGGTGGCGGTGAAGGCGTGGTCCACATGGGCGAGCAGCTCGGGGTGGACCTGGTCCTCGGCGTCGAAGACCCCGACGACGTCGCCCCGGCAGTACGGCAGGGCGGTGTTGAGCGCCTTGGGCTTGTTCTTGGTCTCGTGGGTGTCGACCACGACGCGTACGCGCCCGGGGTCGCGGGCGGCGGCGCGCTCGGCGACCTCGGCGGTCTCCGGGTCGTCGTGGCCGACTATCACGATGATCTCGAAGTCGCGGTGAGTGGACTCCCGGAGCCGGTCGATCGTGTGCTCCAGGACGAGCTGTTCGTGCCGGGCGGGCAGCAACAGCGAGAAGGACAGGCCCTGTTGGCCGTCCGGGCGGGCGAATCGGGTGGCGGCGAGCGTCTCCGGCGTACGCCAGGCGTGCATCTGCCACCAGAGTGTGAACGCGGCCATCCAGAACAACGCCAGTGAAACGGCAGCGACGAACAGCGATAGGAGCACGGAAGGTCCCCCCTTGGACCTGCCGCGGTGACGCGGGCGCGCGGTCAGGTACGGCGCGCGCCACCGCGGCGGTGGTCGATCCCCGGATCGAAAAGCAGCTTTTCGGGGCGGATCGCGGCAGGACCCCCCTGGCCGTCGACGCCCATGCGCGACGTCCGCACACGCCCTCCCCAGAACGCGTGCGGAGTCTCCTCAACTCCTCGTGCAGATGAGAATAGAGGCCGGGACCGACACTCAGGGGCTATCCCGATAAAAACATTGTTTCCGTCGTCAGTTGGACAGTTTCCGACCGAGTTCGGCCACGTCCGTGGTAGGCGCGTCGCAGACGAAGTGGCGGCACACGTACGCGGCGGGCCGCCCGTCGATCAGCGGACGGTCCCTGAGCAGCGGGAACTCGTCCCCGGCGCCCGGCCGCCCGAAGGCCACCACGGCCCCCGGCGCGGTGCCCAGCAGCGCCGCGCGGTGCAGCGCGCGGGCCTCCTCCGCGTCCGCCCCGCCGACGACCGCGACCTCGCGCGGCCCGTCGAGCACCGCCTCGGCGACCGCCAGCCCCCAGCCGATGAAGCGCGGCGCGCGCGGTCCGAGCGCCTTCACCACGCCGAGGGCCTGCTCGGCGGCGGTCCGGTGGGCCTCGGAACCGGTGTGGGCGGCGTACGCGAGCAGGGCCCCGGCGGCGGCGGTCCAGCCGGAGGGAGCGGCGTTGTCGGTGGGGTCCTGCGGGCGGCGGATGAGCCGCTCGGCGTCATGGGCCGTGTCGTACAGCTCGCCGCCCTCGCCGGTGAACCGGTCCAGCACGATGCCGAGCAGGAACCCGGCGAACTCCAGCCACACGCCCTCGCCGGTGACCGCGGCCAGGGTGAGGAATCCTTCCGCCACGTCGCCGTAGTCCTCCAGGACACCGGCGTTGGCGCCCACGTGGCCGTCCTTGGAGGTACGGGCGAGCCGCGCCGAGCTGTCCATGTGGAGGCGTACGAGGAGGTCGGCGGCCTCCGTGGCCCGCTCGACCAGGTCGGGCCGGTCGAAGAAGGCCCCGGTCTCGGCGAGCGCGGCGATGGCGAGCCCGTTCCAGGCGGCCACGATCTTGTCGTCCCGGCCGGGGCGGGACCGCCGGTCGCGCGCGTCGAACAGCCGCCGCCGGATCCCCTCGACGCGCTCGGCGTCGGCGACCCCGGCGTCCTGCGGCAGCTGCAGCACGGAGGAGCCGTGCTCGAAGGTGCCCTCCTCGGTGACGCCGAAGTACCGGGCGGCGTGGGCGGCGTCCTCCTCGCCCAGCGCCTCGCGCAGCTGCTCCGGCGTCCACACGTAGTACGCGCCCTCGACGACCTTGCCGCTGCCGTCGTCGCTGTCCGCGTCGAGCGCCGAGGCGAAGCCGCCCTCCGCGGTGCGCAGTTCGCGCACCATGAAGTCGGCCGTCTCCAGCGCCACCCGGCGGGCCAGCTCACTGCCGGTGGTCCGCCACAGGTGCGCGTACACCCGACACAGAAGCGCGTTGTCGTACAGCATCTTCTCGAAATGGGGCACGACCCACTCGCGGTCCACCGAGTACCGGGCGAACCCGCCCCCGAGCTGGTCGTAGATCCCGCCGCGCGCCATGGCCTCGCACGTGTGGGCCGCCATCTCCAGCGCGCCCTCCGCGCCGGTCCGCGCGTGGTGCCGCAGCAGGAACTCGACCACCATGGACGGCGGGAACTTCGGCGCCCCGCCGAACCCGCCGTACGTCGCGTCGTAGTCCCGCGTCAGCCCCAGCAGCGCCTGCGCCAGCTCCTGCTCACCCGGTACCCCGGCCCCGCCGAAGGCGAGCGACCGCCCGGACAGCTCGCGCACGATGTTGCCCGCGACCTCCCCGACCTCCTCGCGCCGGTCCGTCCACGCGACCCGTACGCCTTCGAGGACCTGGAGGAAGGACGGCATGCCGTGCCGCGGCTCGGGCGGGAAGTACGTACCGAAGTAGAACGGCTCCGCGTCGGGCGTCAGGAACACCGTCATGGGCCACCCGCCCTGCCCGGTGGCGGCCTGCACCGCCTCCATGTACACGGCGTCGACGTCCGGCCGCTCCTCGCGGTCGACCTTGACGGGCACGAAGTGCTCGTTGAGGTAGGCGGCGGTGGCGTCGTCCTCGAACGATTCGTGCGCCATGACATGACACCAGTGACACGAGGAGTAACCGACCGACAGCAGGACGGGTACGCCGCGCTCGCGGGCCTCGGCGAAGGCGGCGTCCGACCAGGGCCACCAGTCGACCGGGTTGTCGGCGTGCTGGAGGAGGTAGGGGGACGTCTCATGCGCGAGTCGGTTAGCCATGCCTCCATCCTGCCCTGCGCAGCCGGTTCGCGCGGGACCCCGCTCCCGCCGCCGCTCAGAGCAGGGGCTGCTACACCCGGCCGAGGCGGCTGAACACGGCCCGGCGGGCCCACCCCGTCCGGCGCAGGCCCGCCCAGACGCACCAGGCGGCGATGCCCAGCGCGACCAGGGCCGCACCGGGCGCGGACGGCATCTCCGCCATCGCGAGGACGCCGACCAGCACGACGACGAGTCCGTCGAACTGCCAGACGAAGACCCGGAGCCCGGACAGGTCGCCCAGGGGCGTGATGACGGGCAGCAGCAGTTCGATCGGCAGGTTCATCTTCATCTCGCGCAGGAACCGGGCACCGAGCACGAGCACCACCGTCCCCGCGGCGAACAGCAGCGCGTCGAGCGGCCCGCCACCCGCGAACGGCCACCTGACCATGGCCACGACACCGCCGGCGAGGCCCACCGTGGCCACCACCGCGACGACCGGCCAGGCCAGGGTGCGGGCGAGCATCCCGCCCCACCACTCACCGAACAACGGGGCCAGCGTCAGCTCGTCGCGCAGACCGCGCCAGGACTCGCCGACCCACCCGGACCCCCAGTACACGGCGACCGGACCGGCCACCAGGGAAAACGTCGCCAGTCCGCCGTCCGGCTCCGTGACGCCGAGCGTCAGCAGGGCACCGCCGGTCAGCAGGAACGCCCCGGCCGCGATGGCACGACCCCGGGTGCGGAGCGCGCGGACCGCCCCCTGTGCGAGGTGGCCGCGCAGGCGCCCGTCGGCACGCACCAGGACCGACGTGAGCCCGCGCGGCTGCGGGCGGTAGAGGTCGAGGGCATGGTGGAGCGTGCCGGTCCAGGCGAAGGTCTGGGCCTCGGCGGCACGCGCCGATTCGCGTGCGAGCCGGGCGAGGTCGACCGTACGGACGGCCCGGAAGGCGGACCGCCCGAGCACCAGGGCCGAAACCGCCAGCACACCGGCGACGAGCCACAGGCCGCCCCCGCCCAGGAGGGCGGAGCGGCCGAGCAGCGCGACGACGACGGCTGCGGCGGCCACGGCGGAGGCGAGCAGGAGGTTGTCGCGCACCGTACGGATCTGACCCCACAGCCAGGCCACGGCGGCGACGGCGCCGATGCCCACCGCGACGGACACGCCCTGCGGCAGGAGCGCGGTTCCCCGGTGGTCGAACAGGTCGGTCACGAGGAACGCCGCCGTGCACACCGTCAGCAGCGTGCCGAGTCCCGCGTACACCAGCCGGCGGCGGGCGATCGGGCCGAGGTAGTGCGTCGGGGACAGGTCCGTGGACATGAACACGTGCAGCAGGAACGGTTTGAGCACCAGGGGTCCCCAGAACCGGCCGGTGAGCTGGGCGCCCCAGACCACCGCGGCCGCGACCGCGCACGCCACGGGCGTCGCCGCCTGGGAGGAGCCCAGCGGAAGGAGCGGCTGCGAGGTGCTCACCAGGTAGACGACCGGCGCCACGTAGACGGAGGCGAGGATGACGGTGAGGTAGATGGTGTACGCCCAGTCGTGCGCCGTGGCGCGGTCACCGCGGCGGGCGTACCGGTGCCGTACGGCGTGGACGCGGGCCTTGGGGTCGGCCTCCACCGCCGTGATGCTGTCCGTCGTCATCCCAGCTCCATGACGCCGTCGCAGGCGTCCACCATGGCGGCCTCGTGGGTGGCGACCAGGAAGGACGTCCCCTGCTCCGCGCGTTCGGCGAGCAGCGTGGCGACGAGATCGACGCGGTCGGTGTCGAGGTGCCTCTCGGGCTCGTCGAGCAGGATCACGTCGGCGGGGCGGACCAGGGTCAGCGCGAGGTTGAAGAGCTGCAGCTGACCGGAGGAGAGCTGCGAGGGGAACCGCTCGCCCAGAGGGGTAAGGCCCAGTTGCCCGATGACCTCTTCGGCGCGCTCCGCGGTCGTCGTGGTGTTGCCGTGCCAGGAGGCGGCCACCAGGGTCACCTGCTCGCGCAGTGTCATGTCGCGCGCGACGGGCACCGGATCGACGAGCGAGGCGACGATCCGCCGGTGCCGGGGCCTGGCCAGGTCGACGGTCTCGCCCTGCACGCGGACGGCACCGTCCGTCAGCCGCCGGCTTCCCAGGAAGGCCCGCAGGAGGGTCGTCTTCCCAGAGCCGTTGCTGCCGGTGAGGCACCAGAACTCGCCCGGCATCACCGCGAACGTCGTCGGCGCCAGCAGCGTGGTTCCGTCCAGGACGACCGTGGCGCCCTCGGCCTCGATGGCGGGCACGTTGCTCACTGCGGCTCCAGAACTACCAGCATCTCCCGAGAGCGCGCCCCGTAAGGCTCGCCCGCGTACGAACCGTTGACGTCCGCTACCTGCAGACCTGCGATCCGTGCCATCAGCCGGATCTCCGCGAGCGTAGCCCAGGTGGCCTGCTCGTGGAACGCGGTCAGTGTCGACGCGCTCTGGACGATGAAGACGCTCAGGACCTGCTGGGCGGCGCGGTCCGCGGTCTGCGTCACCGTCACCATGTGCTCGCGGCCCAGCGGGTAGGTGACCGAACGCGCGTCGCCGCCCGCCTGCTGGAACTCGGCGGGGTCGGTGCAGTCGAGGAAGGCCGCGCCACCCGGTTTCAGGTGCCGGGCGATGACGCGCAGCAGGTCGATCTTCTCCTCCTGTGTCTGGGCGAGGAAGAAGGTGTTCCGCGACAGGGTGATGACGTCGAACGCGGAGTCGAACCGGAGGTCCCGGAAGTCGCCCTGCACCGCTTCGACGTCGCGGTCCAGGCGTCGGCCCTCGAGGACGTCCAGCGACGGCCGTGAGGCGTCGACCGCCGTGACGCGCGCACCGGCCTCGGCGAGCGCGAACGAGGACACGCCCGTGCCGCACCCCAGGTCCAGGACCGTACGGCCGGCCAGGGGCCGGTGCGACGACACCCAGGCGGCGAGCCCGGCCCCCGGGGAGAGCATCGAGGACACCAGGTCGTAGGCCTCGATCGCCGCCTCGTCGTACACGCTCGGGTCACTCACCGGGACGACCTTCCTTCAGCATTGCGTTGGCCACGGCGAGGGCACCCGGCAGGTTGAAACCCACCTCGGCCGTCGACCGGTTGCTCGCGCGTACGCCGGTCACCCGCGGGGCGAACGCGACGTTCGGGCGGAGCTTGAGGGTCCGCAGGTGGCTCTCGACGATCTCGTTGGACCCCGGGAACGTGTCCGCGATGACGATGGGCGCATCGGTCACCTGCAGCATCAGGAGGGCGGGTGAGTCCGCGCGCCCCTGCGCCAGGCGCATGACGGTGTCCAGGGTGGCGGGGAAGACGAGGAAACACTCGGAGGCGCCGCTCCTCCCGGAGTTGACCTCGGGCGGCGTCTCCTCGTCGTCCCACGCATCGATCCACACCTTGCCGTTGGCCAGGTGGCGCAGGGACCGGACCGCCAGGAACCGCGACGCGGCGCGCGTCACCGACACGTTGACGACCAGGTCCGGATGGAGCTCCCGCAGCCAGTGGATCCACCACGGCACGAGCGCCGCGCTGATGGAACCCGTGACGTGGACGTGGAGCTCCGCGCCCTCGAACCTCTCCACGTTCACCCGGCGGCTCCCGCCGTGCGGGCAGCAGTGCCGAGGGGGATCCACTCGGAGGTGAGGATCGGCTTCATCCGGTGCTCCGGCGGCGCGCTGGGGAACACGTTCATCAGCAGGAACTGCAGGGCCTGCGCGTCGTCGGCCACCGCGGCCCGGCTCGCCGCGAGCACCAGGTCGTACGGCAGGCTCTGGGTGACCCAGGCGAAATCGGCCTGGTTCGCGCTCATGACGGACAGCTGCTGCATGGCGTCGAACAGCGCCTTGGGGCCGCGGCTCCGCGGGTTGTACAGCACCTGTGTCCATCCGTGCGGGACCACCGGGGTCACGTCACGCCACGGCGTCGGACCGTCGCCGGTGGTCTCACGTACCAGCAGGTGCACGTTCTGCACGCCCGGGTTCGGCGCGAAGAACCGCCATCCGGGGATGGGCCAGCCGCCCGTGAACTTGCGCAGGTCCTGGTTGTAGGAGTCGGGGGTGTTCTGCAGGACGGTGGCGACCAGGTGAGCCGCGAGCGCCCCCACGGCGCAGGAGGCCGCCACGCCCTTGATCCGGTCAGCAAGCATCCATGAACCCTCTGATAGCGCCTTCGACCTTCTCGGCGTGCTTCCGGTACCCGATGATCGACCGGTGCGCGGAGCCGTGCACCACCTCGATCTTCGCTCCGAGCTTCTCGGCCAGCACCGCCTGTTGGTCGGCGTACTCGTCCGAGGCGACGACCAGGACCGATGCGACCGACCCGAGACGGGAGACGGCGTCGTCGGTCCGCATGCCCCGGTACTCGCGGACCGAGTTGACGATGTTCCTCGGTGTGAACACGAACTGCACGTGGCTGTACTGGGTGTCGGGCGTGTATCCCGCCTGCCGTTCCACCGCGTTGGGCGCCCACTCGTAGATCCCGGTCACGGCGGCGAGGAGGGTGTAGAGCTGGGCCTGGAGGAACTTGCCGAGCCGCCTGCGGTCCGTACGGTCCTCCTCCAGGAGCACCGGGTCGGTGCCGTCGACGACCACCAGCTTGCCGACGCGGTCGGCGAAGCGCTCGTCGCGCACGTAGGAGGCCGCGCTCAGCGACCCGATGGAGTGGGTGACCACCACGATCTCCCCCTCGGCCCCGACCTCGTCGAGGACGGCGGCCAGGAGGTCCCCGCTCTCCGCACGCGACGTCGTGAGGCCGTATCCGGGCCGGTGGTAGCGGATGACCGTGTGCTGTTGCGCCAGGCCCTCCGCGACCCACTCCCAGGACTCGAGGGACTGCCCCAGGCCGCACTCGAGGATGATCACCGTGCCGGAGGAGGACCCGTCCGCGGGGCGGTCCACCCGGTACTCGACGACGCCGTCCGCATGGTGGAGCCGGGCGGCGCCCTTGGGGCCGAGCCGCCGCTGCTCGGCGATCCGGCGCTTCTCGCGTGCGATCAGCGCGCTCGCGAGGGTGACGCCGCCGGCGATGCCGAGCACGGTCTTCTCGAAGGTCCGGCGCGCGCCGCGGGTGTCCAGGACGTAGCCGACCGCTCCGTGGGAGCCGAAGAAGCCCCACACGAATCGCGGCAGCTCCATGGTCGCCGCCACGCCGACGTGGAAGGCCTTGACCGCCGAGAGGGCGTGGGAGGCCTGCTTGCGCGGCAACAGATAGATGAGCGGGAAGGCCGCCTCCCAGACCACCGTGCCGACGGTCAGGGCCCGGCAGAGCCGGGGGTACCTGCGCAGGAGGGCCGCGGCAGGCCCACGGCCGTAGGCCTCCGTCTGCAGGACTTCGAGCAGGGCGTCACCCTGTACCCAGCTGCTCCCGAAGGCCTTGGCGACGCCCGAGACCACGTAGCTGAGCCCGGCCTGGAAGTTGACCGCCCGCAGGAAGAGGTCGTCGGAGACCTGCCGGTCGGGGATCAGCGCCGTGAGGGCGCGGTACTGCGTGATGACGGCCGTCATCTGGTCCGCACCGTCCCGTCCGTACGGGGTGCGGATCTCGTTCAGCCGGTTGCACGTTCCGATGACCGTCGCCGCGGCGATCTGCGCCTTCCTGTTGCCACGCGCGAGCACCAGACCCGCCGAGGCGGCAAGGGTCACCCCTGCGAGCACTCTGGGGGTACGCGGATGGTCGAGGACGCGGCCGATCCGGTGCCTCAGACTGCCTGGCGGATACTGCTGGGCCGAGGTGCCCCGGAGAAATCCGTCGTCTTCGAATTCCTCGCGGAGAAACAGCGTTTCTGCCGCCGCGAGGATCTGCCCGACCGCTATCGGCAGAAGTACGCGGTCAGCCGCTTTCTGGGCGGCATTCGCATGTGAGGCACGCTGCCTCCGCCGCATCCATCTCACCGGATTCTTCGTCTCCCCCATCGCACATCTGGCCATCATCACAAGCACGCGGAAACCGAATGCCGGGGAAACCCGCATGACGCGGGTTTCCCCGACACCCGGATCAGTTATCCGTCAGCAGACGAGGCAGATGGTGCTGCCCTGGATGACGAACTGAGCAGCGGTCGGCGTGGCCGGCGTGGCCATGGCGGGAGTCTCGCAGTCCGCGTGGAAGCCGGGCGCCGCGCCGCTGAGGACGGTGTTCGCGAAATCCTGCGCAGCCAGCGCCTCAGGGCGGATGGCGGCGGAATCCGAGCGCGTGATGGTCATTTCAGATCGCACTTCACTAACCTTTCGTCGGTGGTCATTCGAGCGAATGGTCTCGGCGTGCCGAACGATGAACCCCCGTCGTCCACTCCGAGTGAGCGGGCTGCACAACTTCTGCAACTCGATCTTGTGGCCGACTATAAGCAGCCTCGCAAGAACGCGTCAAGCAGCATTGACCTCCACGCACCTTACACATCGGCGAAGCCGACGTGTCTCAAAATCAACCGTGCTTTTCGGCCACCGACAGAAAACCGCGCGCTGACGCAATGCCGGAATTAATTGTTCCGCTGCGGCGGGCGCGGTTCATCGACTCACTGTCGCCGCTGCAATGCGCTCCGTACACAAAAGCCGGCATCACCATTCGACGGCGTCCGCGGAGAGGAGACCCCGGGCACGCCGCAGGGCCGCCCCGTCCTGCGGAGCGGCCCTGCTGCGGAGCCGGGTGGTTACTCGGTGCCCTTGGGCGCCGTCCGGGCGGTCGCCGGTTCCGGGGCTTCCTCGAAGTTCACCTTGCCCATGTGGCGGTTCATCGACTTCATCAGCATCCACACGGCCAGGGCCATGACGGCGAAGACGATGAAACCGAGGACGCCCGGAGTGACCTTGTTCTTGTCGAACTCCTGGGCGGCGATCGGGACGAGCTGGGTCAGTGCCTGGTGTGCGCTCATGTCAGACATTGTCCCGGATGCCCGCGAAGAGGTCGTCCTCGGGGAGGGAGGTGTCGACCAGGGACTTGGCGAGCTCGTAGTCCTCGGTCGGCCAGACCTCCTTCTGGATCTCCATCGGCACGCGGAACCAGCCGCCGTCCGGGTCGATCTGGGTGGCGTGGGCGATCAGCGCCTTGTCGCGGGTCTCGAAGAAGTCGGCGCACGGCACGTGCGTGGTCAGCGTCCGCTCGGCGCGCTGGAACTCCTTCCAGCGCTCCAGCCACTCGCCGTAAGGCGACTCCAGGCCGCGGGCGAGGAGCGCCTCGTGGAGCGCGACCGTGCGCGGCCGGTTGAAGCCCTGGTTGTAGTAGACCTTCAGGGGCTGCCAGACCGGGCCGAACTCCTGCTCCGGGTACTTCTCGGCGTCGGCCGCGCCCTCGAAGGCCACCATCGTGATCTTGTGGGTCATGATGTGGTCGGGGTGCGGGTAGCCGCCGTTCTCGTCGTACGTCGTGATGACCTGCGGCCGGAAGGCGCGGATGGACTTCACCAGGCGGCCGGCCGCCTTGTCGACGTCCTCCAGGGCGAAGCAGCCCTGCGGCAGCGGCGGCAGCGGGTCGCCCTCGGGCAGGCCGGAATCGACGAAGCCGAGCCACTCCTGGCGGACGCCGAGGATCTCGCGGGCCTCGTCCATCTCCTTGCGGCGCACCTCGTGGATGTTCGCCTCGATGTACGCGTCGCCCTGGAGCTTCGGATTGAGGATGGAGCCGCGCTCGCCACCCGTGCACGTGACGACCAGCACGTCCACCCCCTCGGACACATACTTGGCCATCGTGGCCGCGCCCTTGCTCGACTCGTCGTCGGGGTGGGCGTGAACGGCCATCAGTCGCAGCTGCTCGGTCAAGACTCGATCCTCGATGAATAGTCGGCGTGGGGCGGCTTCTATAGTGACGGAATCGGAGCACGGAAAATTCCGTCGTCCGGCGTACGAGAGGACCGATCATGAGCGCGGTGCGGGAAGGGCTCCCCGAAGGCCGTTACGGCCGCTCGGCGGACGAGCGCGCCGACCGCCGGCTCAAGGTCCTCGGCGCGGTGCTGGGCGCCGTGCTGCTCGCCGTGGTCGGCTGGTTCGGCTACGACTACGTCGCGGGCCAGAAGGTCAGCGCCGAGGTGATCAAGTTCGACCTCTCCGCGGAGGACCGGGTCGCGGTCCATCTGGAGGTCCGCAAGGAGCGGGACGCCCGCGGTTACTGCACGCTGCGGGCCCTCGCGGAGAACGGCGGCGAGGTGGGCCGCAAGGAGGTCCGCTTCGACGGGGCCGCCACGCGGATCGACGAGGTCGTCACGGTGCGTACGACGGCGAAGGCCACCAGCGCCCAGTTGCTCGGCTGTACCTCCGAGTAGGAGCGGGCAGCTCGGGGTAGGCGCCTCGCAGTAGCCTGAAGTAACCGGAACGGCTCTGTCCGATTCCGCGCTGACCTGCAACGACGCAAAATAAGTGACGTTCGTCCTCCCCCTTTCCCCACGAAATTGTTAGGCTCGTGGTTTCGCCCATCCAGGAAGGCAGAATGCTTCTGGGTAGGGCGTTGCTTTGTATCCCAGTACCGACGAGGAGCACCTGTGACCCAGACCAGCGAGAACGTCACCTGGCTCACCCAGGAGGCGTACAACCAGCTCAAGGCCGAGCTGGAGTACCTGTCTGGTCCCGCGCGAACCGAGATCGCCGCCAAGATCGCGGCTGCTCGGGAGGAGGGCGACCTGCGCGAGAACGGCGGGTACCACGCGGCCAAGGAGGAGCAGGGCAAGCAGGAGCTGCGCGTCCGCCAGCTGACCCAGCTGCTGGAGCACGCGAAGGTCGGCGAGGCTCCCACGGAGAGCGGTGTCGTCGCGCCCGGCATGGTGGTCACCATCGCGTTCGACGGCGACGAGAGCGACACCCTGACGTTCCTCCTCGCCTCCCGCGAGTACGCGAGCTCCGCCGTCGAGACCTACTCCCCGCAGTCGCCGCTCGGCTCGGGCGTCAACGGCAAGAAGGTCGGCGAGGACGCGCAGTACGAGCTCCCGAACGGCAAGAAGGCGTCCGTCAAGATCCTCGACGCCAAGCCGTACCAGGGCTGAGACCGGCTGATCGACGAGAGGGGCCGGGCCGCGCGAGACGCGGCCCGGCCCCTTTTCGTACGCGCCCGAGGTCAGGCGGCCGCCGAGCGGTACTTGCGCACCGCCAGGGTCCGGAAGACGACCAGGATCAGCAGCGACCACAGCACCGAGGCGAGGACCGGGTGCTGCATGGGCCAGGCGTCCGAGACCGTGAAGCCCGGGGGCAGGTTGCCGAAGAGCTCCCGGCACGCCTGCACCGTGGCGCTGAACGGGTTCCACTCGGCGATGTGGCGCAGGAACGTCGGCAGCTTGTTGGCGTCGACGAAGGCGTTCGAGATGAACGTCAGCGGGAACAGCCAGATCAGGCCGCCGGACGTGGCCGCCTCCGGTGTGCGCACCGAGAGGCCGATCAGGGCGCCGATCCAGGAGAACGCGTAGCCGAGCAGGAGCAGCAGGCCGAAGCCGAGCAGCACCTTGCCGATGTTCTCGTGGACCCGCCAGCCCACGATGAGGGCGACGACTGCGAGCACGACCAGCGTGAACGTGGTCTGGACGAGGTCGGCGAGCGTCCGGCCGGTGAGGACCGCCCCGCGGGCCATCGGCAGCGACCGGAAGCGGTCGATCAGGCCCTTGTGCATGTCGTCGGCGATGCCCGCGCCGGCGCCCGCGGTGGCGAAGGTGACGGTCTGGGCGAAGATGCCGGCCATCAGGAACTCGCGGTAGGCGCCCGGAGCGATGGTGCTGCCCACCTCGATGGAACCGCCGAAGACGTACGTGAACAGCACCACGAACATGATCGGCTGGATCAGCCCGAAGATCACCATCTCCGGGATGCGGGACATCCGGATCAGGTTCCGCTTGGCGACCACCAGGGAGTCGGCGACCGACTGGGCGATGCCCCCGCGCGGCCGGGGGGCCGCGACCTTGGGGGCGTCGGAGAGGGTGCTCACTTCACGGCCTCCTTCACGGCCTCGGTGTCGTCGTCCCCGCGCTCGGCGGCGTGGCCGGTCAGCGAGATGAACACGTCGTCGAGGGTCGGGCGGCGCAGGCCGATGTCGTCGATCTCGACCCCCCGCGTGTCGAGCTCGCGGATGACCTCGGCGAGCAGCTTGGCGCCGCCGGTGACCGGCACGGTGAGCTGGCGGGTGTGCTCCTCCACGGCGACCTCGCCCTTGCCGAACCCGGCGAGGACCTCGCGGGCCGGGGCGATCTCGTCGTGCCGGTGGACGACGACCTCGACGCGCTCGCCGCCGGTGCGGGCCTTGAGCTGGTCGGAGGTGCCGCGGGCGATGACCTTGCCGTGGTCGACGACGCAGATGTCGTGGGCCAGGTGGTCGGCCTCCTCGAGGTACTGCGTGGTGAGCAGCAGCGTCGTGCCGCCGGCGACCAGCTCCTTGATGACCTCCCACAGCTGCTGGCGGTTGCGCGGGTCGAGGCCGGTCGTCGGCTCGTCCATGAACATCACGGGCGGGGAGACAACGAGGGCGGCGGCGAGGTCGAGGCGGCGGCGCATGCCGCCGGAGTACGTCTTCGCGGGGCGGTCGGCGGCGTCGGCGAGGTTGAACCGGTCCAGCAGCTCACCGGCGCGGACCTTCGCCGCCCTGGCGGACATCTGGTAGAGCTGCCCGACCATCTGGAGGTTCTCGCGGCCGGTGAGGTACTCGTCGACGGCCGCGAACTGGCCGGAGAGGCCGATGGAGCGGCGGACTTCGTTGGGGTGCTTGAGCACGTCGATGCCCGCGACGACCGCCCTGCCGCTGTCGGGCTTCAGGAGCGTGGTGAGCACGCGCACGGTGGTGGTCTTGCCGGCGCCGTTGGGGCCGAGAAGCCCCAGGACCGTCCCCTCGGGGACGTCCAGGTCCACGCCGTCCAGAGCCCTTACGTCGCCGAAGGTCTTCACGAGACCCTCGGCATGAATAGCGCCTGGCATGTGGGTTCTCCCGTTGGCAGGTGCGAGTGGTGGGTCGGGCGTATCAACACGTACTACCCGAGCGTAGGTACGCCGAGTCGGTCGCGCCCGGCGAACATGACAACCCGCTCACCGTAACGCGATACATCGCGTTTACTCAAGCGCTTTTCCGTTGCCCACAGCCTTTGTTGGCCGCCACTCGCCGCCACGCGCCGCCCCCAGCCGCCCGGTGCGGCTCTCGCGATACCCATCGCGATATACGGCTCCCCCGCCGCCCCACCCGGCACGCCAGGACCTCACTCCATGACCACGTACCCCGCGTCCCGCAGCGCCGCCCGCACCTCCTCGCAGTGCTCCGGCCCCTTGGTCTCCAGGTGCAGCTCCACCTCCACCTCCGTGAGCCCGAGGCGGGGGTCGGTGCGTACGTGTCCGACGTCGAGGACGTTCGCGTCGGACACCGACAGCACCCCGAGCATCGTCGCGAGTGCCCCCGGCCGGTCCGTCAGCCGCAGCCGCAGGCTCAGGTAGCGCCCGGCCGCCGCCATGCCGTGCCGCAGGATCCGCTGGAGCACCAGCGGATCGACGTTCCCGCCCGACAGCACCGCGACCACCGGGCCCTGGAACGCCTCCGGCGTGCTGAGCAGGGCCGCCACCGGGCTCGCCCCGGCCGGCTCCACGACCTGCTTCGCCCGCTCCAGGCACAGCAGCAGCGCCGACGACAGGGCGTCCTCCGAGACCGTGCGGACGTCGTCGACGAGCTCGTCGACGATGGCGAACGGTACGTCGCCGGGGCGGCCCACCTTGATGCCGTCGGCCATCGTGGGCGCGGTGTCCACGACGACCGGCCGGCCCGCCCGCAGGGAGGGCGGGTACGCGGCCGCCGCCTGCGCCTGCACCCCGATCACCTTCACGTCCGGGCGCAGCGCCTTGACCGCCGTCGCGACGCCCGCCACCAGGCCGCCACCGCCGACGCCCACGAGGATCGTCCGCACCTCCGGGCACTGCTCCAGGATCTCCAGCCCGACCGTTCCCTGTCCGGCGATGATGTCGTGGTGGTCGAAGGGGTGGATGAACACCGCGCCCGTCGCCCGCGCGTACTCCTGCGCGGCGGCCAGCGTCTCGTCCACCACGTGACCGTGCAGCCGGACGTCGGCGCCGTACTCCCGGGTCGCCGCCACCTTCGGCAGCGGCGCGCCGACCGGCATGAAGACGGTGGAGCGCACACCCAGCAGCGAGGAGGCGAGGGCGACGCCCTGCGCGTGGTTCCCGGCCGACGCGGCGACCACCCCGGCCGCCCGCTCCTCGGGGCGGAGCCCGGCGATCCGCACGTACGCGCCGCGCAGTTTGAACGAGCCCGTCCGCTGGAGGTTCTCGCACTTCAGGTGTACCGGAGCCCCCACCAGCTTCGACAGGTGCCGGCTGCCCTCCATGGGCGTCATCCGGGCCACCCCCGACAGCATCTTCTGCGCCCCGCGGATGTCGTCGAGGATCAGGCGGTGCGGGGGGTACGTCGTACGGAAGCTCATGACCGCCAGTCTCGCAGCTCGCCCCACGCCCCACATCACCGCTCGCCGCGGCTCCGGACCAGTACCGGACCAGCGCCGGACCAGCGCCGGACCAGCGCCGGACCGGCGCCCGGAGGGCCGCTCACACCGCCGCTCATCACGTTTGTGCAGCGCTGGTACGGACTCGCGCGGGTCCGCGTACTCTGTCCCCCACCAACCACCACCACCGCACGAGAGAGCCGCAGCCATGCCCACGTCCCAGGACATGACGACTGATCTTCACCAAGGCCTCCTCGATGCCCTCCAGCACGAGGTGGCCGTCTTCGCCCGGCGGGCGGAGCAGACCCGCCTCGGCGGCACCGGCCAGCTCCGCAACTCGATGGACCGGGCCGCGTACCTGCTCCTGAACCGGCTCGACCGGGAGGGCCCGATGGGCGTGAAGGCGCTGGCGGCCGGGATGGGCATCGACTCGTCCACCGTCACCCGCCAGGTGGCGCCCCTGGTGGACACCGGCCTGGTCAAGCGCACCTCGCACCCGGAGGACGGCCGGGCCGTCGTGCTCCAGCTGTCGCCGCGCGGGCAGGCCCGGCTGGAGGAGGTCCGCTCCTCGCGGCGCGAGCTGATGGCCCAGGTGACGGAGGGCTGGACGGAGGAGGAGCGCGAGTCGTTCTGCACGCTGCTCACCCGGTTCAACTCGGCGCTCTCGGCCCGCCAGGCCGGACTGCCGCCCGTCGAGACGCCCGCTGCCGCGGCCTCCCCGGAAGACGACACGACGGAAGCCGCCCCGGCCTCTTGACCCGGCCGTGCGCACGCCCTCATATGAGGACGTGCGACAGCGGCGGCGGGCGACGGCACGGCGATCACGGGCCCACCGCGCCCGCGAGTTCGAGGCGTTCGTCGCGGGCGCGGCCGGCCGGCTGCTGCACGCCGCCACGCTGCTGACGGCCGAGGCGCCGGCCCGGAACCCGTACGCGCGGGAACTGCTGACCGCCGCGCTGGCCGCCACGTACGCCCGCTGGGACCGGCTGCGCGGCGAGGACCCGTACGACATCGCCCGCCACGAGCTGACGGAACGGTTCGCCCGCGCCGCCTGGCGCTTCCGCCGGGGGCGGGGCGGCCTGCTGTCCCCGCTCACCCCCCGCGAGCGGCTCGTCCTCGTGCTGTGCCTGTACGAGGGGATCGGCGAGGAGCGGACGGCCGCCGTGCTGGGCCTGCCGGTGGAGCGGGTGCGGGTCCTCTGTACGCGCGCGGTCCGGGCCATGCGGGTACGGGCCCGCCACCGTGACGGACGGGCGGCCGAGCGGGGGATGGCGCCGTGAACGACCCCGCGAAGGAGGCCGAGGTCCGGCGGATGCTCCAGGCCCCGCCGCGCCCGCGGGTCCCCGCCGACCTGGCCGCCCGCGCGATCGAGCGCGGCGCCCGCAGCCTGCGCCGCGCACGCCTGCTGCGGCGCACGGCCTGGCTGCTGCTGTGCGCCGCGCTGACCGCGGTCACGGTGTGGGCGTCGGCCCTGGAGTCCTGATCCGGGATCGAAGGCCCGGGTCTAGCCGAGCGCCCGGCGCAGGTCCGCCAGCAGGTCGTCGACGTTCTCGATGCCGACCGACAGCCGCACCAGGTCCGCCGGGACCTCCAGCAGGGAGCCGGCCACGCTCGCGTGGGTCATGCGGCCCGGGTGCTCGATGAGCGACTCGACGCCGCCCAGGGACTCGCCCAGCGTGAACAGCTCGGCGCGGTTGCAGACCTCGACCGCCGCGGCCTCGCCGCCCCGGACGCGGAAGGAGATCATGCCGCCGAAGTCGCGCATCTGCTTGGCGGCGACCTCGTGGCCGGGGTGGTCGGGCAGCCCCGGGTAGAGCACCTGCGTCACCTTCGGGTGCTGGGTCAGCATCTCGGCGACGCGGGCGGCGTTGGCGCTGTGCCGGTCCATCCGGACGGCGAGGGTCTTGATGCCGCGCAGCACGATCCACGAGTCGAAGGGGCCGGCCACCGCGCCCATGGCGTTCTGGTGGTACGCCAGCTCCTCGCCGAGCGCCTCGTCGGCGGTCACCAGGGCGCCGCCGACGACGTCGGAGTGGCCGCCCATGTACTTGGTCAGCGAGTGGACGACGACGTCGGCGCCGAGCGCGAGCGGCTGCTGGAGGTAGGGGCTGGCGAAGGTGTTGTCGACGACGAGCCTGACCCCGGCGGTGCGGGCCACGTCCGCGAGGGCCGCGATGTCCGTGATGCCGAGCAGCGGGTTGGACGGGGTCTCGACCCAGATGGCCTTCGTGCGGTCGGTGATCGCGTCCCGTACCGCCGCCGGGTCGGAGGTGTCGGCGACGGACCACTCCACGCCCCACCGGGCCACGACCTTCGCGAACAGCCGGAAGGTGCCGCCGTACGCGTCGTTGGGGATGACCACGTGGTCGCCCGGGGCGAGGAGCGCGCGCAGCAGGCAGTCCTCGGCCGCGAGACCGGAGGCGAAGGCCAGGCCGCGCCGGCCGCCCTCCAGGGCCGCGAGGTTCTCCTCCAGGGCGGTACGGGTGGGGTTGGCGCTGCGGCTGTACTCGTAGCCGCCGCGCAGGCCGCCCACACCGTCCTGCTTGTAGGTGGAGACCTGGTAGATGGGCGGGACGACCGCGCCGGTCAGCGGGTCCGCGGTGTTGCCCGCGTGGATGGCGCGGGTCTCGAAGCTCTGGTGCGTGTGCTCGTCGCTCATGCAGCCCGAGCGTAGTCGGGCCGGGGGCGCGGCGGACGCGACGCCGCTGTGGGGTGGGCCGCCGCTGCGGTCCGGACCCCGCCGGCGGGGTCCGGAGTGCCGGTGGGGTCCGGGACAATGGGCGCATGGAGATTCTCTGGTTCCTGTTGGCCGTCGGTCTGATCGGCGTGGTCGTCGCGTCGTTCCTGTCGCGCCGCCGCGGCGGCATCCGGCTGGTCGACCCCGGCGCGCCGGACGCGGCCGACCCGAGCGCGTACGGCTTCGTGCGCCAGGAGGAGCTGGACGTCCGCATGCCGGGCCCCGACCAGGACCTGGTCGACGTGCTGGACGTGGTGCAGCGGACGCAGGACTGGCGGGCCGCCTCACAGCTGCTGGCCGGTACGGACAAGGACGGCGAGGTGCGCTGGCAGCGCGTGCAGGCGTTCGCGGGGGCGGCGGCGCTGGAGCTCCAGCGGCAGCCGGGCACCGGCGGCGCGTGGCTGCGGGTGTGGCGGGCCGAGAAGCCGAAGGACCCGGGTGGCGCGGCGGTGCACGCGGAGTTCCTGGTGCAGCAGGCGTGGCGCTCGTCGTCGGCCGGCACGGACGACTTCCGGATCATCCTCGAAGAGGCGCGCACGGTGTGCGAGCAGGCGGCGCTGCTGGCGCCCGGCGATCCGGTGCCGTACATCATCGAGCTGGCCGTCGCGCGCGGGCTCGGGTACGGCCACGAGCAGTTCGACCAGGTGTGGGCCAAGATCATCGACCGGGCGCCGCACCACATGGGGGCGCACCTGGCGGCGCTGCACTACTGGTGCGAGAAGTGGCACGGTTCGCGCCGGGACGCGGACCAGTTCGCCACCGCCGCGGCGGCCCGCGCCCCGCGCGGCTCGCTGCTGGCCGCGCTGCCGCTGTTCGCGGTCTTCGAGCACCTGCCCGAGGTGGCGCTGGTGCGGGACTTCTACGGCACCGAGGTGGTCTCCAAGGCCATGGAGGGCGCGCTGTACGCCGTGCACTCGGCCCGCCCGGACGACCCGATGCTGGCGCACGTGCGCCATCTGCTGATCCACTTCCTGGTGAGCGCCGAGCGCTGGTCGGAGGCGATGCATCAGCTGGTGCACGTGGACGGCCACGTCGGCGCGCTGCCGTGGACGCTGAGCGAGGACCCGGCGGCGCAGTACGCGATCTTCCGGGCGCTGGCGGTGGCGGGGTACGAGGCGAACGGCGGCAGCCCGGCGACGCTGCCGCACTGAGCCTTCCGCCGAAGGAAAGGGGGTGGCCCGGCCGGGCCGCCCCCTCCTTTTCTCCGGAAGGTGTCAGAACGCCGTCTCGCGCTCGTCCCAGTCGTAGTCGACGCCGTCCTGGCGCAGCCGGGCCGTGCCGTTGTTGGCGTACAGGTACAGGAGCGGACCCTCCAGGGCGTACAGGTCGTTGGTGCCGTCCCCCTGGACATCTCCGACGGAGAAGACGCGGCTGAACTTCTTCCAGCCCGTGCCGATCAGCTTGCGGGGGGCCAGGGTGCCGGTGCCGCGGCCCGGGTAGAGCCACAGGTTGCCGGAGGCGTCCCGGGCGACGAGGTCGCTCTTGCGGTCGCCGTCCATGTCGCCGGCGCCGACGAGCGCGGTCATGGACTGCCAGCCGCTGGAGCCGATCTTCTGGCGCGGCCCCACGGAGCCGGCCGCCCTGGCCGGGTGCAGCCACAGCGCACCGGTGGCGTCCGTGGACACCAGGTCGCCCTTGCTGCCGTCACCGTTGAAGTCGCCGACGGCGGTGAGGTGCTTGAGGGACTGCCAGCCGGTGCCGATCTGGACACGGGGCCTGAGCCCGCCGGTGCCGTTGCCCGGGTACATCCACAGCGCGCCGGAGGCGTCGCGGGCGACGATGTCCTCCGCGCCGTCGCCGTTGCGGTCGCCGTGGCGCAGCAGTGCGGTCATGGACTGCCAGCCGGTGCCGATGCGCGTGGCCGTGAAGTCGCCGCGCAGCAACCACAGGTTGCCGGCGACCGAGCGGAAGACGAGGTCGGTGGAGCCGTCCCGGTCGAAGTCGCCGACGGGCTTCGCCGCGCCACCGGGGCCCGTCGGCGACGCCCACTCCATGTACTCCTTGCCGCTGCCGCACTCGTGCTGGGTGCGGGCGAGGCGGAAGGAGCTGACGTTGTCGGACAGGTAGCTGTTCTCGTCCTTGATGTGCGTGAGCTCGTGCCCCTGATTGTCGTCGTCGCCCGCGTAGAGCACCACGTGGCGGACGGAGTCGGAGTACTCGTACCGCGGCTGGCTGTAGACGCAGGCGTACAGCCCGGTGCGGTTGCGCAGCCCGGACGCCTTGTTGTCGAAGGTGCCGAGCGTGGCCATGCTGCCGGTGTACGTGGTCATCGTGCCCGTGCCGTCGGCGTTGTCGAACAGGCAGAACTTCCCCTGCGGACAGCGGTCGTACCCGGACGCGGCGTGCGCGCTCGGGACGGCCGTCGCCAGCACGCCGAGCGCGGTGAGCGCGGCGGTGGCCGCCGCGCGCAGAGAAAGACGCAGAGTGCGCATGTGTGTTACCCCCCAGTTACTGCGAACCCGGGTCACAGTAGCCCCACGGATCTCGCTTGCCCGCACCGGCCCGGCTGGGTGATACTCCGCTTCCCCCCACGCCTCTTCGTCATGTCCATTTTCAGTGGGGGAGCTCTGCCCGATGGGCGCATCCCTGCGCGCGCTGCGCGCACTCGTTCTGCTCGCCGGCTTCTTTCTGCTCGGCGTCCTGCTGCTGGCCGTCCTCGCCGGCATCGACTACCTGCTGTACCTGCACGCCCCCTCCGGCCTCGCCACGAAGCTGTACGTGGTGTCCGTGCTGCTCGCCATCCCCGTCGTACGCGGCATGTTCATGCTGCGCACGCCGAAGGACGACGGCCAGCGCGGCCTGGCCGTCACCGAGGCCGACGAACCGGAGCTGTGGCGCACCGTCCGCGAACTCGCCGACCAGGTCGGCACGCGGCCGCCCACCCGCATCCTGCTCACCGGCGACGTCAACGCCGCCGTCACCGAGAACGCCCGGCTCCTCGGCCTGCTGCCCGGGCCGCGCCACCTCTACCTCGGCGTCCCGCTGATGCAGGGCCTCAGCGAAGCCCAGCTGCGCGCCGTCCTCGCCCATGAGCTGGGGCACTACGTCAACCACGACACCCGGCTGGGCGCCATCACCGCGCGCGGACGCACCCAGCTCTTCCGCACCATCGCCCACTTCGAGGAGCGCGCCGCGAAGACGGCCGGCCGCGAGCGGGCCCGCCAGGAGAAGCGCAACACCAAGGCCGAGGCCAAGGGCCGCAAGACGCGCGAGATCGACACGGGCGGCGCCGGCATCACGTACCGCACGATGGCCCGGATCTACACCGCCTACGCGCACCTGTACTTCCGCGCCACCATGAACGACTCGCGCCGGCAGGAGTACGCCGCCGACGCCGCGGCCGCCCGGATCGCCGGCCGCGACGCGACCGCCTCCGCGCTGCGCGAGCTGCCGTCGCTGGACGCCGCGTTCAGCTTCTACAAGGACTGCTACGCGACGCTGGGCACCTCGGCGCGGCTGCTGCCGCCGCGCGGCGAAATCTTCGGCGGCTTCGACCGCCTGCTGACCGCCCGCGAGCTGGAACTGGCCGGGCTGCGCGCCGAACTGCCCACCGAGCCGGTCTCCCCGTACGACTCCCACCCGGCCATCGCCGACCGGGTCCGCGCCATCGAGGCGCTCCCGCAGGACGGCCGCGTCGACGAGGGCAAGGGCGCCGCGACGGGTCTGCTCGCCGACCCGGCCCGCACGCTGGCCGTGCTGGAGGACGTGGTCCTGTCGGAGCAGGCGCGCGCGTTCCGCCGCACCGGCAGCTGGGAGGAGCTGCTCGACGCGGCCATGAGCGCACGTCTCGCCTCGGTCGAGTCGCCGCTGCACCGGGCGCTGGGCGCGTACACCGGCGAACCGCCGACGCTGCCCGCGCTGCTGAAGGTGATCGACGACGGTCAGCTGTGGCAGCTGGCGCAGCGGCTGCCACTGTCGGAGGAGGCGGCGTCGGCGACCGGACGCGTCTTCCGGGAGTTCGTCCGGCCCGTGCTGTGCAAGGCGATCAACGGCATGGTGATGGCGGAGCTGAGCGCCCGCTCCCAGCTGCGCTGGGAGTTCTCGTGGACCCGGTCCGCGATCGTCCACCTGCCGCTGGGCCCGGACGGGGCCGAGCTCGACCTGGAGGCGGCCGTCGACGCGGCGACCGCGGACGTCCCCGACACCGCGCCGCTGCGCGCGCTGCTCTCGTACGGCCTCACGGGCGGCCACCCGGGCGGCTTCACGGACGGCCTCACGGACGGGGCCGCGCGGTGACCGTCGTCTGGATCATCCTGAGCGTGATCGCGCTCGCCGTGCTGGCGGTCGGCGGGTACTTCCTCAAGGCCATCGTGCAAGGCGCCCGCGAGGGCTGGCGCTACGTCGGTTCCGAGGAGCAGCGGGCGGACGAGGCCGCCGCGCTGGGCTTCCTGCCGCCCGAGCGGCAGAACACCGAGCTGTCCGCCCCGCGCCCGGCCCCGCTGGAGGCGGCCCTCGCCGCCGCGAAGGGCGGCGACTTCAAGCCGGCCGCCGCCCTCTTCGACGCGACGGCGGCCGCGCGGGACTGGGAGTGGCGCACCCGGTACTGCGAGGAGTTCGCCGATGTGGCGGCCGAGGACGATGCCTGGCTGCTGGCGTGGGAGGCCGCGCACCCGGACGACCCGGGAGCGGCGCTGGTACGGGCCCGCTCCACGGTGTTCCTGGCCTGGCGGATCCGCGGCGCCCAGCGGGCGCGGAACACCACGCACGAGCAGTTCGAGGGCTTCCACCGGATCCTCGCCCGGTCCCGCGAGGAGCACGCCCGCGCGGCGGCCCTCGCGCCCGAGGGCGACCCGGCGCCGTACGTCGGGGAGATCTGGACCGCGCTCGGGCTCGGCTATCCGCACGCCGAGATGGACCGGCTGTGGCGGCGGATCACCGAGCGGGCCCCGCACCACTACGAGGCCCACTTCTCGGCGCTCCAGTACTGGTGCGACAAGTGGCGGGGCTCGGAGGAGCTGGCGCGGGACTTCGCGGCCCGCGCGGCCGCGGGGGCGCCGCTGGGCAGCCTGATGACGGCGTTCCCGCTCATCGCACACTTCGAGCACGACGAGTCGGACACGACCGAGGGCGACCGCACGCCCGAGATGCACGCCCTGGTCGACGCCGCCCTCGCCGACGCGGCCGCCGCCGACCCCGGCCACCCGCGTCTGGCGGAGGTCCGCCACCTGCTGGCGTACTACCTCTCGCTCCAGGACCGGGACGAGGCCGCAGTTGAGCAGTTCCGGCTGGTCGACGGCTACGTCGACGCCCTGCCGTGGCGCTACCGGAACGACCCGGCGGCGGCGTACTGCAGGCTGCGCGACGAGAGCGTGGCCGCCGCGGCGGCGGCCGGCGGCTGACCCGCGCGAGGGCCTGACGCGGACCGCGCGAGGAATTCCCGACGGCACCGGAACGTTGTTCCGGTGCCGTCACCGCGTCCATCGGCGACCACCGGCGTCCGCCGCGTCCGCCCCGCAAGGAGACCGAACCATGTTCTTCGGCCGCACGCCCGTCCTGCCGACCCCGGACCAGGCCCTGCCGGGCCGCCCGGAGCAGGAGTTCACCGTCCCCGACCGCCACACGGTCCTCTCCACCCCCCTCCTCGGCCCCTACCCGGCCGGTCTGGAGGTCGCGGACTTCGGGCTGGGCTGCTTCTGGGGCGCCGAGCGGAAGTTCTGGCAGACGGAGGGCGTGTGGACCACCCTCGTCGGCTACCAGGGCGGTTACACGCCGAACCCGTCGTACGAAGAGGTCTGCTCGGGCCTGACGGGCCACACGGAGGTCGTCCGTGTCGTCTTCGACCCGTCCGTCGTCCCGTACAGCGCGCTGCTGAAGCTCTTCTGGGAGTCCCACGACCCCACCCAGGGCTTCCGCCAGGGCAACGACGTGGGCACGCAGTACCGCTCGGCGCTCTACACCCACTCCCCCGCCCAGGCGGCGGCCGCCGACGCGTCCCGGGACGCCTACCAGCGGGTGCTGAAGGACTCGGGCTACGGCGCCATCACCACGGAGATCCTGCCGGCGGACGGCCGCCCCTTCTACCCGGCGGAGCCGTACCACCAGCAGTACCTCGACAAGAACCCGAACGGCTACTGCGGCATCGGCGGCACGGGCGTCTCCTGCCCGGTGGGCGTGGCCGGGGCCGGCGCCGGCGCGGACGACTGAGCCTCGCGTATCGCCGCCGCCGTCGCGGCCGGGTCGTACCCGGGGGCGACGCCGTCGATCAGGATGATGTCGCCCTCCATGTGGCGGGTGCGCAGCGGCACGAGCTCCTGGTACGCGTCGGAGTCGTACCAGCGGCGGGCGTGGTCCAGCGAGGGGAAGCCGACGATCACCAGCGCGGCGTCCCAGCTGCCCTCGCGCACCTCCATGGTGGGCGCGCCGTGCACCAGGAAGCGGCCCTCGAAGGGGTCGAGGGTGGACTGGATGCGCTCCATGTAGTCCAGGACCTCGTCGTGGAGCACGGCCGGCGGCTTCAGGGTGGCGATGGCGTACGCGGTCATGGGGTCCTCCTCGTGATCGGGATGACCCCATGGTCTCCGCGCGTCCGCCCGGGGTCGATTACCCCGGAGGTCATGCCACCGCCCGGTCCTGTCCTCAGATCGTCGAGGCGTCGATCACGAACCGGTAGCGCACGTCGCTGTTCAGGACGCGCTCGTACGCCTCGTTGACCTGGTCCGCGCGGATGAGCTCGATCTCCGAGCCGAGCCCGTGCTCCGCGCAGAAGTCCAGCATCTCCTGCGTCTCGGCGATGCCGCCGATCATCGAACCGGCCAGCGTGCGTCGGGCGTTGATCAGCGAGAAGAGGTTGAGGGACACCGGCTCCTCGGGCGCGCCGACGTTCACCAGGGTGCCGTCCGTCTTGAGCAGGCCCAGGTAGGCGGTGAAGTCCAGCGGCACCGCGACCGTGGAGACGATCAGGTCGAAGGTGCCGGCCAGCTTCTCGAAGGTCTCCGGGTCGCTGGTGGCGTGGAAGTGGTCGGCGCCGAGCTTGAAGCCGTCCGTCTGCTTGCGCAGCGTCTGGCTGAGCACGGTCACCTCGGCGCCCAGCGCGTGCGCGATCTTCACGCCCATGTGGCCGAGGCCGCCGAGACCGACGATCGCCACCTTCTTGCCGGGGCCGGCCTTCCAGTGGACGAGCGGCGAGTAGAGGGTGATGCCCGCGCACAGCAGCGGCGCGGCGACGTCCAGCGGGAGGCTGTCGGGGATGCGGACGGTGTAGTTCTCGTCGACGACGATGTGGGTGGAGTAGCCGCCGTAGGTCGGCTCACCGTCCTTGCCCCGGCCGTTGTACGTGGGGATCATGCCCCCGGTGCAGTACTGCTCCAGGCCCTGCCGGCAGAACGAGCAGGTGCGGCAGGAGTCCACGAAGCAGCCGACCCCGACCCGGTCGCCCACCGCGAACCTGGTCACGCCCGGACCGGTCTCGGTGACGACACCGGCTATCTCGTGGCCGGGCACCATCGGGAAGATGCCCTCGCCCCAGCCGTCGCGGGCCTGGTGGATGTCGGAGTGGCAGATGCCCGCGTACTTGATCTCGATCAGCACGTCGTGCTCGCCGACCGGCCGGCGGGGCACCGTGGTGCGCTCCAGCGGGGCGTTGGCTGCGGGGGCTGCATAAGCGGCAACAGTGTTCATGCCGGTTTCTCCTCCTGGTGGGGTGTTCGTGAATGATCTTGCCTGGCCGGAATCGATCGGCCCAGCCCCCTGGCTTCCGTACGTCCGCTGGTCCTACTACTGGCGGGATCAGGCTCGGCCGCGCGGGAACGGGAATACTGGGGTGTCATGGACCAGCGCACCGAACTGAGTGAGTTCCTCCGCTCCCGACGGGCCCGGCTCAAGCCGCAGGACGTCGGACTGCCGGACTTCGGCAGGGCGCGCCGGGTACCAGGCCTGCGCCGGGAGGAGCTGGCCCAGCTGGCCGGGGTCTCCGTCGCGTACTACACCTCGATCGAGCAGGGGAAGGGCGCCAACGTCTCCCCGGAGGTGCTGGACGCCATCGCCCGCGCCCTGCGGCTGTCGGACGCCGAGCACGCGCATCTGACGCGGCTGGCGGGGCCGACGACGAAGAAGAAGCGCACGACCGCCTCCCGTCCCCAGCGGGTGCGGCCGGAGGTGCGGTACCTGCTCGACGCGATGGACGGCGTCCCCGCGTTCCTGCTGGGGCGGCGGCTCGACGTCCTCGGCTGGAACCGGATGGCCCGCGCGCTCCTGGGCGACTTCGCCGCGCTGCCGGACGAGGAGCGGAACATGGCGCGGCTGGTGTTCCTCGACCCCAACGCGCACGACCTGTACGTCGACTGGGAGTCGAAGGCCACCGAGGTGGTCAGCGTCCTGCGGCTGTGCGCGGGCTGCTATCCCGACGATCCGAAGCTGTCGGCGCTGGTGGGCGAGTTGTCGGTGAAGAGCGAGGAGTTCCGGGCGCTGTGGGCCGCGCACACGGTGCAGGAGAAGGGCCACGGGGTGAAGCGGCTGCACCATCCGCTGGTGGGTGAGCTGACGCTGTCGTACGAGACGCTGCGGCTCCCGGCCGACCAGGACCTGAGCCTGGTGACGTACACGGCGGAGCCGGGCTCGCCGTCGGCGGACGCGCTGCGGCTGCTGGCGAACTGGGGCGTGGACGAGGTCGCGCCGACGCGCTGAACCCACGCGTGCCGTGACGACGAAGGCGGCGGCCCCCCTCGTGGGGGGCCGCCGCCTTTCGCCGTACGGGTGGGTCAGACGGCCGAGCCGGCCTTCCACTCCGCCCAGCCCATGTTCCAGCCGTTGAGGCCGTTGTCCGGCGCGATCGTCTTGTCCTTGGAGTTCTTGACGATCACCACGTCACCGACGAGGGAGTTGTCGAAGAACCACGCGGCGGGCTGGCCCGGGTCGCCGGCGCCCTTGACGTCGTTGAGGCCCACGCAGCCGTGGCTGGTGTTGACGCTGCCGAAGACGGAGTCGGCACCCCAGTAGTTGCCGTGGATGAAGGTGCCGGACGTGGACAGCCGCATGGCGTGCGGCACGTCCTTGATGTCGTACTCGCCCTTGCCGTCGTCGTCCGTGAAGCCGACCGTCGCGCCGTTCATCCGGGTCTCCTTGAACTTCTCGGAGATCACCATCTGACCGTTGTAGGTCGGGTTCTCCGGGGAGCCGGCCGAGATCGGGATGGTCTTGATCGTCTTGCCGTCGCGGACGACCGTCATGGTCTTCGTGGCGACGTCGACGGTCGAGACCTGGCTGCGGCCGATCTTGAAGGTGACGGTCTTCTGCTGGACGCCGTAGACGCCGTCGGCGCCCTCGACCCCGTCGAGGTTCAGCTTCAGCGTGACCGTGGAGCCCGCGGTCCAGTACTGCTCGGGCCGGAAGTCGATGCGCTGGGAGTTGAACCAGTGGCCGACGACCTGCTGGCCGCTGCTCGACGACACGGTGATGCCGGACTGGACGGCCTTCTTGTCCGTGATCGCCTTGTTGAAGGTGATCGAGACCGGCATGCCGGCGCCGA
Source organism: Streptomyces sp. NPDC030862 (assembly GCF_055571835.1). Classification (NCBI taxonomy): domain Bacteria; kingdom Bacillati; phylum Actinomycetota; class Actinomycetes; order Kitasatosporales; family Streptomycetaceae; genus Streptomyces; species Streptomyces sp. NPDC030862. The sequence goes on along the minus strand of NZ_JBVIEN010000002.1, from coordinate 11,798 downwards.
CGGTGGACCCGTCCTCGGGCGTGAAGTTGCCGATGAAGCTGTTGTCCGGCGAGACGGTGGTGAAGGAGGAGTTCTCGTGGGCCTCGCGGCCCTCGGAGTCCTTCGCCGAGGCGGCGATCTTGTACGTGGTGGCCCGCTCCAGCTGCTCGCTGGGCTTCCAGCTCGTGCCGTCGGCGGACATCTCGCCCTTGACGCTCTTGCCGTCCTGCGTGGTCATGGTGACCTGGGTGAGCGTGCCCTCGCTGACGGTGACCTTGGCGTCGTCGTTGATGCCCGCGTTGTTCGCGCCGTTCTTCGGCGAGATCACTATTCGGGCCTTGGAGGCGTCCTTGGCCGCCGCCTCGTCGACCTGCGCCTGTGACGACGAGCCGCCGGAGGTGCCGTTGCCCTTGGCTTCGCCGTCGTTGCAGCCCGTGAGCACCAGCACGCCACCGAGCAGGGCGGACGCGGCCATGAGGCCCTTGCGCCGCTTGCCGTCCGTCATCACACGCTTCTCCATCGTCGCCGAATCCCTGCCAACTGTTCCAACAACACCCATAACAACCCGTCCGGTTCCAAATCCACGAAGGATCCACGAACTATGTGGGGAACACCACTGATCGACGCATGGCGGAACGGTTCCGGTTCCCAGCATGCAGGTGCGGGCCCCGGAGACGTGATCCGGGGCCCCTGAAACCGGCCACTCCCCCGGCGGACGACCGGGCGCCCCTTAGACCCGTTCCCCCTCGTCGGCGCCCTCCTCGTCGCCTTCGTCGTCCTCGTCGTCCTCGTCCAGATCCCACTCCTCCACCTCGGGGTCGTACTCGACCTGCTCGCTGGTCCAGGACGCCTGGAGGAGCTCGACCCCGGGCAGCTCGCCGAGGAGCGTGTCCGGGTCGACGAGGTACGCGAGAGCTTCCGCTTCGTCCTCGCGGACGGCCGCGCGGGCGTGCGTCAGCTCGTCCTCGGGCATGAATTCGTCGGCGTCGATACGGTCCAGGGCGGCGGCGGTGAGTTCCTCGGTGTCCCTGATCTCCAGCGTCAGTTCCACCCGAAGTCGCACATAACGTGATGTCTCAGAAGGGCTCATATGACGGAGCGTAAGCTGCCCTCCCCCGCGACTTTCCTGCGACCCGCTGTGTTCATTAGCATCGACGCACCCACCAATTCTCGGTTCCGCAAGGGGATCTGAATCTGTGTCCGTCGCACGTCGACCGCTGCTGACCGCCACCGCCGCCGGGACGCTGCTCTGCGCGCTGTGGTTCGTCCCTTCGGCCAACGCCACCGCTGAGGACCCGGTGGACCGGCCGCCGGTGGAGACCCGCACAGGAGGGTCCGCCGGCACCCCGCCGCAGCAGGAGCAACAGCGGCAGGAGCTGGCGCTCGCCGACACCGGCAGCGTGGACACCACCCCGTATCTGATCGGCGGCACGGCGTTCCTGACCCTCGGCGCGGGGCTCGTGGCCTTCGCGGTACGCCGAGGGGCGCACACCGCCCTCTGACGGCGCGCGCCCCTGCTCCTGCCTCGTCCTCAGGCGAGCGGGCCGGTGACCCGCTCCACGGCCTCGACGAGCCGCCCTTCGCGTACGAACGCGTCGGCGGCCTCCAGGTCGGGGGCGAGGAAACGATCCGGCCCGGGGCCCTGGACGCCGGCCGCGCGCAGCGCCTCGATGGCGGCGCGGGAGGCGGGCGCCGGGGTGAGGCCCTCGCGCAGCTCGATGGCGCGGGTCGCGGCGTACAGCTCGACGGCGATGATCCTGCCCAGGTTGCCGACGGCGGTCCGCAGCTTGCGGGCGGCGGACCAGCCCATGGAGACGTGGTCCTCCTGCATGGCGGAGGACGGGATGGAGTCGGCGGAGGCCGGGACGGCCAGCCGCTTCATCTCGCTGACCAGGGCGGCCTGCGTGTACTGCGCGATCATGAGGCCCGAGTCGACGCCGGCGTCGTCCGCGAGGAACGGCGGCAGGCCGTGCGAGCGGTTCTTGTCGAGCAGCCGGTCCGTGCGGCGCTCGGCGATGGAACCGAGGTCGGCGGCGGCGATGGCGAGGAAGTCCAGGACGTACGCGACGGGCGCGCCGTGGAAGTTGCCGTTGGACTCCACGCGTCCGTCGGGGAGCACCACCGGGTTGTCGACGGCCGAGGCGAGCTCGCGCTCGGCGACGAGCCGGGCGTGGGCCATGGTGTCGCGGCCCGCGCCGGCGACCTGGGGCGCGCAGCGCACGGAGTACGCGTCCTGGACGCGCGGGGCCTCGTCCTGCTGGAAGTGGCCGGTGAGGCCGGAGCCCTTCAGGACGGCGAGCATGTTCGCGGCGGCGGCGCCCTGGCCGGGGTGCGGGCGGATGGCGTGCAGCTCGGGCGCGAGGACCTTCTCCGTGCCGAGCAGCGCCTCCAGCGAGAGCGCGGCGGTGATGTCGGCGGACTTGTAGAGCTTGTCCAGGTCGTCGAGGGCCATGATCAGCATGCCGAGCATGCCGTCGGTGCCGTTGAGGAGGGCGAGGCCCTCCTTCTCGCGCAGCTCGACGGGCGCGATGCCGTGCGCGGCGAGCAGCTCGCCCGCGGGGCGGACCACACCGTCGGGGCCCTCGGCGTCGCCCTCGCCCATGAGGGTGAGCGCGCAGTGGCTGAGCGGGGCCAGGTCGCCGGAGCAGCCGAGGGAGCCGTACTCGTGCACGACGGGGGTGATCCCGGCGTTGAGCAGGTCGGCCATGGTCTGCGCGACCTCGGGCCGGACGCCGGTGTGGCCGGAGGCGACGGTCTTCAGTCGCAGGAACATCAGCGCGCGCACGACCTCGCGCTCGACGGGCGCGCCCATGCCGGCGGCGTGCGACCGCACGATGTTGCGCTGGAGCTGGGCGCGCAGCTCGGGGCTGATGTGCCGGGTGGCGAGGGCGCCGAAGCCGGTCGACACGCCGTAGACGGGCTCGGGCTTGGCGGCGAGGGCGTCGACGATCTCACGGGCCTTGGCCAGTGCGTCGAGGGCCTCCTGCGACAGCTCGACGCGTGCGTTGCCGCGGGCCACGGCGATGACGTCCTGGGCGGTGGTTCCGGACGTCCCCACCACGACTGTGTGCATATCCATATTCAGCAGCGTACGGACTGAATCCCAACGTGTCACTACCCCACCTTTCCAGCGCCCCTTACAGATCCGCGGGCGGCGCGTCGCGGAAGCTGCGCCGGTCGCGGGCGGCCGCGGGCGGGTGGTCCGCCAGCTCGATCACCGCGCCGTCGCGCCCCGCCACCACCGGCTTCAGGGAGCGCGCCGCCTTCGCGCGGTACTGCGCCGCGTCCGCCAGCCGGAACAGCCGCCGCGCCGAGCGCACCTCGCCGATCGGGTCGCCCGTCGACGCCACGCCGCACGCCACGCCCTCGCCGAGCTCCAGCTCCCCGGCCCGTACACACAGCTCGTCCGCGGCCGCGACCACCTCGTCCGCACCCGGGCCCACCGAGACCAGGCAGAACTCGTCGCCGCCCAGGCGTGCGGCCAGCGCGCCCGGCAGCATCGCCCCGCAGTACGACAGCACCGAGCCGAACCGTTCCAGCAGCCGGTCGCCGACCGCGTGGCCGTGGGTGTCGTTGACGCGTTTGAGGCCGTTGAGGTCGCACACCACCAGCGAGACCACCGACCCGTCGGCGAGGGAGCGCTCCACCGCCTCGTCGAGCCTCATGTCGACCGCCCGCCGGTTGGCCAGCCCCGTCAGCGGGTCGGTGAAGGCCAGCTTGCGGACCTCCTCCAGCCGCTCGGTCTGGGCGATCCCGGCCGCCACGACCGACGCCAGTACGGTGGCGAACTTGGCGTCCTCCGGGCCGAAGACCGGCGCCCCGACCGGCCGGGCCACGTACAGCTCGCCCCAGGCGCGCCCGTGCAGCACGATCGGCGCGACGACGCAGCAGCCGCGGCCCCGCCTGCGCAGAGCCGCCACCCTGCCCCGTACCGCCTCGTGTACGGGAGGTGACCCCAGTCCGGAGTACCCGTGCGCGTCCGCGTGCGGGCCCTCGGCCGTCTCGACCCAGGCGTTCGGCTCCCCGCCGCCGGCCCAGCGCTCGTGCAGGAACTCGGTGATCTCGGAGAACTGGTACACCGGGTACGTCTCCGCGTCCGGGAACTCCTCCTCGCCCTGGACCCGGTCCCCGGCGTTCACCAGGACGCGCAGCCGACCCAGGTCCCGTTCCCACGTCGACAGCGCGGCGAACGTGCCGCCGAGCGCGTCGCGCGCGCCCAGCGCCGCCGCCCGCCACGATTCGCGCGGGGTGTGCGCCGCCGCCATCGACTGCGCCAGCGCCACTACGGCCCGTAGCCGGACATCCTCACCCATTCCTCAAGCTTAGGGACGCCCCAGAACTTTTCACTCCCGGGCCCGGCGGCCGGCCGTCACTCACCGGGCCACCGCGGCGTGCGCTTCTCGTTGAAGGCCGCGACACCCTCCGCCCGGTCCCCCGAGAAGGCCACCGATCGCCAGGCCGCGTCCTCGACCTCCAGGCCCGCCCGCAGGTCGAGCCCCTGCCCGAGCCGCAGGGCGCGCTTGGCGGCGCGCAGGCCGACCGGGGAGTTGGCGGCGATCCTCGCGGCCAGCTCCAGCGCGCCCGTGCGCGCGTCCTCCGCGATCAGGTCCACCAGCCCCTGCCGCTCGGCCTCGTCCGCCTTCAGGCGCTCCGCCGTATAGATCAGCCGGGCCGCCCGCGCGGCCCCCACCCGGCGCGGCAGCAGCTGCGTACCGCCGCCGCCGGGGATCACGCCCACCGACACCTCGGGCAGCCCGATGACCGCCGTCCCGTCGGCCACGATGAGGTCGCAGGCGAGCGCCAGCTCGTACCCGCCGCCGAGCGCGAAGCCGTGCACGGCCGCAATGGCGGGCATCGGCAGCTCCAGCACGCCGGTGTACGCGGCGCGCGCGACCGGGCGCTGGCGCACCAGCTCGGCGTCGGTGAAGGAGTTGCGCTCCTTGAGGTCGGCGCCGACGCAGAAGGCCTTCTCGTTGGAGGAGGTCAGCACGGTGACGCGGACCGACGGGTCGGCGGCCAGCGCGTCGCAGGCCGCGCCGATGGAGCGGGCCATCTCCGAGGAGACGGCGTTCATGGCCTTGGGCCGGTCGAGGACCAGTTCCGCGACGTGCTCATGACGGCGTACGGCGACGAACTCCCCGAAGCGCTCCTCGGACATACTGACACCCTCCCGGTTAACGAGCGTTAGCGACGCTACCCCGGGATCTTAGGCTCCCGCCGCGTCAGCAGCCAGGGTTCGATCACACCGAGCCCGCGCACGGGCCGCTGCCACATCGGCTGGAGCGCGAAGCGGTACGACGGGGGCGCCTCGCCGTCCTTCTCGGCGCGCGCGATCTCCTCGGCGACCTGCGCCTCCGAGACGGGCGCCTCGCCCGTGCGCGACAGCTCCTCCGCCAGCGCCCCGTCGACCAGGACCGCGTCCTTGGGCGCTATCGAGGTGAGCCGGCTGGCGAGGTTCACCGTCGTACCGAAGACGTCGCCCATCCGGGTCGTCACCGTGCCGAAGGCGATGCCCACCCGCAGCGCGGGCATGGTGTCGTCGTGCGCGAGGGTCTCGATGAGCCGCAGCCCGATCTCGGCGGCCGTACCGGCGTCGTCCGCCGCGAAGAGCACCTCGTCGCCGAGCGTCTTGATCAGCCGCCCGCCGTGCGCCGCCACCAGGTCGGCGCAGGTGGTCTCGAAGGCCTCGACCAGCTCGCCGAGCTCCTCCTCCTCCAGCCGCCGCGTCAGCCGCGTGAAGCCGACGAGGTCCGCGAAGCCGACCGCCAGGCGCCGGTCGACCATCTCCTCGTCGTCGGCGGCCTGGACGACGCGCCCGGTCGCCGCCGCGAGCTGCCGCCGCCACACGTACACCAGGAACTCCTGGAGCTCCGGCAGCAACAGCTCGACCAGCGGATACGTCACTTCGGTACGCGTCATGCCCGGTTCGGGCGGCTCGGTGAGGCCCTCCAGGAAGGAGTCGATCTGCCACTCGGCGAGCCGCGCCGTGGTCTGCCCGGTGGACCGGGCGACCTGCACCGCCATGGGCTCGCTCAGCAGCCCCGCCTCGACCAGACCGGCCAGCCGCCGCAGCGCCAGGACGTCCGCCTCCGTCAGCGCCTTGGCCTGGCCGATGTCGGCGAAGCCCATGGCCCGCCAGAAGCGGGACGCCAGGTCCATGGAGACACCGGCGGTGCGGGCGGCCTGGAAGGGGGTGTAGCGGCGGTCGGCGCCGAGGATCAGCTGCTCCAGGCGGATGGCGAGCGGGTCGTCGGTCGGCTCGGCCGTGTGGTCGACGACGTGGTGAGGGGTCGGGTACTCGGCTCCGCCGGAGCCGGCCCCCGACCCGGACCGTGGTCCGGAGCCCGGCTCGGACGCGCCTCCGGGTCCGCCTCCCGACCCGCCTCCGGGCCCGCTTCCGGGTCCACCTCCGGACCCGTCTCCCGACCCGGCTCCGGACCTGCGCGAATTCGCGTCGTCGACGGTCACCGGCCGCCTCCTGCCCGTTCCCTGCGCACTGCCCTGCCGATCTGTCGCTGGATCGCCTCAACGATACGGCAGGTGTGCCGTGGCTCACGTCCCCTCGCGGGAGCGTCTTGGGGGCGTCGTGGGAGCGCGTTCAGTCCGCCGGGCGCAGATGGACGATGTCGCCCGCGCCCACGGCCTCCCGTCCGCCACCGTCCGCCCGCTCCACGACGAGCCGTCCGCCTCCGTCGATCGCGACCGCCTCGCCGGTCAGCGTCCGGTCGCCGGGCAGCTCCGCGCGGACCGTGCGGCCGAGGGTCGCGCAGCCCGCGGCGTACGCCTCCTGGAGCCCGCAGGCCGCCGGGTCGCCGTCGACGGCCGTCCACCGCCCGTACCAGAGCTCCAGGGAGCGCAGGACGGCGCGCAGCAGCGGGTCGCGGTCGGTGGAGACGGCGTCGGCGAGGGCGAGGGAGCCGGCCGTCGGGACGGGCAGCTCGTCGGCGCGCAGCGTGACGTTGAGGCCGAGCCCGACGACGATCGCGTCGTCCCCCGGGCCCGCGCCGCCGCCGGCCCGCTCGGCGAGGATGCCGCCGGTCTTGCGCTCCTCCTTCACCCCGTCCTCCCGCCGCACCTTCACCAGCAGGTCGTTGGGCCACTTCAGCGACATGTCGACGCCCGCCGCTCGGGCCAGGCCCGTGGCGGCGGCCACGCCGGTCAGCAGCGGCAGCCAGGCCAGCCGCTCGGCGGGCACCCGCGGCCGGAGCAGCACGGAGAAGAAGAGGCCCGAGCGCGCGGGCGCGGACCAGACGCGGTCGAGCCGCCCGCGCCCGGAGGTCTGTTCCTCGGCGACGAGCACGGCGCCCTCGGGCAGGTCCGCTGCCCGGGCCGCCAGGTCGGAGTTGGTGGAGCCGGTGGCGGCCACGACGTCGAGCGAGGTCCACAGCCCGCCGGGCACGAGGAGCGCGCGGCGCAGCGCGGTGGCGTTCAGGGGCGGCCGTTCGAGATCCGACCAGGGGCTTGCGGGACCATGTGAAGACGTCATGCAAGCCAGCGTAGGTGTGGCAAACACCGCACTGCCGAACGGTATCGCCGCCGATACGCTACGGATCAGTAGCCAACGAACCCGTGACCAGTCAGGGAGCCGCATCCCGATGTCCGAGCCGGCCCAGAAGATCGACATTCATACGACCGCGGGCAAGCTCGCGGATCTCCAGCGCCGTATTCACGAGGCCACCCACGCGGGCTCCGAGCGCGCCGTGGAGAAGCAGCACGCGAAGGGCAAGCTGACGGCCCGCGAGCGGATCGCCCTGCTGCTGGACGAGGGCTCGTTCGTGGAGTTGGACGAGTTCGCCCGGCACCGTTCCACCAACTTCGGCCTGGAGAAGAACCGTCCGTACGGCGACGGTGTCGTCACGGGGTACGGCACGGTCGACGGCCGGCCGGTGGCGGTCTTCTCGCAGGACTTCACGGTGTTCGGCGGTGCGCTGGGCGAGGTGTTCGGGCAGAAGATCATCAAGGTGATGGACTTCGCCCTGAAGACCGGCTGCCCGGTCATCGGCATCAACGACTCCGGCGGCGCCCGCATCCAGGAGGGCGTCATGGCCCTCGGCATGTACGGCGAGATCTTCCGCCGCAACACCCACGCCTCCGGTGTCATCCCGCAGATCAGCCTGGTCGTGGGCCCCTGCGCGGGCGGCGCGGTGTACTCCCCCGCGATCACCGACTTCACGGTGATGGTGGACCAGACCTCGCACATGTTCATCACCGGCCCGGACGTCATCAAGACGGTGACGGGCGAGGACGTCGGCTTCGAGGAGCTGGGCGGCGCCCGGACCCACAACACCACCTCGGGCGTGGCGCACCACATGGCGGGGGACGAGAAGGACGCCATCGAGTACGTCAAGTCCCTGCTCTCCTACCTCCCGTCGAACAACCTCTCCGAGGCGCCCGCCTTCCCGGAGGAGGCGGACCTGGAGCCGACGGACGAGGACCGGGAGCTCGACACCCTCATCCCGGACAGCGCCAACCAGCCGTACGACATGCACACGGTGATCGAGCACGTCCTGGACGAGGGCGAGTTCCTGGAGACGCAGGCGATGTTCGCGCCGAACATCATCACCGGGTTCGGGCGTGTCGAGGGCTATCCGGTCGGCATCGTCGCCAACCAGCCGATGCAGTTCGCCGGCTGCCTCGACATCGACGCGAGCGAGAAGGCTGCGCGGTTCGTCCGCACCTGCGACGCGTTCAACGTCCCGGTGCTGACCTTCGTCGACGTGCCGGGCTTCCTCCCGGGCGTCGGCCAGGAGCACGAGGGCATCATCCGGCGCGGCGCCAAGCTGATCTACGCGTACGCCGAGGCGACCGTGCCGCTGATCACGGTCATCACGCGCAAGGCGTTCGGCGGCGCGTACGACGTCATGGGCTCCAAGCACCTGGGCGCCGACCTGAACCTGGCGTGGCCGACCGCGCAGATCGCGGTGATGGGCGCGCAGGGCGCCGTCAACATCCTGCACCGGCGCACCATCGAGGAGGCGAAGGACGAAGACGAGGCAGCGGCGACGCGGGCGCGGCTGATCCAGGAGTACGAGGACGCCCTGCTCAACCCGTACACGGCGGCCGAGCGCGGCTACGTCGACGCCGTCGTCATGCCGTCGGAGACGCGCGCGCAGATCGTGCGCGGGCTGCGTCAGCTGCGTACGAAGCGGGAAAACCTGCCTCCGAAGAAGCACGGCAACATCCCCCTGTAAGGAGCCCCCATGATCAAGGTGCTGCGGGGCAACCCGACGCCGGAGGAGCTGGCCGCCGCACTGGCGGTGGTCCGGGCGCGCGCCGCCGCGACGGCCTCGGCGGCCTCCGGCGGCGCGGCACGCGTCCCCGAGGACTGGTCGGACCCGGCCAGGATCGCCCGTACGGCGCGCCCGCGCCCCGGGCCGCGCTCGTGGGCGCGCTCCTACTGGCCGATGTAGTTCCCATGTAGTTCCCAAGGACGGTGGCGCCTGAGTACGCGTACTCCGGCGCCCCCGGGCCAGTCGGCCTCAGGAGCGAAGGCAT
>NZ_JBVIEN010000002.1:0-2315 GCF_055571835.1 Streptomyces sp. NPDC030862 | reverse complement strand
CTCCCCCCCCCCCCCTCCCCCCCCCCCCCCCCCCCCCTCCCTCTCCCCCCCCCTCCCCTCCCTCCCTCCCCCCCCCCCCCCCCCCCCCACTCCCCCCCCCCCCCCCCCCCCCCCCCCCCCCCCCCCCCCCGGGCCGGTCGGCCTCAGGATCGAAGGCATGTTGTGGTCCGACCCGAAGAACGAACCCCCCCAAGAGATGCGCGACATGCAGGTGATGCTGCGGCGCGCGGGGATCCTGCTGGCGCTGGCGATGGTGCTGGGCATGCTCGTCGTCGGCCTGCATTGATCCGCCGTCCGTGATCCGTTCCGTACCATGACGGCCATGACTGCTCAGCGCCGCCTGGTCCTCGCGTCCGCGTCCCCCGCCCGCCTCGGCCTGCTGCGGCAGGCCGGACTCGCCCCCGAGGTGATCGTCAGCGGCGTCGACGAGGACAAGGTCACCGCCCCGACGCCGGCCGAGCTCGCCCTCGCCCTCGCCGAGGCCAAGGCGGCTCACGTCGCCGCCCGCCCCGAGGTGAGCGGCGCGCTCGTCATCGGCTGCGATTCCGTCCTGGAACTGGACAAGCAGGCCCTCGGCAAGCCGGCCGACGCCGAGGAGGCCACCGCCCGCTGGAAGGCGATGCGTGGCCGTGTCGGCGTCCTCCAGACGGGCCACTGCGTCTACGACACGGCGGCCAAGCGGTACGCGTCCGCGACCGGCTCGACGCTGGTCCGCTTCGGCGAGCCGACGGACGAGGAGATCGCGGCGTACGTCGCCAGCGGCGAGCCGCTCCACGTGGCGGGCGCCTTCACGCTCGACGGGCGCTCGGCCCCCTTCATCGACGGCATCGACGGCGACCCGGGCAACGTCATCGGGCTGTCCCTGCCGCTGCTGCGCCGTCTGCTGCGGCAGCTGGGCGTCGAGATCACCGATCTGTGGACGGAGCGTTCCTGACGGTGCGGCGCGCGCGCCGGGGCGGGGCTCAGGCGGGAGCCGCGTCGGGCTCCGCGGCCTCGGGGCCGTAGAGGACCAGCGACGCCACCACCAGCGCCAGCATCGCCATCATGAAGGCGAACGCGCCCCAGCCCACCAGGGCGGCCGTCACGGCGCCGAGCACGCCGTGGGTGATCGCGCAGGAGATCAGCAGGAGGCGCACCGCGCGGCCGGGCGCGCGGTCGCGCACGGACAGGACCAGCAGCAGGACCCCGCACAGGGCCAGGAACGCGGCGAGGACGCCGCCCATGGCCCAGGTCCCGGCGATCATGGCGTCCGGGTCGAGGCCCGCCAGGGACATCCGCTGGCCGCCGAGGACCGCGGTCAGCGCGACGTGGACCAGCAGGACGCCCGCCGCCTCGGCGAGCAGGGCGACGCCGGTCGCCAGGGCTATCGGTCTTCGGGTCACCACGGGCCCCCTGACTGTTACCAGCAGTACGGATGACGACGCGAACGCTACTGACTGGTAAACCTTTGGACAAGGGTCTCGGCACGACCGCAAAGAATCATTCGCCCATTCGTAGGGACTCCACAAAGAAACCGGACAGCGCGCTGGCCGCCAGGACAGAGACCTTGACCACACCCCAGGGTTACTGTGCCGTGAAGGTGCCCTGCGTAACGTGGTGCGACAAGGGATTTCACCCCCTGGATACGCCTCGGATCACGCTCCGTGTGGGCAAGCTCACTAGTGGGGACGGGTCGAAAGGCCGTGTCGGCAGTCCCTAAACTCAGCTTGTTTCAAGGAGGGAGCCATCGTGCGCAAGGTGCTCATCGCCAACCGTGGCGAAATCGCTGTCCGTGTCGCCCGTGCCTGCCGGGACGCCGGGATCGCGAGCGTAGCCGTCTACGCCGATCCGGACCGGGACGCTCTGCACGTCCGTGCCGCGGATGAGGCGTTCGCCCTGGGCGGTGACACCCCGGCCGCCAGTTACCTGGACATGGCCAAGGTGCTCCAGGCCGCCAAGGACTCCGGCGCGGACGCCATCCACCCAGGTTACGGATTCCTCTCCGAGAACGCGGAGTTCGCCCAGGCGGTCATCGACGCCGGCCTGACCTGGATCGGCCCGCCGCCCCAGGCCATCCGCGACCTCGGTGACAAGGTCGCCGCCCGCCACATCGCCCAGCGCGCCGGCGCGCCGCTGGTCGCCGGCACCCCGGACCCGGTCTCCGGCGCCGAGGAGGTCGTCGCCTTCGCCAAGGAGCACGGCCTGCCCATCGCGATCAAGGCCGCCTTCGGCGGCGGCGGGCGCGGTCTGAAGGTCGCCCGCACCCTCGAAGAGGTCCCCGAGCTGTACGACTCGGCCGTCCGCGAGGCGGTCGCCGCCTTCGGCCGCGGCGAGTG
>NZ_JBVIEN010000001.1:614495-917835 GCF_055571835.1 Streptomyces sp. NPDC030862 | reverse complement strand
GCGATGAGCAGGACGGCGAGGGCGACGGGGACGTTGATGAAGAACGCCCAGCGCCAGGAGAGCAGGTCGGTCAGGACGCCGCCGAGGATGGCGCCTGTGGTGAACCCGGCCGACATCAGCGCACCGTTCAAGCCGAGGGCTTTGTCGCGCAGGGGGCCTTCGGGGAAGGAGGTGGTCAGCAGCGACAGGCCGGCCGGAGTCACGGCGGCGGTGGCAAGGCCCTGGGCCACGCGGGCGGCGATCAGCACCTCAGGGGTGGTGGCAAGACCACCCACCAGGGAGGACACGCCCAGCAGGGCGAGGCCGAACAGGAACAGCCGGCGCCGGCCGAACAGGTCGGCCACCCTGCCGAACAACAGCGTGAACCCGGCCGCGCACAAGGCGAACGCGGTCGCGATCCACTGCAGGTTCGCCAGCGAGAACCCCAGCCCGTTACCGATCACCGGCAACGCCACGTTCAGGATCGAGAAGTCCACCGCCAGCATGAACTGCGCGACCAGCAACACCACCAGCACCAACCGCTGCCGGCCCGTCATCCGAGACGGACCAACCCTCCTCCCCTCACCAACCGACTTCACCTCTTCGACAACGGCCGACATGTCCGGGCTCCCTTCGCTTCGTCTCGTCCAACCAGGCGGTGACGGAACAACCTTGGCGCCGGCGCCACCGGCTACCCAGACCTCTCTTCTGGCTAGGCGGGGGGAGACCACGAGGCCGGAGACTACTCATGACGTGAGTAGCCTCAGCGCTCGCAACCGGCGTGCCCGGCGGGGAGACTGGACGGCATGGGTACTCAATCGGAACTCGGAGCCTTCCTGCGCAGCCGCCGCGCCCGACTGCGCCCGGAGGACGTCGGCCTGCCGCCGCACGGCACCCGCAGGCGCGTGCCCGGCCTGCGCCGCGAGGAACTGGCCCTGATCGCCGGTGTCAGCGTCACCCACTACACCCGGCTCGAACAGGGCCAGAGCACCAACGCCTCCGAGGCCGTCCTGGACGCCATCGCGCGGGCGCTGCGGCTCAGCGACGACGAGTGCGCACACCTGAAGGACCTGGCCCGCCCCGCCCGGCCCCGCCGCCCCCAGGCCCCGCGTCCCGAGCACGCCCGCCCCGGCCTCCGGAACCTGCTCCACGCGATGGGCGAGGTCCCGGCCGTCGTCCTCGACCGGCGCAACGACGTCCTGGCCTGGAACCCCCTGGGACACGCGCTGCTCGCCGGGCACATCGACCCCGACAGCCCCGACAGCCCCACGCAGCGGCCCAACCTGACCCGCCTGCTCTTCCTGGACGCGCACACCCGCGAGCTCTACACGGAGTGGGAGGAGGAGGCGAGGACGGCGCTCGCCGCGCTGCGCCTGACCGCCGGCCGCCACCCCGACGACCGGCACCTCGCCGAGCTCATCGGCCAACTGGCCATGAACAGCCCCGAGTTCGCCGCGCTGTGGTCCCGCCACCCGGTGCGCAACTGCACCTCCGGCGCCAAGCGGTTCCACCATCCCCTCGTCGGCCCGATGGAGCTCGAATTCGAGAGCATGCACCTGTCCGACGCCTCGGGCCAGCGGCTGCTCGCCTACAGCGCCGAGCCGGGTACGCCGTCGGAGGCGGCGCTGCGCCTCCTGTCCGCCGCCACCGCCACCGCCACCGCGGACACCGCCAAGGCCGGTGGTCGGGGCGGGGCCGACGTACCGTCCGGCCTGCGCAGCAGCGGCACCGCATGAGACCGGGCGGCGCGACCGTACGCGTGCACGGCCGCGCCGCCCGCGGTGGCGTCACATGCTCCAGCGCAGCACCGCGCCCAGGCCGCCCGCCGGGCCCCGCATCCCGTCGGGGACGGTGAGCACCTCGCCACCGGCCGCCGCGGCGGACCGCAGCAGGGCGTCGTCGGCGCGCGCACGCTCGGGCCTGGCGACCCCCATCGCCCGCACCTGGGAGCGCTGTACGGCGACCTGGTCGACGCCCGGCCCGATCCACACCTCCCGGCGCGCGTCGGAGGCGTCCGGCGTCAGCAGCAGAGTCGCCACCTGGTGTCTGCGTACGGCGTCGACGACCGCCGGCATGCCTTCGGCGGCCTGCCCGGGGCCGGTGTCGACGGAGGCGGACTCCCGGTGTTCGCCCGGCCTGCCGCGCCCCGTGTAGAAGCGTTCGAGGGCGTCCTGGAGCCGGGCGCGCGCGAACCTCTCGCACGCTTCGGCGATCTGCTGGTCGAGCACCCGCTTCGAGGCCCCCGGCGACCTGCTGCCGTTCCCGGCCTCCTCGGTGACGGCCCGGACGCGCTCCGGCAGCCGGTTGTGCACGGCCCTGCGCTCGCGCGGATCGCCGGTCAGGACCAGCAGGTCGGCGCCGCACTCCGGCCAGGCGCGGGCGATCTCCGCCGCGATGTTGTCGGCGGTCTCGTTCCAGCTGTTCTCGATCTTGTTGCGGTAGTGCCACTCGTAGCGGTCCTCGGGAATGCTGCGGTGCCCGCGTCCCTGCCACTCCTTGCCCTGCGCCTGGCCCACGACCCGCCGGTCCTGCGCATCGCGCAGCTCCAGATCGGCGCCGGTGTGGTCGATGTAGGCGACCAGACACCGCGGCTCGTCGCCCCGCAGGCCGGTGAGCGGCGCGATGTGCGGCAGGATCGACCAGGTCGCCTGGGTGGAGGGCGGCGGCACCGAGAGCGGGACGTCCAGCACGACCTCGGCGCCCGTGGCGAAGAGCGCCCGGCCGGGTGGCGCGCCCGAGACCGGTTCACGGGCGAGCGTGTCCGTCACCGCCCGCACGGTGTAGGCGTCGGCGCCCGCGTCGATGAGCTGGGACGCGGCCGCCCGGTTGCGGAGCTCCTGCATCTTCGCCGCGTCCTCGGTCGCGCGCGAGGTGTCGAGGTAGACGGAAGCCCATGGGCCTGGCCGGTCGAAGAGCGGTTTGAGGAAGCCGAGTTCCATGATTCCCCCAGGCTCTGGAGAGTGAATACCACCAGGTTAAGTCGATATCCACCATTTCGTCCGGTGAAGCCGTCTCCCCCGGCCGGGCGGGCGCCGCCCATGCCCGCCCCGTGCTCGCCGTACGCACTCGCCCGGTCGCTCAGCGTGTCTCACCGGGGCGCCGGAAGGACGATCCCGGCCGCCTGGGCGGCCTTCCCCGGGCGCAGGGTCCACGGCACGGGGGAGGTGTCGGTGAGCCATCCGTCCGCCAGCAGCCGCTCCACGACGACGGTGCGCACATGCCGGGACAGCTTCCAGCCCAGGCCGGCGCACAACTGGGTGTAGGAGGGGCCGTGGCCGTGCTCCGCGCGGAACGCGACGGTGAACCGCGCGGCCAGCGGGCCGCGGTCGGGGTGCTTCTCCTGCCAGACGTCGTAGGCGTCGCGTACGGACCGCGGCGCCGGGACGAAGGGGCGGGTGGCGACGAAAGCGGTCGCCACCCGCCCCAGGGGCATCCTGCACACGGCGCAGTGCTCGACGGCCTCGGCGTGCCGCCGCAGGGCCGGGCTGGCTCCGGCCTTCCACGCCTCCCACTCGGCCGGGCCGACCTCCGGCACCTCGGGGGCGCGCTGCGACGGCACCGCTGCGGGCTCGTCCTGGTCGTCGGGGTGGGGCAGCAGGCCGGCGAGGTGCCGTACCCCCGGGGCAAGGCGGTAGCGGTCGCCCGCGAGCTCGGCGAGGAACGCCCTGCTCAGCAGGTCGGGGAGTACGGCACGGCAGGCTTCGGGCAGGTCGTCGGGCACCGTCCCGTGCAGCTCGGCGGAGGCGTGGGCGGCCAGGAACAGGGCGGCGAGCCGCGCATCCGGCGCCGTCTTCTTGACCGGCTTGGAGTTCATGGTGCGGATGGTCCAGCCCGACACCCGGGAACGCATGAACTTGCCGAACGGCAGGGGCCGGTCCGTCCCCTCGGCGAGGCCCGGCACCGTCACGGGGACGGGAACGTCCGGGTCCCCGCCGAGGAGCCGGTCGGGCACCTGCCACCCCAGGCCGCTCAGCGCGGCGACGGCCTCGGCGGGGTCGGTCAGCCTCAGCGACCGCAGGTCCATGCCCGTGATGTTGCCGATGCCGGTGCGGGCGGCCCGGATGGCGAGGACGACCGCGAGCAGCCGGGCATCGGGTGACGGCAGGGGCAGCGCGGCCACGTACGACAGGAGGGTGCGCGCCGCCCCGCCCTGCGGTGTCGTCAGCAGGAACGGCGGCGGGGCGGGCGGCGCGCCGTCGCCGGCATCGCCGGTGGCGGTTGCGGTGTTGACGGTGGCGGTTGCGGTGTTGACGGTCTTTGACACAAACGGCTTAACGCTCTGCGGCGGCGCGCGTCACTCACCCCCGCGGGGCGGCCCCGTCTCCACGCCATCCTTTCGGGCAGGGCCTGAACGATGGCCCGCGCTCCCCTCCGGCCCGCAGCATGCGGTCATGCCCCCCGCGCTCGCGCGGGACGTGACCGAGAGGACAGGGGAGAGAGATGTCGCAGAACACGCCCGGGCCCGGAGGCCCCGCCGCGGTGAGCCGCCGTACCGTCACCGCCTCAGCCGTACTGGCCACCGCACTCATGGCCCTGGGCGGCACCGCCCGGGCCCGGGCAGGGGCAGGGACGGGGGCCGAGGGCGGCGATGTGGTCCCGCGGCTGCCGGCGCCGACCGGCCCGTACCGGATCGGTGCCATCACGCTGCATCTCGTCGACCGCTCCCGGCGCGACCCCTGGGACCCGGGCATCCCCGTCCGGGAGCTGATGGTCACGGTGCTCTACCCGGCCCGCACCGTCCGCGCGTACCCCCGGGCCCCGCACATGACGCCGGGCGCCGCGCGGTCCTTCGCGGAGCTCGCCCCCGCGATGCGCCCGCAGCTGCCGCGCGCCGGGGTGGACTGGGCGGCCACCACGACCCACGCCCACCTGGGCGCGCCCGCGCTGCCCGTACCGCGGCCGGTGCTGTTGTACAGCCCGGGTGGCGGCGATCCGCGCACCCTCGGCACCGGGCTCGCCGAGGAACTGGCCTCGCGCGGCCACGTGGTGGTGGCCATGGACCACCCCGGCGACGCGAGCGAGGTCGAGTTCCCGGCCCCGGCCGCGTACCGGGACGGCGTCCTGCGCCAGACCGTCTTCACCAGGGACCCCCGCACCGATCCCGCGCTCTTCCAGACCGTGATCGGCACCCGCGTCGCGGACACCCGGTTCGTCCTGGACCGGCTGGCGGAGCTGGCGGCCGGGAGGAACCCCGACGCGGCGGGCCGCGCGCTGCCGCTCCACCTCGGACGCGCCCTGGACCTGCGGCGCGTGGGGATCTACGGCCACTCCGCCGGCGGCACCACCGCGGCCCAGGCGCTGTACGAGGACGCCCGCCTGGGCGCGGCGGTCAACCTGGAGGGCTACCTCGACCACCCGGCCGATGCGCCCGGCCGCGAAGGGGAGCTGTTCCCGGTCGCCCTGGACGGCGTGGACCGGCCACTGCTCCTGCTGGGGACCGACGGCTTCACCGACCGGAAGGCGCTGGAACGCTCCTGGTCGGCGATGCTCGCGCACCCGCGGGGACGCACCGTGCGACGGCAGCTGGACGGTGCCGCGCACGGCGTGTTCACCGACTACGCCGCCTTCGCGCCCCAACTGGAGGCGGCCGGGCTGATGACCGCCGAGGGCCGGGCCGAACTCGTCGGAACGATCGACCCGGCCGTGTCCGTGCCCGCCGTGCGCCACCACGTGGCCGCCTTCTTCGGCCGGCACCTGGGCGCACACCGGACTCAGTAGGCCGTCGGCCAGCCGCCGCTCCAGTTCAGCAGGTTGACGCCCAGCTTGGAGCGGCCGCCGTCCTGGCCGTCGTAGTAGTGGTACACGAGCAGGTCGCCGTCGACGTCCCGCATCACCGACTGGCCGCCGGGGCCGATGTACCGGCCCTGGGTCTCCATGACCGGCGTGCCGCCGCCGTTCGTCAGCGGCGTGCCGGTCCGGTCGACGTACGGGCCCGTCACGGCGGTCGCGCGCCCCACCTTGATCCGGTAGGTGGAGTCGGCGCCGGCGCAGCAGCGGTCGTACGACGCGAAGAGGTAGTAGTAGCCGTTCCGCTTCACGATGAACGGCGCCTCGATGCCGCCGCCACCCGGCCGCGCCGCGATCGGGCGGAGCGCGGTGTCGCCGGCGAGCCGCTTGCCCGTGGCCGGGTCGACCGGGATCAGCTTCAGACCGCTCCACCACGAGCCGAACGACAGCCACCACCTGCCGTCGTCGTCCACGAACAGGTGCGGGTCGATGGCGTTGTGGTCGTCGCCCGTACGGGAGGCGATGACGACGCCCCGGTCCGACCAGCTGCCGGGGCGGCCGGTCGACGACACCGCGAGCCCGATCGCGGAGGTGTTGGAGCCGAAGGAGGAGACGGAGTAGTACATCCAGTACCGCCCGCTCTGGTACGACACGTCGGGCGCCCACGCCTCCGGGACGGAGGAGTACTCCTTCCACCAGCCGGGCCGGGTGGTGAAGGCGTTCCCGGCCCGGCCGAAGGCGACCCGGTCGGTGGACGTCCGCACCTGGAGCCCCTCCCCGGTGGAGTGCAGCAGGTACTGGCCGGACGGGTCGCGCAGCATCGACGGGTCGTGGACGGCGATGTCCCCGGTGACGTGTCCGGGCGCGGGGTAGGCGGAGGCCGTCCCGGGGACGAGGGCGAGCAGCACCGCGAGGGGGAGGGTGAGCAGGGTGCGGCGGGGGCGGCGGTGGTGCGGGTGGGGGCGGTGCGGAGAAGTGCGGCTCATGCGTTTCTCCTTGAGGGGGATGGGTGAGGCGGCGTCACTGGCCGGCGAGGCCGGTGTGCGCGATGCCCCGGACGATCTGCCGCTGGAACAGCATGAAGATCACCAGCAGCGGCAGTCCGGCGATCACCACGGACGCCATGATCTGCGCGTAGCGCACACCGAACGACGACTGGACGTTGACCAGTCCCACGGGCAGCGTCATGCCGTTCGGGTCGGTGGTCACCAGGAACGGCCAGAGGAAGTTGTTCCAGGTGGAGATGAAGGTGAAGACGGCCACGGCCGCCAGCACCGGCCGCGACAGCGGCAGCACGATCGTCCAGAAGACCCGCCACCGCCCGGCCCCGTCGACGAAGGCGGCCTCCTCCAGCTCGCGCGGCAGGCCGTCGAAGAACTTCACCAGGATGAAGACCATCGCCGGCACGGCCACCTGCGGCAGGATCACGCCCCAGTACGTGTCGACGAGCCCGAGCTGCACCATCTCCGCGAACAGCGGTGCGATCAGCACCTGCGGCGGGACCATGATGCCGGCGAGCACCAGCCCGTACAGCAGCTTCCGGCCGCGGAAGTCGGTGCGCGTGAAGCCGTACGCGGCCATGGCGCACAGCACCACGGTGAGCAGGGTCGTCATCACGGAGACGTACGCGGAGTTGAGCGTCCAGCGCAGCAGGTCGCCGGACTCCCACACCTTGGCGTACGCGTCGAGGGTGACCGTGGAGCCGAACCACTCCAGCGGGGTGCGCGTCGTCTCGCCCTCCGGTTTGAGGGAGGTGGCGACGGCCCAGGCGAGCGGCAGCAGCCACGCCACCGCGAGCAGCAGCCCGACGGCGAACAGGGCGGTCCGGCCCGCGGACCAGCGGGTACGGGGGCGGGGGACGGCGGGCGCGCTCACGTGGCGGCCTCCTCGGCTCGGCGTCGCCGGGACAGCCACGGCTGCACCAGGGAGACGGTCAGGATCAGGGCGAAGAAGAGGTAGGAGACCGCCGACGCGTAGCCGATCCGGTAACCGGTGAAGCCCTGCTGGTAGACGTACTGGAGGATCGGTCGGGTGGAGTCGTCCGGGCCGCCGCCGGTCATCAGGTACACCTGGTCGAAGATCTTCAGCGAGGCCAGCACCTGGAGGACGACGACCAGTCCGGTGGTCCGGTGCAGCATCGGCAGCGTGATGTGCCACAACCGGCGCCACGCGCCCGCGCCGTCCAGCTCGGCCGCCTCGTACAGGTGGAGCGGGATGGCCTGGAGGGCGGCGAGGTAGAGCAGGAAGTTGAAGCCGACGGTCCACCACACGGTGGTCAGGACGATGGAGAGCATCGCGTAGCGCTCGTCGGTGAGCCAGCCGATGCCCGGCTCCAGGCCGGCCGAGGCCAGCAGCTGGTCGGCGAGCCCGAAGCCCGACGGGTAGATCATCTGCGCGAAGAGCAGGCACACCACGCCGGACGGCAGGAGGAACGGCGCGAACCAGCTCAGCCGCCACAGCCACTGCACCACCCGCAACTGGTGCGCCAGCAGCGCGAGTCCCAGGCCCACGACGACGAGCGGCACCGTGGACAGCACGGTGAACCACACCGTGTTCCACAGCGAGGACCACACCGCGGGGTCCCGCACCGCCTCCGCGTAGTTGTCCAGGCCCACGAACGCGGCGCCCGACGCGGTGATGTTCTCGCTGGTCAGGCTCATCCCGACGCCCGAGACCAGCGGCCACACCAGGAACAGCCCGTAGACGGCGAGGAAGGGCGCCACGAACACGAGCCCGTGCTCGGTCCAGCGGCGGCTCACTCTGACGGTGCTCATGAGGCCGCTCCGGAGAGGGGGTCGCGGGTGTCGAGGAGGCGCCGCAGCCGCCGCTTGGCCTCGGTCAGTGCGGCGCGCGGCGTGCGGGACCCGGTGAGGACGCCGGAGAAGACGCCGCCCAGCTCGATCCACATGCGGGAGGCGGAGCCCGTGAACCACGCCGGGTCGTCGAGCACCACGTCGTCCACCACGTCGCGGTACGCGGACTGCGGGTGCAGCGCCAGGTACGCGGGGTCGTCCAGCACCGGCAGGTAGGCCGGTACGTGCCCGCCCTGCGCCCAGGCGACCGAGTGCTTCAGCATCCAGGCGACGAGCGTGTGCGCCGCCTCGTCGGGGGCGCCGCCCCGGCCCGCGATGTGCGGCAGGACGAAGGCGTGGCAGTCGGCCTGGGCGGTGGGCCGGCCGAAGAGCCCCGGGACCCGGGTCATCGAGAACTTCAGACCGGTGATGCGGAAGGACGTGACCTCCCACTCCCCGTTGAGGTGGAACGCGGTCTTCCCGCCGTTGAAGATGCCGACGGCCGCGGCGTAGTCGGCGCGCCGCACCCACAGCCCCTCCTCGACGAGCCGGGCCATGAACTCCAGCACCGTCAGCGCCTTGGCATCGTCCAGGACGAGCCGCCTGCCGTCCTCGGAGAGCACCCGGCCGCCGGTCTGCGAGTAGAACGTGGCGAACAGCCGCCACGGTGTGATGCAGTCCGGACCCAGGGTCTCCGTGACGAGCCCGGGCTGCCCGGTGGCCTTCTTCGCCGCCCGCAGCGCGTCGGCGAACTCGGCCGCGCTGCGGAGGGGCTTGAGCGTGCGCCGGTCACCGCCGCCCTCCAGCAGGCCCGCCTTCTCGCACACCTCGGTCTGGTAGTAGAGGACCAGCGGGTGCGTGTCCAGCGGTACGGCGTACTGCTTGCCGCCGGCCTGGCCGCGCCGCCAGATGTCGGACGGGAAGTCGGCGGCGCGGACGCCGAGTTCGCCGAGCAGGTCCAGGTCGAAGGGGTCGAGCAGCCGCCCGGGGGCGAACCCGGCGAGGCGGGCGAGGTGGAGGACGGCCAGCTCGGGGGCGCGGCCGCCCGCCCCCGCCATGCCGAGCTTCGTGTAGTACGGGGCACCCCATTGCAGGGTCGCCGCCTCCAGGGCTATCCCGGGGTGTTCGGCGCGGAAGGCGTCGAGCATGGCCTGCATGGTGACGCCGTCGCCGCCGCCGAACAGGTGCCAGAAGCGCAGCCGGGTCCGGCCCCCGGCCGCGGCGGAGGGTGCGGCACAGCCGCCGGCCAGCGCGGCGGCCGTGGCGGCGGCCGCCGCTGCCAGGGCGCCGCGCCGGCTGAGGTGAGGTGGTCTCATGAAGCTCGTCTCTCGGGAACGGGACATTGGGGGACGGGGGACAGGGGACGGGGTCAGGCGAGCCGGAGCATCGTCCAGGACAGCGGTTCGAGGGTGACCTCCAGTACGCCGTCGGCCACCCGGGCGCCCTCGCCCGCGTGCGGGACGACCCGCTCGGGCTCGGCGAGGGTGTTGCGCGCGTCCGGGTCGGCGTCGGCGAGCACGCTGTGCTCCACGACCCCGCCGACGCCCAGCCCGCCGAGCGCGACCCGGAGCGGCAGCGGCTCGCTCTGGCTCCGGTTGACGGCGAAGACGGTGACGGCCCCGGTCTCCGGGTCCCGTACGGCGGTGGCGTGCAGCAGCGGCACCTCGCCGTACTTCGCCGTCCGGTGGCGCGGCGCGTCCACCCGTACGTCCAGCACCTCGCCGCGCCCGTGGCGGGCGGCCTGCGCGAAGGGGAAGAAGGTGGTCTGCCGCCAGGCCGGCCCGCCCGGCTCGGTCATGATCGGGGCGATGACGTTCACCAGCTGGGCGAGGCACGCCACGGTGACGCGGTCGGCGTGCCGCAGCAGGGTGATGAGCAGCGAGCCGAACACCACCGCGTCGGTGACGCTGTAGGAGTCCTCCAGCAGGCGCGGCGCCTCGGGCCAGTCCAGCGGACTGGCGTCCGCCTCCTCCTGGAAACGGCTCATGTACCAGACGTTCCACTCGTCGAAGGAGAGGTCGATCCGCTTCGGCGACTTCAGCCGGGCGCCCACGTGGTCGCAGGTGGCCACGACGTTCTCGATGAAGGACTCCATGTCGACGGCCGAGGCGAGGAACGAGTCGCGGTCACCGTCCACCTCCTCGTAGTACGCGTGCAGGGAGATGTAGTCGACCAGGTCGTACGTCTCCTGGAGCACCGCCGCCTCCCAGGCGGCGAAGGTCGGCATGGCCCGGCTGGAGGAGCCGCAGGCGACGAGCTCCACGTCGCGGTCGATCTGGCGCATGGCGCGCGCCGTCTCGGCGGCCAGCCGGCCGTACTCCTCGGCGGTCTTGTGGCCCGTCTGCCAGGGGCCGTCCATCTCGTTGCCGAGGCACCACAGCCGGACGCCGAAGGGGTCCTTGTCGCCGTGGGCCACGCGCAGGTCCGAAAGGGCCGTGCCGGAAGGGTGGTTGGCGTACTCCTGGAGCGCGATGGCGTCGGCGACGCCGCGCGTCCCGAGGTTGACGGCGAGCATCGGCTCCGCCTGCGGGCCGACCTTCTGCAGGAACGCCATGAACTCGCTGAGCCCGAAGCGGTTGGTCTCGGTGGAACGCCACGCGAGGTCCAGGCGGCGCGGCCGCTCCTCGACCGGCCCCACCGAGTCCTCCCAGCGGTAGCCGGAGACGAAGTTGCCGCCGGGGTAGCGGATCGTGGTGACGCCCAGTTCGCGGATCAGCTCCAGGACGTCGGTGCGCAGCCCCGCCTCGTCGGCGCTGGGGTGGCCGGGCTCGTAGATGCCGGTGTAGACGCAGCGGCCGAGGTGCTCGACGAAGGAGCCGAAGAGCCGGGGGCTGACCTCGCCCACGGTGAAGGCGGGGTCCAGCGTGAAGCGCGCGGTACCGGAGGCGGGGGCGGAGCGGGACATGGTGGCCTTTCGGAGTCGGGGGAGGGAGGAGGAGGGCGGGCGGTCAGCGGCCGACGGAGGGCCAGCCGGCGTCGTCCCAGCGCAGGGTGCGCAGGGCGAGCTTGGGGACACCGCCGTCCTCGGCGTCGTAGTAGTGGTGGACGAGCACGTCCCGGCCGCCCGGTTCGCGCAGGACGGACTGCCCGCCGGGCCCGACGTACCGCCCCCGCGAGGCGAGCAGCAGCTCGCCGCCGCCCTCGGTCATCGGCGTACCGTCCCGGTCGGTGTAGGGCCCGGTGGGCGAAGTGGCGCGCCCGACGCGGATGTTGTACGTCGAGTCGGTGCCGGCGCAGCAGCGGTCGTACGACACGAAGAGGTAGTAGTACGGGCCCCGTTTGACGATGGCCGGGGCCTCGACGGCGTACGGGGCGTCCGGGCGGGTCGCCAGGTGGTGCACCGGGGCGCCGGGCCGCGCCTTCCCGGTGCGCGGGTCGAGTTCGACCATGCGGATGCCGGTCCAGTGCGAGCCGAAGGACATCCACAGCCTGCCGCCGCCCTGGACGATGGCCGGGTCGATGGCGTTGTAGTCGTCCGCGGTGCTGGACGAGAACACCACTCCCCGGTCCTCCCACGTGCCGGGCCGCCCGGTGGGGGAGATGGCCAGGCCGATGGCGGAGTGGTTGGAGCCGAACGACGAGACGGCGTAGTACAGCCAGTACGTGCCGCCCCGGTGGAGGACCTCGGGCGCCCAGGGGTCGCTCTCGGCGGAGTACGCGCGCCACCACGCGGGCGTCGAGCGGAAGGCCGAGCCCGCCCGCCGCCAGTGGCGGCCGTCGGCGGAGGTGCGCGCCTCGATGCCGTGGTGCGTGGAGTAGACGACGTACGTGCCGTCTTTCAGCCGTATCGCGGACGGGTCGTGGACCTCGATGTCACCCGTGACCGAACCCGTCACGAGGTGGCGTGCGGTGCGGTGGTCCGCGGCGTGCGCCGCGGGCGGCGGGCCCAGCAGCAGGGCGGCGCACGCGGCGGCGGCGAGGGCGGCGCGCGGGCCGGGGGAGTGACGACGACGTCCGGGCATGGGCAGCGGCTCCTTGGGCACGGGGACGCGTCCCGGCGCCCCCGGATGTTCGATATGACGAATGCTGCTCGTGAATTCGAACGGGACCGTAGACCGGCTGAAATGCGCCGTCAACGGTCCTGACAAAATTACGAACGATGTGCGACATACCGAACGGAGCTGCCCTGTCGAGGGCGTTCCCTCAGCCCCGGATCTCCGCCGTCATGCGCCCCGCGTCACGCGCGCTCGTCCCGCGGTCCGGCGGAAGGCGGACCCGGCGGAGTGAAACACGCCGTGATGGTCTTCCCGTCCTCCCGGGCGTGTGAGTGCCAGTGGTCGCAGACCGCGTCGACGAGCGCGAGGCCCCGACCGCCCGGTGACGTGGTGTCAGGCGAACGGGGCGTCGGCACGCCGCCGCCGGAGTCGTGGACGCTGACGTGCAGGCAGCGGTTGTCCCACGTCAGGACGAGGTGCGCGGTGCTGTGGGCGTGGACGTGCGCGTTGGTGATCAGCTCCGACACGGTGAGCAGGATGTCGTCGACCGTCTCGGCGGCGTACTCCGTCCACCCCAGGGTCTCCAGGTGCTCGCGCGCCCAGCGCCGTCCCGCGCGGACGCCTCCCGTGATGGGGAACGACCTGGCCCAGCCCACCGCCCTCATCGAGGAGTCCTTCATGGTGTCTCCTTTCGCCGGTTTGTCCTCCCGCCAGCGCGCGTACCCGCGAACGCCGAGGACACCGCTCGGAACACCGACCAGAAAAACCCGAGGGCACGGACTCAGGCCGGGTGGCCCGGCTCCAGCCCCCTCGCGTCGCCGAACATCAGCGGGCGCGGCCGGCCGCCCGGTGCCGACGGCGATTCCTCCACGGGGTCCAGGAGGAAGCCCACATGGTCCCCGCCGTCGAGCCGCTCCCGCACCCGGCCCACGAACCACGCGGGCGCGTCCCGCAGCACGGGTGTGTCGCCTTGCCGGGCCTCCCACGCGACCCGCGCGAACTTGTCCACGTCGTCGTCACCCGTCCGGCTCCCGAACAGCCGCGCCAGCCCGAGCTGTTCGCGGTCGAGCAGATGCACACCGAGATGGGTCGCGTGGCGGGCCACCCGGTACGTCCGGTTGGCGGTGGACAGCCACACCATGAAGCGAACCGGATGGATCGAGCACTGCGAGGCGAAGCCCACCAGACAGCCGGCCTGCTCCCCGTGTGCCGCGGCCGTCACCACGTACATCGGATAGTCGAGCAGGTTCGTGAAAAAGTCGAGGTCCGAGTCCGCCACACGCGCGACTCTAGCCATCAGCCGTCACGCGGACGGGTAAGGCGCGGCCCCCCGGCCTGAATTGGGCTTTTCCGGGGGGTGCCGACGCGGGATATAACCCCCATGACGGAATCCCCCCGCCTGGAATCCCCCCGTCCCGCATCCCCCCACTCCGAACCCCTCTCCGCCGACTCCCCTTCCTCCGAGTCCCCCCACTCCGCATCCCGCCACCCGCGTCGCCGCACCGTCCTCGCCGGTCTCGGCACCGTCCCCCTCATGGGCGGAGTGACGGCGGGTCTGACCGGTGCCGCCCGCCCCGTCCCCCGTAGACAGCCCCAGCAGGGAGGGCGGAGACCCGACCAGCCCCGCACCACCCTGCTCCGCGGCGCGGAGCTCGTCCTCACCATGGACCCCGGCATCGGGGACGGCACCCTCGGTACCCTCCGCCACGCCGACGTGCTCCTGCGCGACGGCGCCATCGCCGCCGTGGGCCGGCGGCTCGCCGCGCCGACCGGGGCGCGCGTGATCGACGCGACCGGCCGCATGGTGCTGCCCGGGTTCGTCGACATCCACAACCACCTGTGGCAGTCCAGCATCCGCGGCGGCTGCTCCACCCAGGACCTGTACGGCTGGCTCGCCGACTGCAACAGCGCGACCCTCGCCCGCATCGGCCCCGACGACATGTACCGCTTCGTCCACCTCGCCGCCCTCGACGCGCTCCAAACCGGTGTCACCACCCTCGTCGACTGGGTCCACCCCATCCCGTACGCCACCAGCGAGCGCTACGTCCAGGCGCTCGACGACTCCGGGCTCCGCTTCGTCTACGCGATGATGCAGAGCGAGGCCCACGCCGACCTCGTACCCCGCGTGAAGAAGGAGCTGCTCGACCCGCTGCCGCTCGCCTCGGCGCAGGTGTCCGTCCACGCGGGCATGTACGCGGTCAACCGCCTGCGCCGCTTCCACGAGATCGCCCGCGACCTCGGGGTGATGTTCAACTCTCACGTCCTCGAACACCCCGTCGACCGCAGGGACGACCCGATCGGCGCCCTCCGCCTCGCCGGGGCCTTCGGCCCCGACCTGCTGATGAACCACGCCATCCACCTCACCGACGACGAGATCGCCCTCATCGCCGAGCACGACGTCCGCGTGGCCCACTGCCCCCTCAGCAACATGCGCCTCGCCTCCGGCATCATGCGCCTGCCCGCCCTCCACGCGCGCGGCGTGAAGGCCGGGCTCGGCCACGACGGCGGCACCAACGACACCTCCGACATGTTCAACGTGATGAAGGCGGCCGTGGGACTCCAGCGCGCCCTGCACCAGGACGCCGAGGTACACCCCACCATCCCGGCGGTGCTGCGCATGGCGACCCTGGGCGGCGCCGAGTGCGTCGGCATGGCCGACCGCGTCGGCTCCCTGACCCCCGGCAAACGCGCGGACGTGGTCGTCCTCGACCCGGGCACCCTGAACTTCGCGCCCCGCTTCGACTGGATCAGCCAGATCGTCCTCAACGGCCAGCCCCCCAACGTCAGCCACGTCTTCGTGGACGGCCGCCTGCGCAAGGCGCACGGCGCGCTCGTCGACGTCGACACCGACACCGTGATCAGGGAGGCCGAGCTGGCCGCCGCCCGCGTACGCGACACGTAACCCGGCGACGAGTAGCCCGGGCGGCGAGCAACCCGGGCCGGCAGCTGACCCCGGGCAGGCGACGCGCGAGCGTGCAGGCAGTGCGAGGATGGTGTCGTATTCCCGCCAGCCCCGCGCGCTCCGCTGCTGAATGCTTGGACCATGCACACCGCCATGCACACCGACACCGATCGCTGCGTGCGGGCCGTCCGCTCCAAGGACGCCCGGTTCGACGGCTGGTTCTTCACGGCCGTCGTCACCACCCGGATCTACTGCCGGCCGAGCTGCCCGGTCGTGCCGCCCAAGCCCGAGAACATGACCTTCTACCCCAGCGCCGCCGCCTGCCAGCAGGCCGGCTTCCGCGCGTGCAAGCGGTGCCGCCCCGACACCAGCCCCGGATCTCCCGAGTGGAACGCCCGCGCCGACACCGTCGCCCGCGCCATGCGCCTCATCCAGGACGGGGTCGTCGACCGCGAGGGCGTGCCCGGGCTCGCGGCCCGGCTCGGCTACTCGACCCGGCAGATCGAGCGCCAGCTCCTCGCCGAGCTCGGCGCCGGACCGCTTGCCCTCGCCCGCGCCCAGCGCGCCCAGACCGCGCGGCTGCTCATCGAGACGACCGAACTGCCCATGGCGGACGTGGCGTTCGCCGCCGGGTTCGCCTCCATCCGCACCTTCAACGACACCGTCCGCGAGGTCTTCGCCCTCGCCCCGAGCGAGCTGCGCGCCCGGGCCGCCCGCAGCGCGGCGAAGACGCCCCACACCCCCGGCGTGATCGCGCTGCGGCTGCCCTACCGCGCCCCCCTCAACCCCGACAACCTCTTCGGGCACCTGGCCGCCACCGCCGTCCCCGGCGTCGAGGAGTGGCGCGACGGCGCCTACCGCCGCACCCTCGCCCTGCCGCACGGCCACGGCATCGTCGCGCTCGCGCCCCGCCCCGACCACATCGCCTGCCGCCTCTCGCTCACCGACCCGCGCGACCTCACCCTCGCCATCAGCCGCTGCCGCCGCCTGCTCGACCTGGACGCCGACCCCGTCGCCATCGACGACCAGCTGCGCACCGACCCGCTGCTCGCGCCCCTCGTCGACAAGGCCCCCGGCCGCCGGGTCCCCCGCACCGTCGACGCCGCCGAGTTCGCCGTACGCGCGGTCCTCGGCCAGCAGGTCTCCACCGCCGCCGCCCGCACCCACGCCGGACGGCTCGTCACGGCGCACGGCACCCCCGTCGACGACCCCGAGGGCGGCCTCACGCACCTCTTCCCCGGCCCCGAGGCGCTCGCCGCCCTCGACCCGGAGGCCCTGGCCCTGCCGCGTAGCCGCCGGGCCACCCTCACCACCCTGGTCGGCGCCCTCGCCGACGGCTCGCTCCGGCTCGGCCTGGACACCGACTGGGACGAGGCCCGCGCCCGCCTCGCCGCGCTCCCCGGCTTCGGCCCCTGGACGGTCGAGGCCATCGCGATGCGCGCCCTCGGCGACCCGGACGCCTTCCTCCCCACGGACCTCGGCGTCCGCCGCGCCGCAGCGGGGCTCGGCCTGCCCTCGACCCCCGCCGCGCTGACGGCACGCGCCGCCGCCTGGCGTCCCTGGCGCGCGTACGCCGTCCAGTACCTGTGGGCCACCGACAGCCACCCGATCAACCACCTGCCCGCGTAACGACTCGAAGGAAGCCCTCCGATGCACCGTCAGCACACCGTGGTCGACAGCCCGTACGGCCTCCTCACCCTCGTCGCCACCGACGGGGTCCTCAGCGGGCTCTACATGACCGACCAGCGCCACCGCCCCCCGGAGGAGAACTTCGGCGCCCCGGACCCGCGCCCCTTCGCCGAGGCCGTCCGCCAACTCGACGCCTACTACGCGCGCGAGCTCACCGTCTTCGACCTGCCGCTGCACCTCGACGGCACACCGTTCCAGCGCAGCGTCTGGGAGCAGCTGCGGAAGATCCCGTACGGCGAGACCCGTTCGTACGGCGAACTGGCCGTGGCCCTCGGCAAACCCGGCGCCTCCCGCGCGGTCGGCCTGGCCAACGGCAAGAACCCCATCGGCATCATCGTCCCGTGCCACCGGGTCATCGGCGCGAGCGGCGGCCTGACCGGCTACGGCGGCGGTCTGGAGCGCAAGCAGCGTCTGCTCGCGTTCGAGAGCGGACTTCCGGAGCCGGACGCGCTCTTCTAGGAACCGCCATCGAGATCAAGCCGTGCGATGCGGGACAAGGGATGGATTCCGGCCAGATCGATCGAGGCGTCTCACCTTCCGCGATCGAACAAATTTATGATCCTGCGGCACGCCGGGTGCACCTCGCAGCAACGAAGGGCTCGACATGGCATGGGTTCGCAAGGCCACTCTCGCGATGAGCGCGCTGGCGATGGCGGTCGGCGGCCTCGCCGCCACCACGGCTCCGGCGGCTGCGGTCGGCGGCTGCCCGTCCGGAAAGCTGTGCCTGTACAACAGCCCCAACTACAACGACCTGCGGCTGACCTCGACCAGCACCAAGGCGTGTTTCGTCCTGGGAGGCTATCCGTACTACATGTACTCCGTAGCGTCGTACGTGAACAACCTGCCGGTCAGTGCGGTCATCTGGGAGTACGACTCCGGCTGGAAGCCGGCCGGCACCATCGGCTCCGGCAGGTTCAGCAGCAACGCGGGCAGCGGCTTCGGCGTGAACGGAGCCGTCTGCATGGGCGGTCTGCACCCCGACGTGCTGATGGGGTAACGCGTACGGGCATGCGCTATCTCCACGTCGACGTCTTCAGCAGCCGGCCCTACAGCGGCAACAGCCTCGCCGTCTTCCCCGACGCCGCCCGGTTGAGCGGTGGCCAGATGGAGCGGATCACCAAGGAGTTGCGGCACTTCGAATCCGTCTTCCTCGCTCCGGACGACGTGGTGGACGGCGGCTGGACCGCGCGGGTCTTCGATCTGGTCGAGGAGCTCGACTTCGCCGGGCACCCGCTCATCGGGGCGGCCTGCGTCCTGCACGCCCTGCACGGCGCCGGTGACAGCGAGACCTGGTCGCTGCGGCTGAAGGCCCGCACCGTCGAGGTCACGACGCGGCGGCGCGGGGCGACGCGGTACACCAGCGTGCTGGACCAGGGGCCGGCCGCGTTCCTCGGCCGACCGGCCGCGACGGCCGCGGCTGACGCCGCGGTCGCGCACGACCTCGCGTCGTGGTTCTCGCTCGACGCCGGCGACCTGGACCCGGACCTGCCGCCGGAGGTCGTGTCGACCGGCCTGCGCTACCTCGTCCTGCCGGTCCGCCCCGGCGCACTGGCCCGCGCCCGGATCGACGCGGACCTCTCGGCCCGGCTGGCCGGGCTCGGCGCCCAGTACGCCTACCTCATCGACGCGGCCGCCATGGAGGCCAGGCACTGGAACAACGACGGACACACCGAGGACGTCGCCACCGGCAGCGGCGCCGGCTGCGCCGCCGCCTACCTGCGCCGCCACGGCCGGACCGGCGACGGTGAGGAGGTGGTCCTGCGGCAGGGACGGTTCACCGGCCGGCCCAGCCGCATGCTGGTCAGCGCGCACGGCCACGGGGAGCACATCCACTCGGTGAAGGTCGGCGGCGAGGTCGCGTTCGTCGGTGAGGGCCGCCTGCTGGCGCTGCCCCATTGACCTGAGCCCCCCCTCAGCTCCGCAGCCGCCCCAGCAACTCCGGCAGCGCCGTGCCGATCGGCTCCCGTACGACCTCGTCGGCGAGTGCGTCGTACGGCGTCGGCTCGGCGTTCACGATGATCAGCCGCGCCCCGTGCTCGGCCGCGATGCCCGCCAGCGAGGCGGCCGGCTGCACCTGGAGCGTCGAACCGACCGCGAGGAAGACCTCGGCCGCCTTGGCGATCGACATCGCCTCGCCCAGCACCACCGGGTCGAGCCGCTCCCCGAACATCACCGTCGCCGACTTCAGGATCCCGCCGCACGCCTCGCACGCCGGGTCCTCCTCGCCCGCCTCCACCCGCGCCAGCGCGTCCGCCATCGAGGAGCGCGCATGGCAGCGGGTGCACACCACCGCCCGCGCGGTGCCGTGCAGTTCGAGCACCTTGCGGTCGGGCATCCCGGCCAGCTGGTGCAGGCCGTCCACGTTCTGCGTGAGCACCCGCACCGCGAAGCCGGGGGTGCGCTCGAGCTCGGCGACGGCCCGGTGGGCGGCGTTCGGCTCGGCCCGCAGGGCCGCGCTGTCGCGGCGCATCCGCCACGAGCGGCGCCGGATCTCCGGATCCGCCATGTAGAAGGCGTACGTGACGAGCTTCTCCGCCTCCGGATCGCGCCGCCACAGGCCGTTCGGGCCCCGGTAGTCACTGATGCCCGAGTCCGTGGAGATGCCGGCACCGCTGAGGATCGCGACGAGAGTCATGCCGCGAGCGTAAGCAGCACCCGTCCGCCCCCGCGAACGCCTTTCCGACGGAGGTCAGCGGCTACCTCGCGCGCGGCGGACGCCCGTACTCCAGCTCCACCGGGCCCCCGCCGTCCGCCAGCGCGTCGAGGGCGTGCAGCACGCGCGGACCGAGCGCGCCCAGCAGATACGTCGGCAGCTCCGCGCGCTCCACCAGCTTCCAGGAGATCAGCTCCTCCTCCTGGAGGCGGATCGCCCGGAACTGCTCCCCGCTGAGCACACCCCCGTCGTACACGTACGACACGATCGGCGGCCGCCCGGGCCCCGGCGACCAGTCCACCGCGAGCAGCGTGCCCAGCTCCACGTCGAGGCCGATCTCCTCCAGCGTCTCCCGCCGGGCCGCCTGCCGCGGGGTCTCGCCCGCGTCCGACTCGATGGTGCCGCCGGGCAGCGTCCACCCCTCGCGGTAGTTCGGCTCGACGAGCAGCACGCGCCCCTCCGCGTCCCGGAAGAGCGCGGCGGCCCCGGCCAGCACCCGGGGCAGACCGGCGATGTACGTCGCGTAATCGGTGCTCACGGGCGTCAGCCTAACCGGCCGCGCACAGCGTGGCCGTGCGCAGAAATTAATCCGTGGCGCTCGAACAGGTGACTGCCTACAGTGATCAACGTCCAGGTGCGAAGGCAGGACCTACTTCCACTGTTAATGGGGCGGCCGCGGGTTCGAGTCCCGTCACCGGCTTTCCGGCCGGTGTAGCTCAGTTGGTAGAGCACCACTGTCGGTTCCGCCGGCCTTGATCTCTGGACACCTGTACGTCACGCACCTCCCGGTGCGCCGGACCGCGGCTCCTTCCTGTAGAGAACGCACGCCGCGGCCACTTTGATCTCGGGAGGCGCGGCGGTGCTCCCTGCCGCGTCCCCACCGAATTCGGGGGGATTCACCACATCATGGCCCGCTTCAACACCCGTGCCTCGGCCGCCGTGGCCGCCGTGGCCCGCGCGGTCTCGCCCGTGCGCTCCACCGGTAGCGCCACCACCCACCAGGGTGGCACCGGCGTGCTGCGCGACCCGCGTTCCGAGCTGTTCCTGCTGGCCGTCGCCAACTTCGTCACGCAGAACACCTTCTACGAGTCCGCCGAGGACCGCGACGACCGGTTCGCCGCGCTCGTCCGCACGCTCGCCGTCGAGGACCCCGAGTGGACCGCCGGACTGCTGGGCTGGCTGCGCGGCGAGGGCAACCTGCGGACCGCCTCCCTCGTCGGCGCCGCCGAGTACGTCAAGGCACGCCTCGACGCCGGCGCCACCGAGGGCCCCACGGGCCGCCAGGTCATCGCCTCCGTCCTGCAGCGCGCCGACGAGCCCGGCGAGCTCCTCGGCTACTGGACCTCCCGGTACGGGCGCAACGTGCCCAAGCCGGTCAAGCGGGGCATCGCGGACGCCGTCCGGTGCCTCTACACCGCCCGGTCGCTGCTGAAGTACGACACGGCCGCCAAGGGCTACCGCTTCGGCGACATCCTCAACCTCGTGCACGCCGCGCCCGACCCGGCGAAGCAGCCGTGGCAGGGCGAGCTGTTCCGGTACGCCCTCGACCGCCGCCACCACCCGGAGACCGCGCTCCCGCCCGCCTCGCACCGCATGCTCACCGCCCACCGGGCGCTGATGGAGCTGCCGGTCGCCGAGCGCCGCGCCGTGGTCACCGGGCCGGGCGGGGCCGAGCGGCTCGCCGAGGCGGGCATGACCTGGGAGGCCCTCGCCGGCTGGCTCCAGGGCCCGCTGGACGCGGCCGCCTGGGAGGCGGTCATCCCCTCCATGGGCGTGATGGCCCTCCTGCGCAACCTGCGCAACTTCGACCAGGCGGGCGTCAGCGACGAGGTCGCCGCGCGCGTCGCGGCGAAGATCTCCGACCCGGAGACCGTCGCCGCCTCCCGCCAGTTCCCGTTCCGTTACCTCGCGGCGTACCAGCACGCGCCCTCGCTGCGCTGGTCCTACCCGCTGGAGCAGGCACTCGGCCACTCGCTGGCCAATGTGCCGGCGCTGCCCGGCCGCACCCTCGTCCTGGTCGACCGCTCCGGCTCGATGTGGGAGCCGCTGTCCGCCCGCTCGGAGCTGAACCGGGCGGACGCGGCCGCCGTCTTCGGTACGGCGCTGGCGCTGCGCGCCGCCGACGCGGACCTGGTGCAGTTCGGCACCACCAGCAGCCCCGTGGAGTACCGCGCGGGCGAGTCCGTCCTGAAGGTGCTGGACCGCTTCGGCGACCTGGGCGGCACCCGCACCACCGAGGCCGTACGCGCGCACTACCGCGGCCACGACCGGGTGCTGATCGTCACCGACGAGCAGGCCACCTACAGCCACTACGGCGACCCGCCGGCGCAGGTCCCGGCGGACGTGCCGGTCTACACGTGGAACCTCGCGGGCTACCGCCCCGGCCATGCGCCCTCCGGCCGGGACAACCGGCACACCTTCGGCGGCCTGACGGACGCGGCTTTCCGGATGGTGCCGCTGCTGGAGGCCGGGCGGGCGGCCCACTGGCCCTGGTCACGGGCCTGACCAGCGGGTCCGTACGCCGGACAGGGGTGGCACAGCCTCCGGGAGTACGGATAGGGTCGGCCTCGGCGCGACTGCCTGTTCGATAGCAAGGGATGCAAGGGTGACGGACGGAGCAGTAACTGAGGCCGCGCGTGTACTCGTCGCGGCTGACAAGTTCAAAGGTTCGCTCACGGCCGTACAGGTCGCGGAGCGGGTGACGGCCGGGCTCCGGCACGTCGTCCCCGGGCTCGAGGTGGAGACCCTGCCCGTAGCCGACGGCGGCGACGGCACGGTCGCGGCCGCCGTCGCGGCCGGGTTCGAACGGCGTGAGGTACGGGTGACCGGCCCGCTCGGCGAGCCGGTGACCGCCGCGTACGCGCTGCGCGACACCACGGCGGTGGTGGAGATGGCGGAGGCCTCCGGCCTCCAGCTGCTGCCCGAGGGTGTCTTCGCGCCGCTGACCTCCACCACGTACGGCTCCGGCGAGCTGCTCGCCGCCGCGCTGGACGCGGGCGCGCGCACCATCGTCTTCGGCGTGGGCGGCAGCGCCACCACCGACGGCGGCGCCGGCATGCTCGCCGCTCTCGGCGCCCGCTTCCTCGACGCGGACGGCAAGCCCGTCGGCCCGGGCGGCGGCGCCCTGCGCGACCTCGCGACCGCCGACCTGTCGGGTCTCGACGCCCGCTTCGAGGACGTGGAGCTGGTCCTCGCGAGCGACGTCGACAACCCGCTGACCGGCCCGAAGGGCGCGCCCGCCGTGTACGGGCCGCAGAAGGGCGCCTCGCCCGAGGACGTGGCCGAGCTCGACGCGGCCCTCGCCCACTTCGCCGAGGTCCTCGCCGACGCCATCGGCCCCCGGGCCACCGAGCTCGCCGCCTCCCCGGGCGCGGGCGCGGCCGGCGGCATCGGCTACGGCGCGCTGGTCGGCCTCGGCGCGAGCTTCCGCGCCGGCATCGAGGTCATGCTGGACGTCCTCGGCTTCGGTCCGGCGCTCGACCGCGCGACCCTCGTCATCACCGGCGAGGGCTCCCTCGACGAGCAGACCCTCCACGGCAAGGCCCCCGCCGGTGTCGCGGCGGCCGCCCGCGCCGCCGGCATCGAGGTCGTCGCGGTCTGCGGCCGCCTCGCCCTCCAGCCCGAGGCCCTCGGCCGGGCCGGCATCCGCCGCGCCTACCCGCTGACGGACCTGGAGCCGGACACGGCGAAGTGCATCGCCGAGGCGGGACCCCTGCTGGAACGCCAGGCGGCGAACATCGCCCGCGACTTCCTGTCGTAACCCCTCACCGCACGCGTACCGCCCCCGGACCGGCATCCGCCGGACCCCGGGGGCGGCGGCGTACCCGGGGGAGGTCGCCGACCGGTACGACGAAGCGATCGCCGCGCTCGCCGACTTCCGGGAGGTCCTCGGCCTTCAGCCCGTCGGCTGCGGGACGATCCGGCCCCGCTCGTCGAGGGTCTTGTCGTCCCAGTAGCGGTCCCACTCGTCGTTCAGGTACTCCGGGACCTTGCCCTCCGGGTAGCGGGCCCAGCCCTCCCCGGGCTCCTCGCCGTCGGGGACGCAGTCGCCGCCCGAGTTGTTCACGGCGAGCACGGGGTAGTGGTCGGGCAGGCAGACCCGCTCCCGGTAAGCGCAGCCGGTCAGCAGCAGTGCCGCGACGGCGCCGGTGAGGGCGAGGCAGGGGAGGGTGCGGCAGTAGGGCGGCATGGGCGGCGGGGGCCTTTCTCGTCGGTGTGCTCCCAGTGTCGGTACCCCGCCGGGCCGGGCGATGAGTACACGTACTCAAACCGCGTACTCACCCCGCCGTCAGGCGGAACGCGTCCAGGGCCAGCGTCATCTCCGTGAGGTCCCTCGGCCGCGACAGCGACCGCGAGGTGAGCTGCTCCAGGCGGCGCAGCCGGTTGAAGACCGTGTTCCGGTGGCAGTACAGGCGGCTCGCCGCCCGCCCCGCCGAGCCCTCGCAGTCGAGCCACACGTCGAGGGTCTCCAGCAGCACCGCCCGGTCCGCCGGGTCCAGGTCCAGCAGCGCACCCAGGACCTCGGAGACCAGCAGGGACGCCAGCTCCGGCTGGCTGACCACCAGCGCCCCGGCCATCCGCCGGTCCAGCCGGGCGAGGGACGGGGCGTCGGGCGGGCAGGTGCGCAGCGCCAGTTCCGCCAGGCGCCGCGCCCTGCCCAGCTCCGTCAGGCCCGACACCACCGGGCTGACGCCGCCGGGGCCCGGGCAGCGGCCCTCCATCAGCTCCACCAGGGCGTCGAGCCCCGTGCCGTCCGCCAGCGACACCACGCCGATCTCGCAGTCCGTCCGCATCCGCCAGACGAACCGCAGCCCCGGCCCCGCCAGCCGCCGGTGCGCCACGTCCCGCCGCTCGGTGCGCAGCACCACCACGGCGTACCGCCCCCGCTCGGGCAGGTCCAGGCCCGCCGCGGCCCGCGCCGAGACCTCCGGCGACCGGCCGCCGTCCAGCAGGGCGTCGAGCAGCGCCTGGAGCTGCTCGTCGGTACGGCGCCGCAGCTCCCGCTCGGTGACGCGGTACGCCTCCGACGCGGTGTCCGTCTGCGCGTCCACCGCCGACCACACCATCGTCGCCGCCTGCATCAGCGCGGCGAGGCGCCCCGCGTCCGCGCCCGCGTCCTCCAGCAGCGCGTCCCACACCAGGTGCCCGGCGAGCCGGTAGGCGTGCACCACCAGCTCCAGCGGCAGCCCCTGCTCGGCGCGCCGCCGCCCCAGCCACTCGGCGTGCTCCAGGTCGCGGCGCGGCGCGGCCCGTGGCGCCGAGATCATCTCGATGCCGATGCGCATCGCGTCGCGCGCCTCCTGCCAGTGCTGGTCGTAGCCGATGACCCGCTCGTACGCGGGGGAGTGCGCGTGCAACTCCCGCAGGTGCCGGTCCACCAGCTCCGGCAGCCGCTCCAGCAGCGTCGTACAGGCCTGGCCGAGCAGCTTCCAGTCGTCTCCGGTACGTGGTCCACGGGCTCCCATGGCCGGAGGATGCCACCTCCGCACCCCATCCGGCATGCCCCTGACACGTGGTGTTGTGCGCGTGCACAACCCGCCGCCGCGCCCGCTGGGCACCGGCAGCGATTCGGACGGCCCACGTGGACGGGGGACCCGCCCCGGTGCTGGGGTGAGCGCCACCGAACAAGCATCGAGGGGGTTCCATGAGTGCTGCCGCCCTGCGGGTGCGGGGTCTGACAGCCGGGTACGGCAAGGTGCGGGCCCTGCGCGACGTCTCGCTGGACGTACCGGAAGGCACCGTCGTCGCCGTCCTCGGCGGCAACGGCGCAGGCAAGTCCACCCTGCTGCGGGCCCTGTCGCGCACGCTGGCCTTCCACGGCGGCGCCGCCACCGCCGGCACCGTCACCTTCGCCGGCCGCCCCCTGCA
Source organism: Streptomyces sp. NPDC030862 (assembly GCF_055571835.1). Lineage (NCBI taxonomy): Bacteria > Bacillati > Actinomycetota > Actinomycetes > Kitasatosporales > Streptomycetaceae > Streptomyces > Streptomyces sp. NPDC030862. The sequence continues at coordinate 892,290 of NZ_JBVIEN010000001.1, read as the reverse complement.
CGGCCTGCCGCCCGACCGGGTCGTCGCCGCCGGGCTGTGCCACGTACCCGAGGGCCGCCAGGTCTTCGCCCGCATGACCGTCGAGGACAACCTGCGCGCGGGCGCCCTCGCCGCGAGCAGAGGCACGAAGGCGGAAGCCCTGCGCCGCGTCCACGCCCTCTTCCCCGTCCTCGCCGAACGCGCCCGCCAGCGTGCCGGCCTCCTCTCCGGCGGCGAACAGCAGATGCTCGCCGTCGCCCGCGCCCTCATGGCCTCCCCGCGCCTGCTCCTCCTCGACGAGCCGTCCCTCGGCCTCGCGCCCCTGATGGCCGCCCGGATCGCCGGCACCCTCCGCGAGATCCACGCCCAGGGCACCTCCGTCCTCCTCGTCGAGCAGAACGCCGCGCTCGCCCTGCGCCTCGCGACCCACGCGTACGTCCTCGAAGTCGGCGAGGTCACGGCCGCGGGACCCGCCGCCGAGCTCGCCGCATCCGACGAGATCCGCCGCCGCTACCTCGGCGTCGTGGACGAGCGGGCGGCCGACGACCCGTCACCCGCCCACGCCCGGCGGCTGGCCCCCTGGGAGGGGGCGTGACCATCCTCGAAGTCCGCGACCTCACCGTACGGTTCGCCGGCCTCACCGCCCTCGACGGCGTCGGCTTCACCGTCCGCCCCGGCACCGTCCACGCCGTCATCGGCCCCAACGGCGCCGGCAAGTCCACCACCTTCAACGTGCTCTCCGGCGTCTACCGCGCCACCTCCGGCAGTGTCCGCTTCGACGGCCACGAGCTCACCGGCCTGCCCCCGCACCGCATCGCCGCCCTCGGCGTCGCCCGCATCTTCCAGAACCTGGCCCTGCCGCCCCGCGCCACCGTCGCCGACGCGCTGATGCTCGGCCGCCACCGCCTCACCCGCGCCGGGTTCCTCGCCACCGGGCTCCGGCTGCCGTCCGCCACCCGCGAGGAGGCCCGCCACCGCGCCCGCGTCCGCGAGATCGCCGACTTCGTGGGACTCGCCGACCGGCTCGACCAGCCGGCCGCCTCCCTCCCGTACGGGCAGCAGAAGCTCGCCGAACTGGCCCGCGCCCTGTGCATGGAGCCCAGGCTCCTCCTCCTCGACGAGCCGGTCGCCGGCATGACCGCCGACGAACGCCGCCGCACCGCCGCCGTCATCGCGGGCGTCCGCGACAGCCTCGGCATCTCCATCGTCCTCGTCGAACACGACATGGGCGTGGTGATGCGCCTCGCCGACACGGTCACCGTCCTCGACTTCGGCCGCCGCATCGCCGACGGCGCCCCCGCCGACGTACAGAACGACCCGGCCGTCGTCCGCGCCTACCTCGGAGAGGACACCGCCGAGTGACCACCTTCACCGAACTCCTGCTCAACGGGCTCTCCCTCGGGTCCGTCTACGCCCTCATCGCGCTCGGTTTCGTCGTCATCTTCCGCGCCACCGAGGTCGTCAACTTCGCCCACGCCTCCCTGCTCCTCGCGGGCGGGTACGTCACCGCCGTGCTCCACGAGCGTCTCGGCTTCTGGCCCGCGCTCGCCGCCGGGATCGCGGGCGCCGCGCTCGTCGGCGCCGCCGTCGAGTTCCTGGTGATGCGCCGCCACCGGGGCGCCGACCACAGCGTCCTCGCCATCGTCACCATCGGCGTGGACATCCTCCTCACCACCGAGCTCACCCGCCGCATCGGTACGGACGTGCTCGCCCTCGGCGACCCGTGGGGCGACGCGGTGGTGAGCCTCGGCCCGGTCACCCTCGCCCAGACGCGGATCGCCGCGTTCCTCGCCGCCGCGCTGCTCATCACGGCGTTCCTGCTCGCCTTCCGGTTCACCTCCTGGGGCGTCGCCATGCGCGCCGCCGCCGAGTCCCCGTCCACGGCCGCGCTGATGGGCGTACGCCTCGGGCGGGTCTCGCTCGGCGCGTGGGCGGTGGCCGGGGGCCTCGCCGCCGTCGCGGCCCTCTTCCTCACCGTCTTCCCCACACCCGGACTGGAGCGCTCCACCTCCCTCGCCGCACTCAAGGCCTTCCCCGCGGCCATCCTCGGCGGCCTCGACTCCACCACCGGCGCGCTCGTCGGCGGGCTGCTCGTCGGCGTCACCGAGTCCCTCGCCACCGGCTACCAGAGCGACCTGGCCTTCCTCGGCCGCGGCATCGGCGACCTGGCGCCCTACCTCGTCATGGTCGCGGTCCTGCTGATCCGCCCCGCGGGGCTCTTCGGGACGAAGGAGCTCGCGCGTGTCTGACACCGTCTGGAAAAGGCGCTCGAAGAGGCTCACCCGCCCGCGTACGTACGCGTGGGTACTCGCCACGGCCCTCCTCCTCGCCCTGCCCTTCTACCTCGACCGCTTCTGGCTGCAGGCCGGCCTCTTCGCCATGGCCGCCGCGATCGGCGCCGTCGGCATCAACCTCCTCACCGGCGCCACCGGGCAGCTGTCCATGGGGCACGCCTTCTTCCTCGCCGTCGGCGCGTACGGCTACTGCGCCCTCGCGGGGGACGGCACCGACGGGCTCGCCGGACTCGGCCTGCCCGGCTGGCTCGCCGCCGTCGGCGCGGTGGCGCTGGCGGGCGCGGCCGGCGGGCTGTTCAGCCCGATCGCGGGGAGGCTGCGCGGGGCGTACCTCGGCATCGCCACCCTCGCCCTGATCTTCATCGGGCAGCACGTGCTGTTCAACGCCCACGACCTGACCGGCGGCTTCAACGGCCGCGCCGTCCCGCCGCTCAGCCTCCTCGGCGTCACCTTCGACGACACCGAGCTCCTCGTCGCGGCGGTCCCGTTCGGCGCCGCCGAGAAGCTCTGGTACCTGGGACTGGCGCTGCTCGCGGCCGCCGCCCTCTTCGCCCGCGGCGTGCTGCGCGGCAGGCCCGGGCGGGCGCTCAACGCCATCCGGGACCACCGCATCGCCGCCGGGGTGCTGGGCATCCCGGTCGCCCGCTACCGGGCGGCGGCGTTCGTGCTGTCGTCGATGTACGCCGGGCTCGCCGGGGTGCTGCTGGCGCTGGTCTTCCAGCGGACCGTGCCCGAGTACTTCGGCATGCTCCTCTCGCTGGAGTACCTCGCCATGATCGTCATCGGCGGTCTCGGCTCGGTGGCGGGTGCGGTGGCCGGCGGCGTCTTCGTCTCCCTGCTGCCGCAGCTGTTGAACCGCTACAGCGACGCCCTGCCCCTGGTCTCCGCCCCCGGCACGGGCGGCGTCGCCCCGGGCGAGGCCGCGCGCTACCTGTACGGCGCCGCCGTCGTCGCGGTGGTGCTCTTCCTGCCCGGCGGCCTGGCCGGCCTTGCCGCCAAGCGTCCCGTACGACCCTCAGGTACCCCAGCGGAGGAACGATGACCATGCTCAGACACCGGCGGCTCGCCGCCGCCCTCACCGCGCTCGTCGCCCTGACCGCCGGAGTCGCGGGATGCAGCTCCAAGGCGAAGACCGGCACGCAGGGCGCGGCCGGCGCCGACGGCGTGAAGACCGGCGAGGGCGTCGACGCCGAGACGATCCGGCTCGGCGCGCTCACCGACATGACCGGCGTGTACGCCACCCTCGGCAAGAGCATCACCCAGGCCCAGCAGCTGTACGTCACGCAGCTCAACGCCGCGGGCGGCGTCTGCGGCCGCACCGTGGAGCTCACCGTCCGCGACCACGGCTACGACCCGCAGAAGGCGCTCGCCGGGTACACCGAGCTGGAGCCGAAGGTGCTGGGCTTCCCGCAGTTCATCGGCTCGCCGTTCGTGGCCGCCGTCAAGCAGCGGATCGACGGGGACAAGGCGCTCGTCCTGCCGCAGGCCTGGTCGGCCGAGCTGCTCGGCAGCCCGCACATCCGGGTGATCGGCACCACGTACGACATCGAGACGATCAACGCCGTCGACTTCCTGATGAAGGAGAAGGGCCTGCGGAAGGGCGACAAGCTCGGCCACGTCTACTTCGAGGGCGACTACGGCGAGAACGCCCTCGAGGGCTCGCAGCACATGGCCGGGCAGGCCGGGCTCACGGTCGTCGAGCAGAAGGTCAAGCCGACCGACAACGACATGTCGGCGCAGGTCGCGGCGCTCAAGCAGGCCGGGGTCAAGGCGGTCCTCCTCAGCACGGGCCCGCGCCAGGCCGCCTCCTTCGTGGGCGTCGCCGCGGCCGTGAAGCTCGCCGTGCCGGTCATCGGCAACAACTCGGCCTTCTCCCCGCAGCTGCTGGCCACCCAGGCCGGGCCGGCGCTTCAGAAGGCGTACTACGTCGCCACACCCAGCCTGCCCATCGGCGCCGACACCCCGGCCGCCCGCAAGCTGGTGGCGGACTACCGCGCCGCCTACCCGAAGGACTCCCTCGACAACGGCGTCGTCGCCGGCTGGTCCGCGGCCCAGGTCTTCGGCGAGGCCCTGAAGAAGGCGTGCGCGGCCAAGGACCTGACCCGCGAGGGCGTCGGCAGGGCCCTGCTGACCCTGAAGGCCCACGACGCGGGCTTCGGCATGACGCACGACTTCTCCGACCCCAAGGCGCCGTCGTCCCGGCAGAGCGCCATCCTCCAGCCCGACAAGACCGTGCCCGGCGGGGCCAGGGTGGTCCGGCAGCCGCAGGCCGCCGAGGCCGCGCAGGGCTTCACCCCGGGCGGCTGACCGGAGGGGAGGCCCCCGTCACCGCGCCGAAACCCGGGCGTGTGAAGCTCGCCCCATGAGTGATCACCCCGACCCGCAGCACCGCATCGAGCCCCTCACCGCACGGCGGATCCACGCCGACGCGGCCGAGGGGCTCGCCGCGCTCCTGGTCGACGCCGTCGACGGCGGCGCCTCCGTAGGCTTCCTCGCCCCGCTGAGCCCCGCGGAGGCGGCCTCCTGGTGGCGCGGCGCCGCCGAGGAGACCGAGCGGGGCGTACGGACCGTCTGGGCGTCGTACGGGCCCGACGGCACGGTCTCCGGCACGATCAGCCTGGTCCGGGCGGGCCTGCCCAACCAGCCGCACCGCGCCGACGTCGCCAAGCTCCTGGTGCACCGCGCGGCCCGGGGCCGGGGGCTGGGCCGCCGCCTGCTGGAGACGGCCGAGCGCGCGGCCGCCGCCGAGGGCCGCACCCTGCTGGTGCTGGACACCGAGACGGGCAGCGGCGCCGAGAGCCTCTACCGGAAGGCGGGCTGGACCCGGGCCGGCTCCATCCCCGGCTACGCCCTCACCCCCGACGGCGTCCCGCACCCGACGACGTACTACTACAAGGTCCTGGACCGGCCCTGAGCACAGCGGAAGGGCCCGGGTGCTTGGGGAAGCACCCGGGCCCTTCTCACATCCGTACGACGGGGACTACGGCAGCTGCGCCGCCCGCGCCTCGCGGCTCACGCGCCGGTTGTCGCGGAAGGTGTTCACCCGCCGGGCCGTCGCGAAGAGGGGGATCACCGCGCCCAGCACGACCTGCAGCGCGCAGCCGGTCTGGAGCAGCAGCTGGCCGCCCGGCGCGTCGAACGCCCACGCCGCCAGCAGACCCATCGCCCCGACGATCCAGCTGAGCATCGCCACCGCGAGGATGCCCCGCGGCTTCGGGTACTCGACCCGGCTGACCATCAGCCACGCCGTGCCGATGATCGCCAGCAGCGTCGGGATGAACGGCAGCTCCAGCAGCACGATCGACACGACCGTCAGCGCGCCGAACGGGGACGGCATGCCCTGGAACATGCCGTCCTTCATGGTCACGCAGCTGAATCTGGCGAGCCGCAGCACCACCGCCAGCAGCACCACGATCGCGGCCACCGCCGAGACCTTCTGGTGGGCGTCGTCCGCGACCATCCCGTACACGAGTACGAAGTACGCCGGGGCGAGCCCGAAGCTGATCAGGTCGGACAGGTTGTCCAGCTCCGCGCCCATCGGCGAGCTGCGCAGCTTGCGCGCCACCAGCCCGTCGAAGAGATCGAAGATCGCCGCGAGGAGCATCAGGATCACGGCCGTGGCGGCGCTGTGCCGCGCCATGCCGGTCTCCTGGCTCCCGGTGAGGTGCGGGATCAGGATGCCGGTGGTGGTGAAGTACACCGCCATGAAGCCGCACGTGGCGTTGCCCAGCGTGAGGGTGTCCGCTATTGAGAGACGCAGCGACAGCGGCATCTCCTCGGCTTCCTCCACGATGTCCGCCTCGGCGTCGGCCACCCAGTCGGCCCGTGTGTCGGGATCAATCACGGTCAATTCGAGTCACCCCCGCGGTCGTGGTCTGACCGACCTCGACTGCGACGTCGACACCTTCCGGAAGGTAGATGTCAACGCGCGATCCGAAGCGGATCAGACCGATGCGCTCGCCCTGCTCGACCTTGGTCCCCTGCGGGACGTACGGCACGATGCGGCGCGCGACCGCACCCGCGATCTGCACCATCTCGATGTCACCGAGCTCGGTGTCGAAGTGCCAGACAACGCGCTCGTTGTTCTCGCTCTCCTTGTTGAACGCCGGCACGAAGCCGCCGGGGATGTGCTCCACCGACGTCACCGTGCCCGCCAGCGGGGCGCGGTTCACGTGGACGTTCAGCGGGCTCATGAAGATGGCGACCCGGGTGCGCCCGTCCTTCCACGGCATGATGCTCTGCACCACCCCGTCGGCGGGCGAGATGACCCTGCCCTGCGCGATCTCGCGCTCGGGGTCGCGGAAGAACCACAGCATGCCCGCCGCGAGCGCGGTGGTGGGCACGGCGATGGCCGCGGCACGCTTGGAACGGCGCGCGCGGGCAAGACTGAGTGCTGCGGTGGCGACGGTCGGCAGAAGCCACGGCGATGCTCCGCGAGCGATACGCACGCCAAATCGGCTGTCGCGAGGTGCAGAGGTTTGGCTGTGGGGCATGGATGACCTTCGTAGCGGATGATGCCGCGCGGATGCGGGGGACGGCGGCTTTTCGGCGATGCTATCGGTTGCGGGCCGCAACTGGGCAAGCCAGAAGCCGAGTCGGCGGCCGGAAGAAGATGACAGGGTGTGATCTTCTTCGCGGCCGAACCGACCGAAAAGCGACAATCAACCCTGGAACCGGTACTCCTCGAGCAGCCGACGCCCAATGATCATTTTCTGGATTTCGGCGGTACCTTCACCGATCAGCAGCATCGGAGCCTCTCGGTAGAGACGCTCGATCTCGTACTCCTTCGAGAACCCGTAGCCACCATGGATACGGAAGGCATCCTCCACGACCTCTTTGCAGTACTCGGAGGCGAGGTACTTCGCCATCCCTGCTTCCAGGTCGTTTCGCTCCCCGGAGTCCTTTTTGCGAGCTGCGTTGACCATCATGGCATGAGCGGCCTCGACCTTGGTAGCCATTTCGGCCAGCTTGAACTGGATCGCCTGGTGCTGAGCGATCGGCTTCCCGAAAGTGTGACGTTGCTGGGCATACGAGACACCCAGCTCGAAGGCACGCTGCGCGACGCCACAGCCACGTGCCGCCACGTTCACGCGTCCCACCTCGACGCCGTCCATCATTTGGTAAAACCCTCGGCCGGTGACCCCGCCGAGCACGCGATTGGCCGGAATGCGCAGTCCGTCCATGATGAGCTCGGTGGTGTCGACCCCCTTGTAGCCCATCTTGTCGATCTTCCCCGGGATGGTCAGGCCGGGCCGGACCTCTCCGAAGCCGGGCTCCTTCTCCACGAGGAAGGTCGTCATCGACTTGTGGGGCGCGGTGCCCTCGGGGTGTCCTTCGTCACTTCGGACGAGGACGGCCACGAGCGTGGACGTTCCGCCGTTCGTGAGCCACATCTTCTGGCCGTTCAGAACGTACTCGTCGCCGTCCTTGACCGCCTTCGACGTGATCGCCGACACATCGGAGCCGAGCCCCGGCTCCGACATCGAGAAGGCGCCCCGCACCTCGCCGGCCGCCATCCGGGGCAGGAAGGTGTCCTTCTGCTCCTGCGTGCCGTGCTGCTTGAGCATGTACGCGACGATGAAGTGGGTGTTGATGATGCCCGAGACGGACATCCAGCCGCGCGCTATCTCCTCCACGCACAGCGCGTACGTGAGCAGGGACTCGCCCAGCCCCCCGTACTCCTCCGGGATCATCAGGCCGAAGACACCCAGCTCCTTCAGACCGTCGACGATCGCCTGCGGGTACTCGTCGCGGTGCTCCAGCTCCGTGGCGACCGGGATGATCTCCTTGTCGACGAAGTCCCGGACCGTGGAGAGGATCTCCTGCTGGACATCGGTCAGACCGTGGGTCTGGGCGAGTCGGGCCATGGCTACTTCTCCTGCACCTTCGGTTCCGGGCGGCCCGGCTGCTCGCCGCCGCGCTCCTTGATGTACTGCTCGGTCGGCACCATCACCTTGCGGCGGAAGACGCAGACCAGCGTGCCGTCCTGCTTGTAGCCCTTGGTCTCGACGTACACGATCCCGCGGTCGCTCTTCGACTTCGACGGCGTCTTGTCGAGGACGGTGGTCTCGCCGTAGATGGTGTCGCCGTGGAAGGTCGGCGCCACGTGGCGCAGCGACTCGATCTCCAGGTTGGCGATCGCCTTGCCGGAGACGTCCGGCACGGACATGCCCAGCAGGAGCGAGTAGATGTAGTTGCCGACGACGACGTTCTTCCCGAAATCCGTCGTCTTCTCCGCATAGTTCGTGTCCATGTGGAGGGGGTGGTGGTTCATCGTCAGCAGACAGAAGAGGTGGTCGTCGTACTCGGTGACCGTCTTCCCGGGCCAGTGCTTGTAGACGGCACCGACTTCGAACTCTTCGTAGGTACGGCCGAACTGCATGGTGCTCACGCCTCCGGGGCTTCGAACTTCGACGTACGGGTCATGCCGGCGGCGCGGCCCTTGCCGGAGATGACGAGCGCCATCTTGCGGCTGGCCTCGTCGATCATCTCGTCGCCGAGCATCGCGGAGCCCTTCTTGCCGCCCGCCTCGGACGTGTAGTACTCGTACGCGTCCAGGATCAGCTCGGCGTGGTCGAAGTCCTCCTGGGAGGGCGAGAACACCTCGTTCGCCGCGTCGACCTGACCCGGGTGGAGCACCCACTTGCCGTCGAAGCCGAGCGCGGCGGCGCGGCCGGCGACCGCGCGGAAGCCGTCCACGTTCTTGATCTGAAGGTACGGGCCGTCGATCGCCTGCAGATCGTTGGCGCGGGCCGCCATCAGGATCTTCATCAGGATGTAGTGGTACGCGTCCGCCGGGTAGCCGGGCGGCTGCTCGCCGACGACCAGCGACTTCATGTTGATGGAGGCCATGAAGTCCGCCGGGCCGAAGATGATCGTCTCGATGCGCGGCGAGGCCTGCGCGATCGCGTTGACGTTGTTGAGGCCCTGGGCGTTCTCGATCTGCGCCTCGATGCCGATCCGGCCGACCTCGAAGCCCATCGTCTTCTCGATCTGGGTGAGGAGGAGGTCCAGCGCCACGACCTGCTCGGCGGTCTGCACCTTCGGCAGCATGATGCAGTCGAGGTTCGGGCCCGCACCCTCGACGACCGTGACCACGTCGCGGTACGTCCACTCGGTGGTCCAGTCGTTGACCCGCACGACCCGGGTCTTGCCCGTCCAGTCGCCCTCGTTGAGGAACTTGACGATGGTGTGCCGCGCCTCCGGCTTGGCGAGCGGCGCGCACGCGTCCTCCAGGTCCAGGAAGACCTGGTCGGCCGGCAGCCCCTGCGCCTTCTCCAGGAAGCGCGGGTTGGAGCCGGGGACCGCCAGGCAGGAGCGGCGCGGGCGGAGACGGTTGACGGTCGTCATGCGGGGACCTCCGTGGTTTCTACAGGGTTGAGCTTGTTCGCTGTCCGGATCTCGTCGACGATACGTCCGATGATCTCGGTGATACCGAAGTCCTTCGGGGTGAAGACGGCGGCCACGCCCGCCCGCTTCAGTTCGGCGGCGTCGGCGTTCGGGATGATCCCGCCGACGATCACCGGGATGTCCGACGCGCCGGCCTCACGCAGCCGGGCCAGTACGTCGGGGACCAGCTCGGCGTGCGAGCCGGACAGGATGGACAGTCCCACGCAGTGCACGTCCTCCGCCAGGGCGGCGTCCACGATCTGCTCGGGCGTCAGCCGGATGCCCTGGTAGACCACCTCGAAGCCGGCGTCCCGCGCACGCACCGCGATCTGCTCGGCGCCGTTGGAGTGCCCGTCCAGGCCCGGCTTGCCGACCAGCAGCCGCAGCCGCCCCGCGCCCAGCTCGGACGCCGTCCGCGCCACCTTCTCGCGTACGGCGGCGAGCGGGGTGCCCTCCTCGGCGGCGACCGCCACCGGCGCGGACGACACGCCCGTCGGCGCCCGGAACTCGCCGAAGACGTCCCGCAGTGCCCAGGCCCACTCCCCGGTGGTGACGCCCGCGCGGGCGCATTCCAGGGTCGCGGGGAACAGGTTCTCGTCCCCGGCCGCCGTCGCCTTCAGCCGGGCCAGGGCCTCCTGGGCCCGGCCCTCGTCGCGGTTGTCGCGCCACTCGTGCAGCTTCGCGACCACGCGCGCCTCGTTGGCCGGGTCCACCGTCATGATCGCGGTGTCCAGGTCGGCGGTGAGCGGGTTGGGCTCGGTCGTCTCGAAGATGTTGACGCCGACGATCTTCTCCTCGCCGGCCTCGATCCGGGCCCGCCGCTCGGCGTGCGAGGAGACCAGCTGCGACTTGAGGTAGCCCGACTCGACGGCGGCCATCGCGCCGCCCATCTCCTGGATCCGCTCGATCTCCGCGAGGCACTCGGTGACCAGGGCGTCCACCTTGGCCTCGACGACGTGCGAGCCGGCGAAGATGTCGTCGTACTCCAGCAGGTCGCTCTCGTGGGCCAGCACCTGCTGGATGCGCAGGGACCACTGCTGGTCCCAGGGGCGGGGCAGGCCCAGGGCCTCGTTCCACGCCGGGAGCTGCACGGCACGGGCTCGGGCGTCCTTCGACAGCGTCACGGCCAGCATCTCCAGGACGATGCGCTGGACGTTGTTCTCCGGCTGCGCCTCGGTCAGCCCGAGCGAGTTCACCTGCACGCCGTAGCGGAACCGGCGCTGCTTGGGGTCCTCGATGCCGTACCGCTCGCGCGTGATCGTGTCCCAGATGCGGCCGAAGGCGCGCATCTTGCACATCTCCTCGATGAAGCGGACGCCTGCGTTCACGAAGAAGGAGATCCGCGCGACGACGTCGCCCTTCCGCTCCTCGGGCACCTGCCCGGAGGCGAACACCGCGTCGAGGACGGCGATCGCCGTGGACATGGCGTACGAGATCTCCTGGACCGGAGTGGCGCCCGCCTCCTGCAGGTGGTAGCTGCAGATGTTGATCGGGTTCCACTTCGGGATGTGGTTCACCGTGTAGGTGATCATGTCGGTGGTCAGGCGCAGGGACGGACCCGGCGGGAAGACGTGCGTCCCGCGCGACAGGTACTCCTTGACGATGTCGTTCTGCGTCGTCCCCTGGAGCCTGGTGATGTCCGCGCCCTGCTCCTCGGCGACCACCTGATAGAGCGCCAGCAGCCACATGGCGGTGGCGTTGATGGTCATGGACGTGTTCATGCGCTCCAGCGGGATGTCCTGGAACAGCCGGCGCATGTCACCGAGGTGCGAGACCGGGACCCCGACCCGGCCCACCTCGCCGCGGGCGAGGATGTGGTCGGGGTCGTACCCGGTCTGCGTCGGCAGGTCGAACGCGACCGAGAGGCCGGTCTGGCCCTTGGCGAGGTTGCGCCGGTACAGCTCGTTCGACGCCTCCGCCGTGGAGTGACCGGCGTACGTCCGCATGAGCCACGGCCGGTCCTTCTGACGCTCTGTCATCTAGGAAACCTCAGACCTCAGACGTTACGGAAGCGGTTGATGGCGTCGATGTGCTGGTCCCGCATCTCCTGGTTCTTCACGCCCAGGCCCTCCTCGGGGGAGAGGCAGAGCACGCCGACCTTGCCCTGGTGGAGGTTGCGGTGGACGTCGTACGCGGCCTGGCCGGTGTCCTCCATCGCGTACACCTTCGACAGGGTGGGGTGGATCTTGCCCTTGGCGATCAGGCGGTTGGCCTCCCACGCCTCGCGGTAGTTGGCGAAGTGGGAGCCGACGATCCGCTTCAGCGACATCCACAGGTAGCGGTTGTCGTACTCGTGCATGTAGCCGGAGGTGGAGGCGCAGGTGGTGATGGTGCCGCCCTTGCGGGTGACGTAGACGCTGGCGCCGAAGGTCTCGCGGCCGGGGTGCTCGAAGACGATGTCGATGTCCTCGCCGCCGGTGAGCTCGCGGATGCGCTTGCCGAAGCGCTTCCACTCCTTGGGGTCCTGGGTGTGCTCGTCCTTCCAGAACCTGTAGCCCTCGGCGTTGCGGTCGATGATCGCCTCGGCGCCCATCGAGCGGCAGATGTCGGCCTTCTGGTCGCTGGAGACGACGCAGATGGGGTTGGCGCCGCCGGCCAGCGCGAACTGGGTGGCGTACGAGCCGAGGCCGCCGCTGGCGCCCCAGATGAGCACGTTGTCGCCCTGCTTCATGCCGGCGCCGTTGCGGGAGACCAGCTGGCGGTACGCGGTCGAGTTGACCAGGCCCGGCGCCGCCGCCTCCTCCCAGCTGAGGTGGTCGGGCTTGGGCATCAGCTGGTTGGACTTGACGAGGGCGATCTCCGCCAGGCCGCCGAAGTTGGTCTCGAAGCCCCAGATGCGCTGCTCGGGGTCCATCATCGTGTCGGAGTGGCCGTCGGGGCTCTCCAGCTCCACCGACAGGCAGTGCGCGACCACCTCGTCGCCCGGCTTCCAGGCGTTGACGCCGGGGCCGGTGCGCAGGACGACGCCCGCGAGGTCGGAGCCGATGATGTGGTACGGCAGGTCGTGGCGCTTGGCGAGCGGCGAGAGCTTTCCGTACCGCTCCAGGAAGGCGAAGGTCGAGACCGGCTCGAAGATCGACGTCCACACGGAGTTGTAGTTCACCGAGGACGCCATGACGGCCACCAGGGCCTCGCCCGGACCCAGTTCGGGCAGCGGCACGTCGTCGACGTGCAGCGACTTGCGCGGGTCCTTCTCGCGCGTGGTGAGACCGGCGAACATCTCGGTCTCGTCCTTGTGCACGGTCACCGCGCGGTACGACTCGGGGAGCGGCAGTGCGGCGAAGTCGGCGGTCGTGGTGTCCGGCGACTGGATCGCGTCCAGGATTTCCTTCACGGTGTTGCCTCCGGCGAAGAAGCGTCTTTGAGGGGAAGACGCTGGGTTGAACGTCGGGGAAGTGCTGCTGGGAGGTGTGCCGTCGGTTCGGCGGGTGGTGCTCGGCTTGGCAGCGCTGGGTGGTGCGCGAAGAGTGCCTGTGACGCAGGCGTCCGGGCGCGCGACAACGATGTTGTGCGGGGACAGCCGGCGTACGAGAAGTTCTCTGCACGCCGGCCGCCCGGACAACATCAACGTATGACACCGCGTGCCAGGCCGCAAGACACTGAGTGCCAACAATTTCTCTCAGATGTCATCTGCCGGTCACAGATGAGCGATGATCGATCGGGCGCAGGGTTTTCCGGCATGCCAAACGCCCGCCGGGCTCGACGGTGACGTCGAGCCCGGCGGGCGTGGGGAAGGAGAGCGGCTAGCCGTGTTCCTTCAGGGTGCGCTCGATGCTGCGCATGATCTCCTCCAGCGGCGCGTCCGTGCGGGCCACCGTCACCAGCACGTCGCCGGTGGTGCTCGCCGTGGCGGCCGGCGTCGGGACCGGGGCGCCGCCCGCACCGGAGCGGCCGGCGCCTATGCCGGTGCCGAAGGTCTCCCGCACGATCGCGAAGGCGTGGTCCAGCTGCGCCTCCACGTCGCCCTGGCCGCCGGCCCGCAGCCAGCGGCGCAGCACGTGGTTGTGCGCCGTGACCACCGCCGACGCGGCCACCTCCGCCAGCAGCGGGTCGTCGTTGCCGTCGTGGTGGTCGCGTTCGTCGAAATGGCCCAGCAGATAACGCGTGAACAGCCGTTCGTAACGGGCCACCGAGGCGATCTCGCGCTCCCGCAGGGTGGGTACCTCGCGGGTGAGGCGGTAGCGCGCGACCGAGACCGAGGGGGACGCCGCGTACATCTTCATGACTTCCTTGATGCCCCGGCAGACCGTGTCCAGCGGGTGCTCGTGCGGCGGGGCGGCGTTGAGCACCGCCTCGGCGCGCACCAGGGTGTCGTCGTGGTCGGGGAAGATCGCCTCTTCCTTGGAACGGAAGTGGCGGAAGAAGGTCCGGCGGGCGACCCCCGCCGCGGCGGCGATCTCGTCGACCGTCGTCGCCTCGTACCCCTTGGTCGCGAACAGTTCCATGGCCGCGGCCGCGAGCTCACGGCGCATCTTGAGCCGCTGCGCGGCGGCGCGGCTGCCCGCGGCACTCTCCGGGGCGTCGGACGAGGAGGCGGCACGAGGGGGTCGGCGGGCGGCATCAGCGGGCTGGGACATGACCTGAACGTACTGCATCGGTGCAGGAGACCGCGCCTGTGGGGCCGGGCTGCCCGACCGCTCGGCCGCCCCGCCGAGCAGCCCGCCCCACTCCCCGTACGGCTCAGCGCCGGGCATATTCGCGGAAACCGCGCCCCGTCTTCCGGCCCAGGCAGCCGGCCGCCACCAGGTGCTCCAGGAGGGGGGCCGGCGCCAGGCCGGGGTCGCGGAACTCGCGGTGCAGCACCCGCTCGATGGCGAGCGAGACGTCCAGGCCGACCACGTCCAGCAGCTCGAAGGGACCCATCGGGTAGCCGCCGCCCAGCCGCATCGCGGCGTCGATGTCGTCGAGCGAGGCGTAGTGGTTCTCGACCATCTTGATCGCGTTGTTCAGGTACGGGAAGAGCAGCGCGTTCACGATGAAACCGGCCCGGTCACCGCAGTCCACCGGGTGCTTGCGGATCTTCGCGGTCACCTCGCGGACGGTGGCGTGGACGTCGTCGGCGGTCAGCACCGTACGGACGACCTCCACCAGCTTCATCGCGGGCGCCGGGTTGAAGAAGTGCATCCCGATCACGTCCTGCGGGCGCGAGGTGGCGCGCGCGCAGGCGACCACGGGCAGGGAGGAGGTGGTGGTGGCGAGCACCGCGCCCGGCTTGCAGACCTTGTCGAGCGTGGCGAACAGCTGCCGCTTGACCTCCAGGTCCTCGGCCACCGCCTCCACGGCGAGGTCGACGTCGGCGAAGGCGTCCAGGGAGCCGGCGGGGGTGACGCGGGCGAGCGCCTCGTCGGCCGCCTCGGCGGTCAGCCTGCCCTTCTCGACGGAGCGCGCGAGCGACTTCGCGATGCGCCCCTTGGCCGTCTCGGCCTTCTCAAGCGAGCGGGCGGCCAGGACCACGGCGTACCCGGCCTTCGCGAAGACCTCCGCGATGCCGCTCGCCATGGTGCCGGAGCCCGCGACGCCGACGGAGCGGACCTCGCGGACCTCGCCCGTGGCGGCCGTCTCCGAGGGCGTGAGCGCGTCGCGCACCACGACGCCGCTGCCCGGCTCCTCGTACGTGTAGAAGCCCCGGCCCGCCTTACGGCCCGTCAGGCCTGCCTCGCTCAGGTGCCGGAGGACCGGCGCGGGGGCGTGCAGGCGGTCACCCGACTCGGCGTACATCGCGTCCAGGACCGTACGGGCGGTGTCGATGCCGATCAGGTCCAGCAGGGCGAGCGGGCCCATCGGCAGGCCGCAGCCCAGCCGCATCGCGGCGTCGATGTCCTCGCGGGAGGCGTACTTCGACTCGTACATCGCCGCGGCCTGGTTCAGGTAGCCGAAGAGGAGGCCGTCGGCGACGAAGCCGGGCCGGTCGCCGACGGCGACGGGCTCCTTGCCCAGCTGGTGGGCGAGGTCCGTGACGGCGGCGACGGCCTGCGGGGCGGTCAGCACCGAGGACACCACCTCGACCAGCTTCATCGCCGGGGCCGGGTTGAAGAAGTGCAGGCCCAGCACGCGCTCGGGGTGCGCGGAGTCGGCGGCGAGCCGCGTGACCGACAGGGCGTTGGTGCCGGTGGCGAGGATCGCGTCCGGGCGGACGATGCCGTCCAGTTCCCGGAAGACCTGCTGCTTGAGCTCGTACGACTCGGGCACGACCTCGATCACGAGGTCGGCGTCGGCGGCGGCCCGGAGGTCGGAGAAGGTGCGGAAGCGGGCGAGGATGTCGCGCCGCTCCTCCTCGGTGATCCGCTCACGGGCCACGGAGCGGGCGGTGGCGGCCTCCAGGCAGCCGACGGCGCGGCGGGCGGCGGCCTCGCTGACGTCGATGCCGATGACCTCACGGCCCGCCCGGACGAGAACCTCGGCGATGCCGGAGCCCATCGTGCCCAGACCGACGACGGCGATGGTGGAGAGAGGGGTGTCCATCACGGGACTCCAGGGATGAGTGACGACTGAATGAGGGGCGCGGGCGCGCACGGCGGCGATGCGTGCGGTGCGGTGCCTCGCGGAGCGCGTGCGTTCTCGGCGTGAGCGCGAGTGCACATGCGGGTGCGTTCGCGCTGCCGCGCGTCGCGCGCGGGTCGCGGTGGAGAAGCGACGGACCCTGTCCCGGAGCCACGTCGTACAGAAGTGCCAGGTGTGCCGAACCGACGGACACGGCGCTCGCGGCGGCTGCGTCACCAGGCCGCCGTGAGTGCGTTCGCGGGTGTGTCCCGCTCACTTGAGATTAACCGGCGGGTAACGAGCGCGCCAGTCCTGGGACTCCCCGGACCATGTGACGCTCGCTACGCTGACGGCCATGACGGCCGTGGATGAGGAGTTCCGCTCGCTCGTGGACCGGTTGCGGGACGAGGCGGAGGGGGCGGGCGCGTCGGACGCGTACGAACGGCTCGTCGCCGTCGACGACCCGGAGGAGCTCGCGGCGGTGCTCACGCGGGGCGGTCAGCCGCTGTGGGCGCGCGAGCTCGCGGCGTTCCGGCTGGGGCTCGCCGGTGACCGGCGCGCCTTCGAGGCGCTGGTGCTGCTGCTGAACCACCGGGACCCGGAGCGCTGCGTCTCCGCCGCGTACGCGCTGGCGCGGCTGGGTGATCCGCGGACGGCGCGGGCCGCCGCCGCGCTCGCCACCAACGAGCTGCGCGTCGCCTACGCGCTCACGCCGGTACGGCTGTTGGCCCGGCTGCGGGCGCCCGAGTCCGTACCGGCGCTGGTCACGGTCCTGGAGCGGCGCCTCGCCGATCCGGCCGACCCGTACTGGCGGGTGGCGGTCGCCTGCGCGGAGGGCTTGGGCGCCTTGGGCGACGCCCGCGCCCGGCCGGTCCTCGAAGCGGCCCGCCTCCGCCCGCGCCTGGCCCCGGCCGCCACGGAGGCGCTCACGCGCCTGGAGCGGCCGGGGCCGTAGGGGGTGTCGTCTTGATCAGCCCTGGTCAGACGCGGTGGGCCGGGTGGGGGAGCGGGGCGGCCGCGCGGGCCGTCCGGGGGCTCGGCTCCGGTGTCGCCGCGCAGACCGCGTCCGCGTCGGCGGCCGCGCCGGTGCCGGTGACCGTGGCGCGGGGGACCTCGCCGGTTTCCAGGTAGCGCGCCAAGTGGCCGTCGAGGCAGGCGTTGCCGGCCAGGGTGATCGCGTGGTTGCCGCCGCCCTGTTCGACGATCAGGCTGGAGCCGCGCAGCGCGCGGCGGACGCTGACGCCGCCGCCGTACGGCGTGGCGGCGTCCTCCGTCGCCTGGAAGAGCAGTACCGGGGGCAGCGCGTCGTTCGCGATCTCCGGCGGGGTCGCCGACCCGACGGGCCAGAAGGCGCACGGCGCGTTGTACCAGGCGTTGTTCCAGGTGGAGAAGGGCGCCTTGGCGTGGACGGCCCAGTTGTCGCGGTGCCACAGGCCCCAGTCGCGGGGCCACGCGGCGTCCCGGCACTGCACCGCCGTGTAGACCGAGTAACCGTTGTCGTCCGTGGGGTCGGCCGCCGCCAGCGACTCGAAGGCCGACACGAGGGGCGCGGTGTCCTTCTCGTTGGCGTACGCGGAGAACGCCTCGGCCAGCGTCGGCCAGAAGCCGTTGTAGTACCCGCCCGGCAGATAGGTGTCCTCCAGCTCGGCCGGGCCCACCTTCCCCGCCGCCGGGGCCTTCGCCAGCGCGGCGCGCATCGCGTACCAGCGCGCCTCGACCTTCGCCGGGTCGGTGCCCAGGCGGTACGTCGCATCGTGCCGCGCGACCCAGGCCAGGAACGCCTTGTGGCGGGCGTCGAAGGCGAGGTCCTGCGCGAGGTTGGCGTCGTACCACACCGCCTGCGGGTCGACCACGGAGTCCAGCACGGCCCGCCGCACCCGCTGCGGGAAGAGCTTGGCGTAGACGGCGCCGAGGTACGTGCCGTACGAGTAACCGAAGTAGTTGATCTTCTCCGCACCGAGGGCCTGCCGGATCACGTCCAGGTCCTTCGCCGCGCTGACCGTGCCCATGTGGTGCAGCAGGGTGCCGTACTTGTCGTCGCACGCCCGCGCGAAGGACGCGGCCCTGGTGAGGTTGGTGCGCTCGGTGTCGAAGTCGCGGGGCAGGGAGTCGGGGCGTACGGGGGCGAAGTAGCCCGGCTTGCAGTCGAGCGCCGGCTTGCTCGCGCCCACGCCGCGCGGGTCGAAGCCGATGATGTCGTACTGCGCGGCGACCTCGGCGGGCAGCGACGCCGCGACGAACCCGGCCATGGTGAGCCCGCTCGCGCCCGGGCCGCCCGGGTTGACGAGCAGCGGGCCCTGCGAGGTCTTCGCGGTGTGCGGGATCCGCGACAGCGCCAGCGTGATCTGCTCGCCGCCCGGGTCGTCGTGGTCCAGCGGTGCCCGGACCGTCGCGCACTGGAGCTTGGGGTACTGCTTGGTGGCGCACGCCTTCCAGCTGGGCGCCGCGGCTCTCGGCTCGGGGGTTCTGGGCTCCGCCATGGAGGGGACGGCGGTGACGGCGCCCGCCATCACCGCCCCGGCGGCGATCAGCACTGCGGCGCGTTTCTGCATATGGCCTCCCGAGCCGGACGGAACGGTCCCTCGGCGGATCGTCCCCGCAATCCGGCCCGGAAGTCGGCTTCCGGTCAGACTTGACCCGATCAGAGGATCTGATCAGAAGTCCGTTCACAACAGGGTGAGCTGGGTGGGCTCCTCGGCGACCGGGACGGGGGGCGTCTCACCCCGGCGCCGGCCGGGCCCGATGCCGAACTCGTCGGCGAACTCGTGCACCTGACGGGTGATCCGGCGCTGGTACCACTTCGGGGCGTAGGCCCCGTCCGCGTACAGCCGCGCGTACCGGCCCACCAGGTGCGGGTGGTGGCGGTGCAGCCAGGACATGTACCACTCGCGTGCGCCGGGCCGCAGGTGCAGGGCGAGCGGGGTCACGGAGACCGCCCCGGAGGCGGCGATCGCGCGGACGGTGGCGCGCAGCTGGTCGGGGTGGTCGCCGAGGAACGGGATGACCGGGGCCATCAGCACCCCGCATTCGACGCCGTGGTCCGTGAGGGTCCGTACGACGTCGAGGCGGCGTTCGGGCGCGGGCGTGCCCGGCTCGACGGTGCGCCACAGCTCGTGGTCGGTGAAGCCGACCGAGACCGAGATGGAGACGTCGGTGACCTCGGCGGCCTGGAGGATGAGCTCCAGGTCGCGCAGGAGCAGGGTGCCCTTGGTGAGGATCGAGAACGGGTTCGCCCGGTCGCGCAGGGCGGCGATGATGCCCGGCATGAGCCGGTACCTGCCTTCCGCGCGCTGGTAGCAGTCGACGTTCGTGCCCATCGCGATGTGCGCGCCCCGCCAGCTCGGGGCGGCGAGCTGACGGCGCAGCAGGTCGGGGGCGTTGATCTTCACCACGATCTGCGAGTCGAAGCCGAGTCCGGTGTCGAGGTCGAGGTAGCTGTGCGTCTTGCGCGCGAAGCAGTACACGCAGGCGTGGGTGCAGCCCCGGTAGGGGTTGACCGTCCATTCGAACGGCATGCGCGAGGCGCCGGGAACCCGGTTCACGATCGAACGGGCCCGCACCTCGTGGAACGTGATGCCCCGGAACTCGGGCGTGTCGAAGGTACGGGTGGTCACGGCGTCCGTACCGAACAGCACGGCGTCGGCGGAGCGGTCGCTCAGATGGTCCCAGCGCATGGGCCAGAGAATAGAACAATTGTTCCCATGATCGCTTGCGCCCTGTCCGTGGGGCCCTCGATTTGGGCGTGTCCGGTCCAAGTGGTTGGCTGGGTCCCCCTTATGGAACGAGTGCTGGAGGACAAGGCATGGCGCAGGTCGAGGCCACGACGGAGCGGGTCATCGCGGCGGACGCGGAGACGGTGTTCGACGCGCTGGCCGACTACAAGGACACCCGCGCGAAGCTGCTGCCCCAGCACTTCAGCGAGTACCAGGTGCGCGAGGGCGGCGACGGCGAGGGCACCCTCGTCCACTGGAAGCTCCAGGCCACCAGCAAGCGCGTCCGCGACTGCCTGCTGGAGGTGACCGAGCCCAGCGACGGCCGCCTGGTGGAGAAGGACCGCAACTCCTCCATGGTCACCACCTGGACCGTCACCCCGGCCGGCGAGGGCCGCTCCCGGGTCGTCGTCACCACCGTCTGGAACGGCGCCGGCGGCATCGGCGGCTTCTTCGAGCGCACCTTTGCCCCCAAGGGCCTGGGCCGCATCTACGACGAGGTGCTCGCCAAGCTTGCCTCCGAGGTCGAGAAGTAGAGCCTCGGGCCAAGGCCACCGGTACGGGTCACCGATTCGGGTGATCTTGCCGTCCGCTCCTCGGCGTTGCGTACGCCGGGGAGCGCGGCAAAGCCCCTGATGGCCGGGGGCCGCCCCCTCTCCCACGCCCGCCGTCACCCCAATTGGGCGGCTTGCTCCCGCTGAGCGCGCAATGCGAAGAATGGCGCCGCGCAGGCGTCCGAGCGGACGCCGGAGCGGACGCGACGGAGGGGAGCAGGTTCGTGGGTGGGATCACGCTGACCGATGACGAGCAGGCGGCCGCTCCGGAGGACGCGCCGCCACCCGGTCCGGACCACCCGGCCGACGCCCCCGCGCAGCGGCACGTCCGCCTCGTCTTCACCGCGCTCGTGCTCGCGCTGCTCCTCGCGGCGCTCCAGCAGACGGCCGTCGTCCCCTTCCTGCCGCGCATCGTCGACGAACTCGGCGGCGGCGCGCGGTCGGTGTGGGTGGTCGTCGCCCCCGTGCTGGCCGCCGCCGTGACCCTGCCCGTCCAGGGCCGGCTCGGGGATCTGCGCGGCCGCAAGGGCGTCTTCCAGGCGGCCCTCGTCCTCTTCGTGGCCGGGTCCGCGCTGGCCGGCTGGTCGCGCACCATGGACCAGCTCATCGCCTGCCGCGCCCTGCAGGGCGTCGGCGCCGCCGGGTTGCTGGCCGGCGCGCACGCGATCACCGCCGACCTCGTTCCCGCCCCGGCCCGCGCCCGCTTCCTGGGCGTGCTCGGCGCGGTGCTCGGGGCCGCCGCCGTGGCCGGGCCGCCGGTCGGGGAGGCCGTGCGGGTCTCCTGGCGCTGGATCTTCTACGCCAACGCCCCCCTGGGCCTGCTGGTGCTGATCGTCGTCGGCGCCGGGCTGAGGCCGCTCCGGCCGCTCCGGCCGTCGTACGCGGACGAGCGCCGCCGCTTCGACGTCCTCGGCGCGCTGCTGCTGGGCACCGCCTCCACCTGCCTGGTGCTGCTGGCCACCTGGGGCGGTACGCGGTACGCCTGGGACTCCCGCGTCATCCTCGGCCTCGCCTGCGGCGCCGCCGGAACGCTGCTGCTCTCCTTCGTCGCCGGGCACTACGCCGCCGAACCGCTCGTGCCGCTCGGGCTCGCACGCCCCCTCCTCGTCAGCGGACTCGTGGGCGCGCTGACCGGCACGGCGCTGTACGCGGCCGCCGCCTGGCTGCCGGTGCTCCTCGGGCCGCGGGGCGCGCTGCCGCCGCTCGTCCCGCTCGCGGGCGGCATCGTGCTGGGCTCGCTGGTCTCCGGACAGCTCATCGCCCGCACCGGGCACCACCGGATCCACCCGGTGTTCGGCTGCGCCGTCGCCGCCGTCGGCACGGGGCTGCTCTCCCGCCTCGAACCCGGCACGCCGGTCCTCGACCACAGCGTCTGGCAGGCCGTGCTCGGCACCGGCGTCGGTCTGGCGCTGCCCGCGCTCGTCGCCGCCGTCCAGCAGGCCGCGCCGCGCGCCGACCTCGGCGCCGCCACGGCCGCGCACTTCCAGGTGCGGCTGCTCGGCGGCTGCCTGGGCGCCGCCGCCGTCTCCACCCTGGCGGGCGACGGAGGCGTCCAGGGACACGGCGGTATGACGCCGCGGTTCTTCCTCGTCGTCCTGGTGCCCGTACTCGCGCTGGGCCTGTTGCTCGCCTGCTTCCTCAAGGAGAAACCGCTGGTGTCCCAGAACGCCCCCACCGCGTCGACGGCCTCCGTTCCCGCGGCCCGCACCGCCGCTCCCGCTCCCGACCTCGGCCCCGCTCCCGCTTCCGCTTCCGACGGGGCCGTCTGGCCTTCCTCGCCGTACGGCTCCGGCGTGCCCGTCTGCGGCGCCGTCCAGCACCACGACGGCAGCTGCGTACCGCGCGCCGCCCTCACGCTCGTCGACGGGCAGGGGCGGCAGGTCGGGCGCGGGGCGAGCGGCGACGACGGCCGGTACGCGCTCAGCGTGCCGGGGCCCGGGGCGTACGTGCTGATCGCCGCGGCCCCCGGGCACCAGCCGCAGGCCGTGAGCGTCACCGTCACCGCGGGCGACCGGCCCGTCGAGCTCGACATCGCGCTCGGCGGCGCCGGGCGCCTCGCCGGAACCGTGGTCACCGCCGACGGCACGCCCGTACGGGACGCCGCCGTCACCCTGACCGACGTACGCGGCGAGGTCGTCGCCGCCACGCGCAGCGGCCGCGACGGCGGCTATGTGATGGCCGCGTTGGTCGCGGGGGAGTACACCCTGGCCGCGAGTGCCCCGGACTTCCGGCCCGTCGCCCTGCCGGTGAGCGTGCACGCCTCCCGCGAGACCCGGCAGATCATCGAGCTGGCCGGCGGCGCGATGCTGCGCGGAACCGTACGGACCACCGGCGGCCGCCTCGTGGAGGACGCGCGCGTGACGCTGCTCGACGCCGCGGGCAACGTGGTCGACACGCTCACCACGGGCCCCGACGGCGTCTTCCGCTTCGCGGACCTGTCGTCCGGCGCGTACACGGTCATCGCCTCCGGCTACCCGCCCGTGGCGACGGTGCTCCAGGTGGCGGGCGGCGGGCGCACCGAACGGGACCTCCAGCTGGGGCACGGCGACTGACGACGGGTCCGGATCAGGCCGCGGCCGGGTCACCGCACTTCCGCAGCTCTCGCCAGGTGTGCGGGCCGACTTTCCCGTCGGGGGCGATGCCGTGGTCGCGCTGGAAGCGCTTGACGGACGCTTCCAGGCCCGGTCCGAACACGCCGTCGAGCTCTGCGGCGTAGCCGCATTGCCGCAGCAGGCACTGGATTTCCAGGACCTTCTTCCCGGTCTCTCCCCGGATGACCATGTCGCTGCCGGAGTAGTGGCCGCAGTAGCCCGGCAGGCCGTCGCTCGGCGCGGCGGCGACCGTCGGCTGGGGCGCGGCCGGGGGCGCGGTGGAGGCGCGGGCGGACGTGGCCGTGACCGTGAGCGCGGCCAGGGTCGCGGCGGCGAACGTGCCGATCCAGGTGCTGATCCGTGCGCGGCCACGGCCGCGGGGCGTGGGCGAGGGGAGCAAGGCGGTCTCCTTCCGGTGTCAGGTGATTCGATGTCAGGTGACGTGGTCTCAGGTGACGGGGGCGGACCAGGCCGCCTGCCAGGTCGCCGGTCCGACGGTGCCGTCCGCGGTGAGCCGCTTCTCCCGCTGGAAGGCGAGGCACACCTCCCGCGACCGGCTGCCGTACACCCCGTCCGCGTCGAGGGACCAGCCCCTCTCGCGCATGCGGGCCTGCCACGTGGCGACCCCGGGGTGCCGGGTGAACGGCGGGTAGCTGAAGAGCACCCCGGGCCAGGGCGGTGCGTCGCGGTGGGAGCTGTCGCCGTCCGCGGGGGCGGTCACGGGGGCGCGCCAGGCCGCCTGCCAGGTGTCGCGGCCGACGACGCCGTCGACGGTGAGCCCCTTCTCCCGCTGGAAGGCGAGGCACACCCGGCGGGACTGCTCCCCGTACGCGCCGTCCACGTCGATGGTCCAGCCGCGCTTGCGCATCTGTTCCTGCCACGTCCTCGCGCTCCAGTGCACGGTGACGGGCGGGTACTGCAGCAGCACGCCCGGCCAGGGGACCTCCTGCCCGGGCGGAGGCGGTTCCTCCCCGCCCGGCCCCGGGGCGGTTCCGGGCTCGAACCGCCCGTCGCGCACATACGCGTAGAGCGCCCCGGGGCATTCCGTGGCCGTGAGATCACGGTGCCCGACGATGCGGGCCCCGGCGCCGCCGAGGGAACGCAGGCCGGCGATGGCGGTGCGGATCGCCTCGACCAACCCGGGGGTGACGGGGTCGTAGCCGCCGGCGGGTCCGCCCGTCAGCGCGCACACCGCGTAGAAGCGGTCGTTGGCGTCCTTGGTGCCGTTCGCCCCGGTCCTGACGCCGTATCCGCGGCCTTCGAACACATAGCCGTGCGGGCACGCCAGGAAGGAGTAGGCGATGTCGTCGTACTCCCCGCTCATATGGGTGTCCTGCACACTGCGTACCAGTGGAGCGCACTGGGCATGGCTTGCGAGGGCCAGCGGCCTTTCGCCGATGTGGTGGACGGCCACACCGCCGTCGCCGGGCCGTATGTCGTGGGACACCTTTTTCGGCGCCTTGGCGCCCCATGCCGCACGGGTGACCAGCCGGGACGCCATCAGCGCTCGCCCCCGCCCGTGCAGTGGACCCAGCCGTTGAGCGGTTCGCGGGACACGCCCTCGGCGTACCAGTGGTCGGAGACCACCGGGATGATGGCGTCCGGGTCCGTGGGTTTGAGCATGTCCCGCGTGCCGGGTCCGGCGGGGGAAGGTATGGCGGCGGCAGCGGTCCGGGCGCCGCTGAGCGAGAGCGCCGTGGCGGCGGCTGCCGAGCAGGCTGTCAGGAGGATGTGTCTTCGGGAGAGTCGCATGTGTCTCCTCGTGTCGAGGCGGGCTGGTCGACGGCCAGGACCGGCCGGGACCGGCCAGGGCAGCGCCCCGGCCGGTCCCGGCTCGTGTCGTCAGCCGCGCAGCGCCCGCCAGGTGTTCGGCCCGACCTTGCCGTCGGCGGCGAGCCCGCGGTCACGCTGGAACTTCTTGACCGCGCTCTCGGTGGACGGCCCGAAGTCGCCGTCGATGCCGGACGAGCCGATGCCGTAACCCCAGTAGTCACGCAGGAGGCACTGGATCTCCTTCACGTGGTTGCCTCGGTCACCGCGGTCCGCGTACTTGGTGCCGCTGTGGTAGCCGCAGTAGAACGCGGCGGCCGCCACCTGCTCACCGGAGGCGGGGGCCGGAGCCGGGGCGGCCATGGCCGAGGCGGCGCCGCCGAGGAGGAGCGCGCCGGCGAGGGCGGCGGGGACGAGACCACGCATCGTCTTGGTCATGAGTGCGTATCCCTTTCCGTACAAGAGGTGTCGTAGTACCGGAGTACGCGACCGCGCTCCGGGTACCGCACGCCGTCGGACGACGGGCGGACGCTGCCGCGCCCCGTCCTCCGGCTCGACCGATCTTGTCGGGGCGGTATTTGTTAAGCACCCCCCTCACCTGGGGCTTTTCAATTCCGGGACAGCTGTCGGACATGGGGGGGACATGGGGTGGTCGAGCCGGGGCGGCCGGAAACGGGCCTTGTCACGACTCTTCGCACCTTCGTACGGTGGCGGTCGATCTTGAGCCGGGCCGCTTCCCACAGGACGGCGGCGTGGCCCGGCACCGGGGGCCGAGGGGCCGAGGGGGCGGACGTGGGGCGTCGGGAGAAGCCGCTGGACCCGAACGCGGGGCCGGTGGAGCGGTTCGCCGCGGAGCTGCGGGCGTTGCGCGCGGCAGCGGGCGGGCCCACCTACCGCGCGATGGCGCAGCGAACGACCTACTCCGCTCCGGCCTTGTCCCAGGCCGCCTCCGGCGAGAAGCTGCCCACGCTCGCCGTGACGCTGGCGTACGTGGCCGCCTGCGGCGGTGACGCGGCGCGGTGGGAGAAGCGGTGGCACGCGGCGGCGGAGGACGCGGCCGCGTCGTCCCGCGCCGAGGACGACGGCGAGGAATCGCCGTACCGGGGGCTGACCCGGTTCGAACCGGCCGACAGCGACGTGTTCTTCGGGCGCGAGGAACTGGTCGACGGGCTGATGGAGCTGCTGCGCACGCACCGGTGCACAGCGGTGCTCGGCCCCTCCGGCAGCGGCAAGTCCTCCCTCCTGCGCGCCGGTCTGATACCCCGTCTCCGCCAGGCCGACCTGCCGGAGGACCGCCCCGCCGCCCTGCGCATCCTCACCCCGGGCGACCGTCCGGCGCGCACGCACGCCGACGCGCTGGAGCCGGCCGCCGGCGCGGGGGACACCTTCGTGCTGGTGGACCAGTTCGAGGAGGTCTTCACCCTCTGCGCGGATCCCGCCGAACGAGCCGAGTTCCTCCGCCGTCTCCTCGCCGCCCGGGAGCCAGGCAGCCGACTGCGCGTGGTGCTGGGCGTGCGCGCCGACTTCTACGGCCGGTGCCTGGAGTACCCGGAACTCGTGTCCGTCCTGAAGGACGCCGCCCTGCCCGTAGGGCCCATGAGCCCCGCGGAACTGAGGGAGGCGATCGTCAGACCCGCGACCGTACGCGGCCTGATCGTGGAACGCGCCCTCACCACCCGGTTGGTGACCGAGACCGCCGGCGAACCGGGGGGCCTGCCCCTGCTGTCGCACGCCCTGCTGGAAACCTGGCGCCGGCGCTCCGGGCGCGTGCTGACCCTACGGGCGTACGAGGCGGCCGGCGGGGTGCGCGGGGCGATCGCCAAGACGGCGGAGGACCTGTACGGGCGGCTGACCGCCGGGCAGCGCGTCCTGGTACGCAGGATCCTGCTCCGGCTGATCACCCCGGGCGACGGCACCCCCGACACCCGCCGCCCCGCGGACCGCGCGGAGCTGCGGACGGACGGCCCCGCAAGCACGGCCGCGACGGCCGCGACGGCCGGGAGCGACGGGGTGGACGAGGTACTGGAACGCCTGGCTCGTGCCCGGCTGATCACCCTGGACGGCACCGCCGTCCAGCTCGCGCACGAGGCGCTGATCACCGCTTGGCCCCGGCTGCGGACATGGATCGAGGAGGACCGGCACCGCCTGCGGATCCTGCGCCGCCTCACCCAGGCGGCCGTCGCCTGGAACGACCTGGGCCGCGACGCCGGAGCGCTGTACCGAGGGGCGCGGCTGGACGAGGCGGAGGCACACTTCGGCGGGCCCGGCACGAGCGAGCTGACGGCGCTGGAGCGGGAGTTCCTGGAAACCAGCCGCGTCAGCCGGGCCCGGGAACGCCGCCGCCTGCGCGGACTGGCCGGGAGCGTGTCCCTGCTTCTCGTCCTCGTGCTCGTCGCGGGCGTCGTCGCCTGGCAGCAGAACCGGACCAGCGAGCAGCAGCAGGCCCAGCTCACGGCCCGGCGCGTCGCCGCCCTCGCCGACAGCATGCGCCGCAGCGACCCCCGTACGGCGGTGCGGCTCAGCGTCGCCGCGTGGCGGATCGCCCGGACTCCGGAGACGTACGCCGCGCTGATGCGGGCGGCCACCCAGCCCGAGTCCGACCTCTTCACCGCTCCGGCCTCCGGCGCGGCCACCCCCAAGGACATCTTCCTGAGCCCCGACGGCCGCACCCTGCGCCTGCACCGGGGCGACCGGCTGGAGGAGTGGGACGTTTCCACCCGGCGCCATGCCGCCACCCGCGCGCTGCCCGGTGCCGGACCGAACCACTCGGTCACCCCCAGTCCGAGCGGCCGCCACGTCCTCGGCACCGATCCGATGGACGACGAGATCCTCGCCTGGGACACCGCCACGGGCACCCGCCGGGTCCTCGCCCGCCTGCCGGAGCGGCCGGTCGCGTTCCGCGCGTCGTGGGAGGGCTCCGACCACCTCGCCGTCCTGCTGCTGGACGCGGGCGTGCAGCTCTGGGACGTACGCGACGGGCGCCGCGTCCTCGACCACTTCCCGGCCCCCGCCGGGGACGCGACGGCCCCCGCACGCGTCGCCGTCAGCCCCGACGACCGTGCCGCCGCGGTGTGCGTCGGCAGCGCCCTGACGCTGTGGAACCTCGCCTCTCCGGGACGCCCCGCCACCCCCGCGAAGGCACGCGCGATGCGGGTCGACTGCGGAGAGCTCTCCCTGGGCTTCACCCCCGACGCCAGGGCCCTGGCCCTCCTCGACCCCGAGGGCATCCGGCTGATCGACCCCGCGACGGGCCGGCTGCGGGCCCGCGTCATGCGTACGGGCCTCCGCGAGTTCTCCTTCAGCGCCGACTCCCGCTACCTGGCGGCGCTCGGCGAGGACGAAGCGCTGCTGTGGCGAACGGACGCCCTGACTCCGGCCGTGCCGGCCTCCCGCATGAGCCTCGAGCCAATCGGGTCGGGGGCCGCCCCTCCGCCCGTCTTCCGCTATCCCCTGGCCGGTGAGGCGGCCACGGCGCTCACGATCGACGCCTCCGGCGGAACCCTGCGGTACCTGACCTCCGACGGCGGTCAGGAGGCGGCCGTACGTACCCTCGTTCCCGGCCTGGCCCTGACCACCCGGACCTGGCACGCCGCCCCACTGCAGTCCGCACGCTTCGGGCCCGGCGCCCGTCTGCTGCTGACCGAAAGCCACCAGGCGGGGACGGCACGCTTCCGGCTGCGCGACCTAGAGGGCGGGACTCCACCGGTCACCCTGCCGAGCCTGCCCCTGCCGGCCGACCCGAGCGTCGACGAGGGCTACACGACGCGGCTCAACTCGTTCAGCCCCGACGGAGCATGGCTCACGTACGGTACGACGCACACCAGCGCCCAGCCCGCGAGGCTCTGGAGCGTCCGCCACCGCCGCAGCGAGGGCACCCTCACCGAGCCGGGGGGCCGGGGACCGCTCATCGCCGTGCTCCTGGCCGGCAACCCCGGCCGGGCGAAGAAGCCGCCGGCGTACGCCGCCTCTCCGAACGGCGTGTGGGACCTGACCCGAGGGAGGAAGCTCGCCGACGCGAAGGACGCGGAGACGGGCCATTCGGCTCTCGCCCTCCGGCCATCCGGCGACAGGCTGGCCGCCGGAACCGGGACGGTCGTCGAGCTCCCGCGCGGGGCGCTGTCGCATCAGGCATGGCGAGGAGGGCGGGACCACCCCCTCGCGTTCAGTCCCGACGGTGCACTGCTGGCCGTGGGCACGGACCAGGGGCACGTCGCCCTGTGGGACGGCACGGGGCACCGGCGTCTCGGCGTCCTCGCCCCGCTCACGGTCGGCGCCCCGGGGGCGGTCACCGCCCTGGCGTTCTCACCCGACGGCCGGACCCTCGCCGTCGGAGACGCGGCGGGAGCGGTGCGGCTCTGGGACGTACCGTCCCACCAGCCCCTGGGCACGCAGCTGCCCGGTCCGGGGGACGCCGTCCTCGACCTCGCCTTCGATCCGGCGGGCCGAAAGCTGCACGTCGCGGGCTCCCACACGGAGGCCCGCGCGCACGACCTGGACGCCGAGACCGTCGTCAAGAGCCTCTGCCGCCGCGCCCCCGCGCCGCTCACCCCGGCGGAATGGGCGGCCCTGGTCCCCGGCGCCCCCTACCGGGGGACATGCTGAGGGCCGCCCGGAGATCCACCGGGCGGCCCTCAGCACGTGCGTCAGGGGCCGGCTCAGCTCTTGCCGCGGCCGGACATCATGTCGCGAAGGCGGTCCACCATCCCGGCGCCCGGGGCGAGGAGCTTGTTCGCCGGAGGCTTGTCCGGGGCCGAGGGGTGCGGGCGCGTCGGGGCGGTCTTCTTCGCCTGGCGCACCTTGTCGCCCAGCTCGTTCAGCATCTCGGGGGAGCACGCCTCCCGCAGCCGCGGGAAGAGGTTGTTCTCCTCGTCCACCACGTGCGCCCGGATCTCCGTCATGAGCTTGTTCATGAGCATGTCGAAGCGGGGGTCGTCCGCCGCGCAGCCCTCCAGGTCCTTCATGGTCTGCTCGGCGGCGGCGTGGTCGCGGAGCTCCTTGTCGGCGAGGGCGTCACCCCCGTCGATGTGCTTGCGCACCGCCGGGTAGAGGTACTCCTCCTCGGCCACCGAGTGCCGGACCAGTTCCATGGTGACCTGGTCCGCGTACTGCTTCCGCTGTTCGTCACCGGACGGCAGTTCCTCGATGGTGCTGAACAGTTCCTCCACCTCCTCGTGGTCGCTGGTCAGCTCCGCGATCACGTCTCCGCCGTGTCCCATGACCTCACTCCTCTGCGCGGTGTGCGGGATTCGGATGCCCATGATGTGGTTCAGGCCACGCACTTCCCGTGAGCCACGCCATTTGTCGCCGCGAATGGCGGCGATAGCGTTCCGGCGTGACCGCACACCACCTCACCCCGCTCATCACGGCGACCGCGCAGTGGCTGACCCGCGCCTACCCGTCGGGCGGCGGTGCGCTGGAGTCCGCCCTCGCCGGCGTACAGGCGCGGCAGGCCGTGACCGTTGCGGCGTGGCTGCGCTACCCCACCGACCTGGACGCGGCGCTCGTCGCCATCGCCGGGCCGGGCGGCTCGGCCCGGCTCGACTGGGTCACCGGCGCGGACGACACCGACGCCGACACCTACGCCTGGCGCACCTGGGTCGACGAGGTCGTCGCCAGCTGGGCGGCGGTCCTGCTCAGCACCCCGGGGCTGGCCGCGACCGCCATGGACGCGCTGGCCGCCTGCGGCCGCCTGACGGGGGCACCGGTCGACTTCCGCCGCCTGGTCACGCCCGACGAACACGACCGGCGCGCCGCCGCGCTGCTGCGCCACCCCGACCTGCTCGCGCCGATAGCGGACCTGCACCGCACGGAACTGCTGGAGCGCCTGGAAGCCGGGGTCGGCGGGCACGCGCGGTAGCCCCCTGCCGCTCCCGAGGTCCGTCACCGGGCCACTACAGGGAAGGCGGGACTCCGTCGCCACGGGACGAGCTGGACGATTCCGCAGGCCACCTCGACGGTGAGGAACAGCCACAAGACCCGCGAGGCGCCGTGGGCGAGCGCGTACGCCATCCAAGGCGACAACGCCGCCGAAGGGCGCGATGCTGAATCCGTGAACAGCCCGGATTTCGGCGAGCCGCCCACGGTCGGGGTGGAGGAGGAGTTCTTCCTCGTCGACCCGGCCGACCACAGCGCGGCAGCGGCCGGTACGCGCGTGGTCGCGCGCGTTCCGCCCCCACTCGCGGAGAGCGTCTCGGGGGAGTTCACGGAGTACCAGGTCGAGGGGAAGACCGCGCCCTGCTCCCGCGTGGACGAGCTGCGCGCCCAGCTGCTCGCCGTCCGCGCCGGCCTGGCCGCCGCCGCGCGGGCCGAGGGCCTGCGCCTGTGCGCCTCCGGCACGCCGGTCATCGGCGGCGACGGCGGGCGCGCCGAGATCGCCGGCCATCCGCGCTACGGGGCGGGGGCACGGCAGTACCGCGCGATGCACGACGACTTCGCCGTCTGCGCCTTCCACGCCCACGTCCACCTGCCCGACCGGGAGACGGCCGTCCTCGTCGGCAACCATCTGCGGCCCTGGCTGCCGCTGCTCGTCGCGATGAGCGCCAACTCGCCCTTCCACCAGGGCCGGGACACCGGCTACGCCAGCTGGCGCTCCGTGATCCGCGGCCGCTTCCCGTGCCTCGGCCCGCCGCCGTACGCCGAGTCGCTCGCCGATCACGAGCGGATCGCCGCCGCCATGGCGGCCAGTGAGGCGATGCTGGAGCCCGGCATGCCGTTCTGGGACGTACGGCCCAACCCGCGCCTGCCGACGGTCGAGGTCCGCACCATGGACGTCCTGTCGGACGTGGACGACACGGTGGCGCTCACGGCGCTGATCAGGGCGCTCGTCGCGACGGCCGCCCGGCGCGTGGCCGCCGGCGACCCAGGGCCCCGCACCGGCGCCGAGCTGCTGCGCGCGGCGTACTGGCGCGCCGCGCGGGACGGCTGGTCCGGCCACGGCGTCGACGCGCCGACCGGGCGCGTGCTGCCCACGCCGGTCCAGGCGCGGCGCCTGGTCGAGCACGTGGGCCCCGCCCTCCGCGCGTACGGGGACGAGGGCGAGGTCGCGGCCTTCCTGCGGCGGCTGGAGCTGCGCGGGTCCGGCGCCGAGCGCCAGCGGGCCCGCCTGGCCGCCGAGCCGCGCCTGGGCGCGGTGGTGGAGGGCCTGGTCCGCGACACGTGCCCGGAAGACGGCGCGTAAGGCGGGGCCTCAGCCGGGCGGGAGCAGCGTCGTCACCAGGACGTCGCGGCGCGCGGGCCGCTCCGGGGCGAGCGGGCGGATCGGGGACACCTCGTGGAGGGTGCGCCGGTCGTCGCCCAGCAGCAGGCTGCCCGGCTCGTCGAGCGTCGTCGTCAGGAGGTGCTCGCCGTCGGCGCCGTACACCGAGCTGGCGCCGCCCGTGGCGTTCTCGCGGCCGATCAGCAGCGAGGTGACGAGCGTGACGCCGTCGCGGTGCCGCCCCTCGGGGGTGGGCTGCCCGTCCTGCCCGGCGGAGGCGAGCACCCGGAAGGGGTGCACCTTCACCTGCCACTCGTCCCGGTCCTCCAGACAGCTCGCCACCCGCCCGAGCAGCCGGATCAGGGACGCCAGCAGGGGATCGGCGGTGAACGCGTCGGTCAGCGGCTCGAAGTGCCGGTCGACGCCGACGTACATCGGATTGCTGGCCTCCGGCTGGACGAACGCGTCGTGCGGCCGCGGGGTCAGCCGTCCGTCGCGCGTCAGGGCGAACGTGCCGTACCGGCGCATCCGCACCGTGCCGCTCTCGGCCGCGTACGGGTCCGGCGCCAGGTCGTCCCAGTGGGCGGCGAACCGCGCCCAGCCGTCCGCGTCCGTGCCCACGCACGCGGACACCTCGGCCGGCTCCATCGGGTGCGTGCCGGTCGACAGCAGGGCCCGCCGGGCTGCTTCCACGGGCGCCTCCGCGCCTCTCCTCATGTCACTCAACACGTCCCCCATCGTCCGCCGACCCGCCGCCCGCCGCATCCCCGCGCGGCTCGCGCGCCGCGCTCAGGAGGCGGATCACCTCGTCGTCGCCCACCTGGTCGAAGTCCAGGTACCACTGGCCCACCGACGAGAACGGCCGCGGCTGGTGCAGCCAGACCAGGTCGTCGGCCTCCGCGCCCACCAGCTCCGCCGCCTCGCGCGAGCACACCGGCACGGCCATGATCAGCTCGGCCGGCTCCAGGCCGCGCGCGGACCTCAGCGCCGCGCGGGCGGTGACGCCGGTGGCCAGGCCGTCGTCGACCAGGACGACCGTGCGGCCGTGTACGTCCGGCAGCGGCCGGCCGCCCCGGTAGAGGTCCTCGCGCCGGTGGAGCTCGGTCCGTTCGCGCGCCACCGTCGGCCCGAGGCGGTCCTCCGTGAGGTCCAGCATGGCCAGCGTCCGCTGGTCGTACAGCGGCGGCCCGTCCCCGGCCACCGCGCCGACGCCCAGCTCCGGATTGAACGGCGCGCCGATCTTGCGGACGACGAGGACGTCCAGCGGCGCGCCCAGCGCCTTCGCGATCTCGACGGCGACCGGCACCCCGCCGCGGGGCAGGGCCAGCACCACCGGATCCGTCAGCCGGCCCTCGCGCTGCCGGCCGGCGAGGCGGGCGGCGAGTTCGCGCCCGGCCTCGGTGCGGTTCCGCAGGAGCACGGCTCCCTCACCTCCCTCGCTCACTGCCCTCCCGCCCCGCCGGGCACGGCCATCTGGCCGAACCACTTCCGCGCCGCCGCCGCGACCTCCTCCAGAGCCCCCGGCTCCTCGAAGAGATGCGTGGCACCCGGCACCACGTGGATGCGGTACGGGGCGCTCAGCCGCTCCGCGGCCTCCTCGTTCAGCCGCAGCACCTGGTGGTCCTCGCCGCCGACCACCAGCAGGACCGGCGCGCGCACGGCGGGCAGCACCTCGTCGCCCGCCAGATCCGGCCGCCCGCCCCGCGACACCACGGCCCGGACGCCGTCCGGCCGCTCGGCGGCCGCCACCAGCGCCGCCGCGGCCCCGGTGCTCGCGCCGAACAGCCCCACCGGCAGCCCCGCCGTGTCCGGCTCCGTACCCAGCCAGTCCACCGTCGCCGTCATCCGCCGCCCCAGCAGCGCGATGTCGAAGCGCAGCTCGGCGGTGACCATGTCGACACGCTCCTCCTGCTGGGTGAGCAGGTCGAGGAGCAGGGTGCCGAGCCCCGCCTCCCGGAGCGCCTCCGCGACCGCCCGGTTGCGGGGGCTGTGCCGCGAGCTGCCGCTGCCGTGGGCGAAGGCCACCACGGCCCGCGCGTCCGCCGGGAGCGCCAGGTCGCCGACCAGGGGCGCGTCACCGGCGTCGATACGGGCGGTCCGCGATGCCGTCGTCATGGCCCACACCTCCGTCCAGCCCACGTCCGTCCGGCTCTCCCGCCGCCCGGGGTACCCAGCGACGGGCGTGACATGCGGTACGCGGGGTCTGTTTCGGGGCCCGGGGCGGTCGGTAGGGTCGGACCTCTCCCGCACGGAGCACGGAACGCACGCGACGCACGCAGCACGGAACGCACGCAGCACGGAACGCACGCAGCACGGAACGCACGACGGAACGGAGTGGCACGCCAAGTGGGCTTGAAGATCCTCATCAGCGCCGACATGGAGGGCGCCACCGGCGTCACCTGGCCGGCCGACGTGCTGCCGGGCACACCCCAGTGGGAACGCTGCCGCGCCCTGTTCACCTCCGACGTGAACGCCGCGGTCCTCGGCTTCCTCGACGGCGGCGCCGAGCGCGTCCTGATCAACGAAGCCCACTGGACCATGCGCAACCTGCTGCTGGAACGGCTCGACGAGCGCGCCGAGATGCTCACCGGCCGCCACAAGTCGCTGTCCATGGTGGAGGGCGTCCAGCACGGCGACGTCGACGGCGTCGCCTTCGTCGGCTACCACACGGGCGCCGGCACCGAGGGCGTCCTCGCCCACACCTACCTCGCCAACTCCATCACCGGCGTCTGGCTCAACGGCGTGCGCGCCAGCGAGGGCCTGCTCAACGCGCATGTCGTCGCCGAGTACGGCGTACCCGTCATCCTCGTCACCGGCGACGACCTGACCTGCGACGACGCACTCGGCTACGCGCCCGAGGCCCGCAAGGTCGCGGTCAAGGACCACGTGTCGCGGTATGCCGCGGTGTGCCGCACCCCCACCCGTACGGCCGCTGACATCCGCGCCGCGGCCAAGGAGGCGACCGCTCTCGCCGTACGGTACGAACCGGTGCGCGGCGGGCCGTTCACCGTGGAGCTGGAGTTCGACGCCGAGCACCTCGCGGCGGCCGCCACCGTCGTACCCGGCGTGGCGGTGAGCGGGGAGCGGCGGGTGGCGTACACCAGCGAGACGATGTACGAGGGCATCCGCGCCTTCAAGGCGGTCACCACGATCGTCTCGGCCGCGGTGGAGGAGCAGTATGGCTGACGTGACGTCCCTGGGCACCCCGGAGAACGGGCCCTTCGACACCGACTCGGAGGCGCTCGACGAGGTCGTGACCTTCACCTCCGAGCTCATCCGGATCGACACCACCAACCGCGGCAGCGGCGACTGCCGGGAGCGGCCCGCCGCCGAGTACGTCGCCGAGAAGCTCGCCGAGGCCGGCCTGGAACCGGCCCTGCTGGAGCGCACGCCCGGCCGTACCAACGTGGTGGCGCGGATCGAGGGCACCGACCCGTCCGCCGACGCCCTCCTCGTCCACGGCCACCTCGACGTCGTCCCCGCCGACGCCGACGACTGGGACGTGCACCCCTTCTCCGGCGAGGTCCGCGACGGGCTGGTCTGGGGCCGGGGCGCCGTCGACATGAAGAACATGGACGCGATGATCCTGGCGGTCGTCCGCGAATGGGCGCGCCACGGCATCCGGCCCCGGCGCGACATCGTCATCGCGTACACCGCCGACGAGGAGGCCAGCGCCATCGACGGCGCCGGCTACCTCGCCCGCCACCAGGCGCACCTCTTCGAGGGCTGCACCGAGGGCATCGGCGAGTCCGGCGCCTACACCTTCCACGCCGGACCCGACCTCGCGCTCTACCCCATCGGGGCGGGGGAGCGGGGCACCGGCTGGGTCAAGCTCACCGCCGAGGGCCGGGCCGGCCACGGCTCCAAGGTCAACCGGGAGAACGCCGTCAGCCGCATCGCGGCGGCCGTCGCCCGCATCGGCGAGCACCAGTGGCCCGTCCGGCTCACCCCCACCGTGCGCGCCGCGCTCACCGAGATCGCCGCGCTGTACGGCATCGAAGCCGACGTCGACGCGCCCGACTTCGACGCGGACGCGCTGCTGGCGAAGCTCGGCCGGGCCGCCGCCCTCGTCGAGCCGACCGTACGCAACAGCGCCAACCCGACCATGCTGCACGCCGGTTACAAGGTGAACGTCATCCCGGGGACCGCCAGCGCCCACATCGACGGGCGGTTCGTCCCCGGCGGCGAGGACGAGTTCGCCGCGACCATGGACCGGCTCACCGGCCCGGACGTCGCGTGGGAGTTCCAGCACCGGGAGATCGCCCTCCAGGCGCCGGTCGACTCGCCGACGTACGAGAAGATGCGCGCCGCGCTGCTGCACTTCGACCCGGACGCGCACGTCGTGCCGTTCTGCATGTCCGGTGGCACCGACGCCAAGCACTTCGCCCGCCTCGGCATCACCGGCTACGGCTTCTCCCCGCTGAGGCTGCCCATCGGCTTCGACTACCAGGCGCTCTTCCACGGCGTCGACGAGCGCGTCCCCATCGAGGCGCTCCACTTCGGCATCCGCGTCCTCGACCGCTACCTGCAGACCGCGTAACGCGTAAGACCGCGCGACAAGAACATGTGAGGGGGAGCACCCGGATGGTACCCACGGGGGCTTACGGAACCTGGCCGTCACCCATCGGCGCCTCGCTCGCCGCCGCGCACGACGGCCGTCCCGAGTACGTCGGCGTGGTCGGCGACGAGATGTGGTGGACCGAGCCCCGGCCCACCGAGGGAGGCCGGCGCACCCTGGTGCGCCGGCGCACCGACGGCACCGAGGAGCCGGTGCTGCCCGCCCCGTGGAACGTCCGCAGCCGGGTCCTCGAGTACGGCGGCAGCCCCTGGGCCGGGACGGTGCGCGCGACCGGACCGCTGGTCGTCTTCAGCCACTTCCCCGACCAGCGGCTGTACGCGTACGAGCCCGACGGCGACACCCCGCCGCGCCCCCTCACCCCGCTCTCCCCGGTCGGCGGCGGGCTGCGCTGGGCCGACCCCGTCGTCCGCCCCGAGCGCGGCGAGGTGTGGTGCGTCCTGGAGGAGTTCACCGGCGAGGGGCCGGGGGACGTGCGGCGGGTCATCGCCGCCGTACCGCTCGACGGCTCGGCCGCCGACGACCGGGCCGCCGTACGCGAACTGACCGACGGCACGCACCGGTTCGTCACCGGACCCCGCCTCTCACCGGACGGGCGCCGCGCCGCGTGGATCGCCTGGGACCACCCGGACATGCCGTGGGACGGCACGCTCCTGATGACCGGGGAGGTGAACGAGGACGGCCCCTTCACGGGCGTACGGCAGGCCGGGGGCGGTGACGGCGAGGCGGTCTGCCAGGCCGACTGGGCGGCCGACGGGTCGCTGCTGTACGTCTCCGACCGGCGCGGCTGGTGGGAGCCGTACCGCCTGCGGCCCGGCTCGTCCACGCCGGCCGCGCTGTGCACCGGCCGCGCCGAGGAGTTCGGCGGGCCGCTGTGGAAGGTGGGCATGCGGTGGTTCCACCCGCTCGACAACGGCCTCGTCGCCGTCATCCACGGCCGGGGCGCCACCGCCCTCGGCATACTCGACCCCGAGACCGGCGAACTCGTCGACGCCGCCGGGCCCTGGACCGAGTGGGCGCCCACCCTCGCCGCCCACGGCAGCCGCGTCGTCGGCGTCGCGGCCAGCCCCCGCAGCGCGTACGAGGTCGTCGAACTCGACACCGGCACGGGCAGGGCACGGGTGATCGGTTCCGCGCACGACGACCCCGTCGACCCCGCGTACTACCCCGAACCGCAGATCCGCACCTTCACCGGCCCCGACAACCGCGAGATCCACGCCCACATCTACCCACCGCACAACCCCGACCGCAGCGCCCCCGACGACGAGCTGCCGCCGTTCGTGGTGTGGGCGCACGGCGGCCCCACCGGCCACGCGCCGCTCGTCCTCGACCTGGAGATCGCCTACTTCACCTCGCGCGGCATCGGCGTCGCCGAGGTCAACTACGGCGGCTCCACCGGCTACGGGCGCGCCTACCGCGAGCGGCTGCGCGAGCAGTGGGGCGTCGTGGACGTCGAGGACTGCGCCGCCGTCGCCGAGGCGCTCGCCGCCGAAGGCACCGCCGACCCGGCCCGCCTCGCGATCCGCGGCGGCAGCGCGGGCGGCTGGACCGCCGCCGTCTCGCTCGCCGTCACCCGCGTCTACGCCTGCGGCACGCTCCTCTACCCCGTCCTGGACCTGGAGGGCTGGGCCGAGGAGACCCACGACTTCGAGTCCCGCTACCTGGAGTCCCTGATCGGCCCGCCCGGCGAGGTCCCCGGCCGCTACCGCGAGCGTGCGCCGATCGAGCTGGCCGAGCGGATCACCGCGCCGTTCCTGCTGCTCCAGGGGCTCGACGACGTCGTCTGCCCGCCCGCCCAGACGGAACGTTTCCTGGCCCGGATGGCGGGGCGCGGCGTACCGCACACGTACCTCGCCTTCGAGGGGGAGGGGCACGGTTTCCGGCAGGCCGACACGATGACGCGGGCGCTGGAGTCGGAACTCGCCCTGTACGTCCAGGTCTTCGGCGTCACCCGCTTCGACGTACCGCTGCTGGAGCTGCGGAAGTGACCCCTCCGGTCGTCCGCCCGCTGGAGCGGCCGCGCCGGCTGCGGCCCGGTGACCGCGTCGCGATCGTCGCGACCAGCGGGCCGGTGGCCGAGGAGCGGCTCCGTGCGGGGCTGGACATCCTGCGCGGCTGGGGGCTCGACCCGGTGGTGGGGCCCCACGTCCTCGACCGGCACCCGGGCGGCCTCGGGTACCTCGCGGGCGAGGACGCGGCACGCGCCCGCGACCTGACGCGGGCCTGGTGCGACCCGACGGTCGCGGCGGTCCTGTGCGCACGCGGCGGCTACGGCGCCCAGCGCATGGCCGACCTCGTCGACTGGCCGGCGATGCGCGCGGCCCGGCCCAAGGTGTTCGTCGGCTACAGCGACGTGACCGCGCTCCACGAGGCGTTCGCCGTACGGCTGGGCCTGGCCACGCTGCACGGCCCGATGGCCGCCGCGGTCACCTTCCTTGAGGACGCCCGCACCCGGGAGTCGCTGCGCGCCACGCTCCTCGACCCCGAGTCCGTACGCACCCTGGGCCTGGACACCGCCCGTCCGCTGGTGCCCGGCCGGGCGCGGGGCGTCACCCTGGGCGGCTGCCTCACCCTCCTCGCCGCCGAGCTCGGCACGTCCGGGGCGCGGCCGTCCGCGCGGGGCGGCCTGCTCCTCCTGGAGGACACCGGCGAGGAGCCGTACCGTCTGGACCGCGCGCTCACCCAGCTGCTGCGGTCCGGATGGCTCGACGGCGTCGCGGGTGTCGCCCTCGGCTCCTGGCAGGCCTGCGGCCCGTACGAAGCGGTCCGCGCGACCCTGCGCGACCGGCTGGCCGGGCTCGGTGTGCCGGTCGTCGAGGAGCTGGGCTTCGGGCACGGCCCGACGAACCTGACCGTGCCGCTGGGCGTGCCCGCCGTCCTGGACGCGGAGGAGGGCACGCTGACGTGCGAGGTGCCTGCGCTGCGGTGAGCCGCCCCCGTCGTCAGGCCGCGGCGGCGCAGGGCGCGCCGCAGCACCTGCGGGCCGCGTCCGATCGGGCGCACTCGGGTGCCGCCCGGGTATGGCCGGCGGGCCGTCCGGTCACCTTGTCCGCATGAGCGAATCCTCAGGTACGCCTTCCAGGCCTTCCACACCGCCGCCCGATGAAGAGGTCGCCGCGCGCCTCGTCCCCGCATGGCTGGAGGAGGCCGCCCGGTTCGACGCGCCCGCGGCCGAGGAGGCGAGGCGCGGCTGGGAGCGGGGGCGGCTGTCGCCCGATGCCGCCCGGGAGCTGGCCGACTGGGTCACGGCGCGCGTGACCGAGACGGCCTTCAACCGGGACGAGGGCCCCGCCCGGCGGGGCCCCGTGCACGTCAGCGTCGCCGACAAGGCGGCGGTGCACCGCTGGCTGGCCGCGCAGGGGTACGACGTCTGACCGACGCCGGAGCACTCCCGCGCGGCCGGGCCCGGTGGCTCAGCGGCCGGCCGCGAGGGCGGCGTAACCCGGGTGGATCACCTCGTCGATGAGGCGCCGGCGCTCCGGCAGCGGCAGGAACGCGGCCTCGACGGCGGCGACCGTGAACTCCTCGAAGACCTCGGGACCGTAGCCGAAGGCGTCCGCCATGTGCTGGAACTCCCGGCTCATGGTGGTGCCGGAGACCAGGCGGTTGTCGGTGTTCAGCGTGATGCGGAAGCCGAGGCGGCGCAGCTGGTCGATGGGGTGCGTGGCGTAGTCCTTCGCGGCGCCCGTCTGGAGGTTGGAGGTCGGGCAGACCTCCAGGGCGATGCGGTTGTCGCGGACGTACGCGGCCAGGTGGCCGAGCGTGCCGTCCTCGGCGATGTCGTCGGTGATCCGGACGCCGTGGCCGATCCGCTCGGCGCCGCAGACCTGCACCGCCTCGTGGATGGACTCGGCGCCGACGGCCTCGCCCGCGTGGATGGTGAAGTGGCAGTTGTGCCGCTTGAGGTGCTGGAAGGCGGGCAGGTGGCGGGCCGGCGGGTTGCCGATCTCGCCGCCCGCGATGTCGAAGCCCGCCACGCCGCGCTCGCGGTGCGCGACGGTCAGCTCGGCTATCTCCAGCGAGCGGTCCGTGTGGCGCATGCCGGTCAGCAGCGTGCCGACCGTGATGCGGCCGCCCGCGCGGCGCTCGCCCTCGCGGAAGCCGTCGTTCACCGCCTCCACGACCTCGTCGAGGGTGAGCCCGGCGGCGAGGTGCTGCTCGGGGGCGTACCGCACCTCGGCGTAGACCACGCCGTCCGCCGCCAGGTCCTCGGCGCACTCGGCCGCGACGCGGAACAGCGCCTCGCGGGTCTGCATCACCGCACAGGTGTGGGCGAACGTCTCCAGGTAGCGCTCCAGCGACCCGGAGTCCGCGGCGTCCCGGAACCACACGGCCAGCGCGGCCGGGTCCTCGGTCGGCAGGCCGGTGTAGCCGCAGTCGCGGGCCAGCTCGATGATCGTGGCGGGGCGCAGGCCGCCGTCCAGATGGTCGTGGAGGACGGCCTTGGGGGCGCGCACGATCCAGTCGGCGGGGGCGAGGGCAGCGGCGGGGAGGTTGTCAGACAAGTGCATGGGGCGCGAGTGTACGCCAAGGGGCGCGGGCGGCGCCGTGACGCGGGCGACAGCCCCCACTGGCGCGGCCGCCCGAAGGGCGCCGGGTGAGGGCCTCAGGACGACTGGAGGACCGGGAGCGCCGCCGCGCCCGTCGGGAGCATGTGCTTGGCCGCCATGACCGGGGTGTCGCCCACCCGCACCACCTGCGTGACCAGCACCGCCGGGGTGTCGGCCGACCGGGCCAGCTGTTCGCCGCGCCGCTGGCCGACGAGCGTCGCCGTCACGGTGCTGTGCGCCGACAGCGGCACGCCGCGCGAGGCGCCGGTCAGTACGGCCAGCATCGAGGTGCCGACGGGGTCGGGCTGGGCGTCCAGGGCCCGGGCGAAGGCGGGGTGCACCCGCTCCAGGACGTCCTCCGCCGCCGCCCACTCCTGGCTCAGCGCCGCCGCCGTACCGTCCGCCGCCAGCAGTGACTCCCAGAACCGCAGCTCCGCGCGGGCGGGTGCCAGCAGGTGCTGGGTGGTGAAGTCCGTCGGCTCCTCCACCGTGCGCAGCAGCCCCCGCACGCGCACCGGCGCGCCCGCGCCGATCAGCTCCTCGAGCGGCTGGATGTGCTCGAAGCCGCGCCGCGGCGGCCGGTCGTTGACGGTGCGGCCCACGCCGCGGCGCACCGACAGCAGGCCGTCCTCCTGGAGCAGCAGCAGGGCCTCGCGCAGGGCCGGGCGGCTGACGCCCAGCTCGGCGGCGAGCTTCGGCTCGGAGGGGAGGGTGGAGCCGGGCGGATAGGTGCCCGCGTGGATCGCGTCCACGATCCGCTCGTACAGCACCACGACCGGTCTCCGCTGCTCTGCGCTGACCACCACTGCCCCTCCTCGGCTCACTTGTCTGCAAGTTATGCCGAGCCGACCCGGGCAGGCAATGGCCAACCTCCCTGGTCCCTCTCATCTGAGCTGCGAAAACGCCAAAAGTTTGCTCGGAGGTCTTGACGTCGACGCGCGTAGATCCCAGGCTGTGTCAGCAATGCTTGTCTGACAAGCGCCATTCGACATGACATCCAAGGCAAAGGGGCCGACATGTCCATCTCGTTCGGCCGGACGCGTTCCGGAGCCGAAGCGGCCACATCCGACCTGGCGGGGCGCG
This sequence comes from Streptomyces sp. NPDC030862, assembly GCF_055571835.1. NCBI lineage: Bacteria > Bacillati > Actinomycetota > Actinomycetes > Kitasatosporales > Streptomycetaceae > Streptomyces > Streptomyces sp. NPDC030862. The sequence continues at coordinate 850,119 of NZ_JBVIEN010000001.1, read as the reverse complement.
GCCCCATGCTGCTGGCGATGGTGCTCGCCGTCCTCGGCTACCAGATCAACGCCACCATGCTCAGCCCCGCACTGCCCGATGTCATCGAGCGCCTCGGCACCACCACCGCGGCCGCCGGCCTCTCCCAGACGCTGTTCTTCCTCATGGCGGCCATCGGCCAGGTCACCCTCGCCCGCCTGAGCGACCAGCGCGGCCGCAAGCCGATGATGCTGCTCTGCGCGGTCGTCCTGATCGTCGGCAACCTGCTCTGCGTCTTCGCGCCGAACATCGAGATCTTCATCGCGGGCCGCGTCCTCCAGGGCGTCTCCGCCGCGATGTTCACCCTCGCCTTCCTCACCCTGAACCAGCTGCTCACCCCGGCCGGCTTCGGCAAGGCCGCCGGCATCATCACCGCCGTCAACGGCGGCCTCGCCGGTGTCGACGCCATCGCGGGCGGCCAGATCGCCGACACCATCGGCTTCCGCGGCATCTTCGTCTGCTCCACGCTGATCGCCGTCGCCGGCCTCCTCGGCGTACGCCGGTACGTCCCCGACGTCCCGCCCACCGCCGACGCCGACGCCCGCTTCGACTCCCGCGGCATCGCCGCCCTCGCCCTCGGCCTCACCGGCATCCTCGTCGGCCTCGCCCAGGGCGCCGCCTGGGGCTGGACCTCCGCCCTCACCCTGGGCTTCCTGATCGGCGGCGTCGCCGCACTCGTCTTCTTCGTCGTCTCGCAGAAGAGCGCCGCCAACCCGGTCATCGACCTCGACGTCCTCGCCTCGCGCCGCGCCTGGCCGCTGCTGCTGACCACGATCTGCACCCTCGGCGGAGCCTTCGGCGCGATCGCGCTCACCATCCCGCTCTTCTCCCAGGACGCCCGGGTCGGCCTCGGCCTCTCCGCCGTCACCGCCGCCGTCCTCTTCCTCACCCCCATCCAGCTGATCGGCGTGGTGTCCGCCCCGCTGACCGGCCGCCTCGGCCCGAAGATCGGCTGGCGCACGATCGTGGTCGCCGGCGCGATCGCCAACTTCGCCATCTTCGTCTTCGCCACGCTGTTCCTGCACAACGAGTGGATCCTGGTGGCCGCCCTCGCCGCGCTCGGCGTCACGTACGGCGGCTTCATGCTCACCGGCCTCAACGGTCTCGCCGTCACCACCGCCCCCAAGGACAAGCCCGGTTCGCTCTCCGGCCTCAACGGCGCCTGCTTCGGCATCGGGGCCTCGCTCGGCATCGCCCTCGCCTCCGCCATGATCACGGCGGGCAGCGACGCGGGCGGCGTCACCGAGGCCGGTTACCAGCACGCCATGTACACGGCGCTCGCGCTGCTCGCCGTCGGAGTCGTCACCGCCCTGCTCATCCAGCGCCCGGACCCGGCGGAGGCCGACGACGCGGACGACGAGCGCCAGGTGGTCCTCACCCACCACTGAGCCCTCTCACCCGTACGGCCGCTTCCACCGCCCCCGTGCGACCAGGATCCACTCGTCCTGGTCCCGGGGGCGGCGGTCCGTTGATCACCCGGCTAGCCTGACCGGATGCACGGCATCCGTTCGTCCACCCCTCCGTACCTGACCGAGGGCCCCCGCGTGGCCCTGCGCCACCTGACGTACGAGGACGCCGACGAGTTCACCGCGCGGGCGAGGGAGAGCCGGGAACTGCACAGGCCCTGGCTCTTCCCCCCCGTGGACGCCGACGCGTACGCCCGCTACGCCCGGCCCCTCGTCGAGGGGGACGACCGCGAGTCCTTCCTGGTCTGCGAGCGGGACGCGGACGGCGCCATCGCCGGGTTCGTCAACATCAACAACATCGTGCGCGGCGGCTTCCTCAGCGGCGCGCTCGGGTACGGAGCCTTCGCCCACGCCGCCGGGCGCGGCCTGATGAGCGAGGCGCTCGGCCTGGTGCTGCAGTACGCCTTCGGCCCGCTGGGCCTGCACCGGCTGGAGGCCAACGTCCAGCCGCTGAACACCGCCTCCCTCGCGCTCGTACGCCGTGCCGGCTTCCGGCTGGAGGGCTTCTCGCCCGCGTTCCTCTTCGTCGACGGGGAGTGGCGCGACCACGAGCGCTGGGCGATCACCGCGGACATGGTCGCGGACGTGTGACCGCATGGGAACGGGCGGCGAAAGCGGGCTTCCCCGCTTCCGCCGCCCGTGACCCGGAACCCCGGCGGTCAGTGCTTGAAGGTGTCCTTGGCCTTCTCGACCGCCTGCTTGGCGTCACCCTTGGCCTGCTCCGCCCGGCCCTCCATCTCCAGGCTCTCGTTCCCCGTAGCCCTTCCGACGGCCTCCTTCGCCTTCCCCTTGGCGGTCTGACCGGCGTTCTTCGCCTTCTTCTCACTGCTCATATCTGTCACCTCCAGTCCGCTTCTGCCCGCTGCGGCGCGGGCCAATCAGGGTCAAAGCAGGATCAACGCGGATCCTCGGGCGGCGGGAGCAGACTGCCGAGCGGGCCGAGGTCCAGATTCAGCTCCGCCATGGTCAGGCCGTAGCGGGCGCACAGCTCGGTCATCCGGTCGTGCAGGAGCATGAGGGTCGTCCCGAGGCGCTCCTCCTCGTCCTCGGTGAGGTCACCGGCGTCCACCCGGTGCAGCGCCTGCCGCTCCATGAGCTGCCGCAGCAGCTCGACCAGGGTGAGGACCAGCCTCATCAGGTCGCGCTCCACCGTGTCGGGGTCGGCGTTGATCCGGTGCGTGGGCGCGGACGGGCGCCCGGCGCCGGGTCGGGGCAGCTCGCGCGGCGCGGCGGGGAGCAGCCGGAAGGCGCGGGCCGCCGCGTCGGCGAGCTCCCGGTAGCGGTCGACGGGCCCGCCGGGGTCATCGGACATCCCGCACCTGCCCGGTACCCGGGACGCCTCGCACGTCGGGCAGGGGGAGGCCCGTCCACGGGGAGGGATTCTCCGCGCTGATGGACACGATCAGGGTGCGCAGGGAGATCCGTACGAGGTCGATGTCGGCGACGGACAGCGTGATGTCGCCGGTGACCACGACCCCGCTGGTGAGCAGCCGGTCCAGCAGGTCGATCAGCGCGATCTGCCGGCCGGGCGCCCGCGCCCCGCCGCCGACGCCCCCTGCGCCCTCCCTGCCGCTCGCGCTCGTCATCCCGTGCCCGCCTCCCGCCCGGGCGCGGCCGGCGCGGCGGCCGCGAAGGAGTACGGTGCCCACGGGCCGGTGACCTCGGCGCGGACGACCTCGGTGTCCGCCGCCGCCTCCTCGACGGCGGCGCGGAAGGCGTCGGACCGGTCGGCCGCCACCAGGTAGGCGTGGTTGGCGATGTTCTCGAACGGCCCCTGCACCAGTGGCCCCTGCTGCACCCGGTGCCGTGTGTGTTCGACGGCACGGGAACGGGCGGCGGTGTGGACGCGCTCCGCCGCCGCCAGGGCCTCGCGGTACGCGTCGTCCCGGGCGTGCCGTTCGTGGCGGCGGGTGCGCAGGTAGGCCCGGCCGGGGCTCAGCTCGTCCTCGGGAGGCGGGGCCGAGCCGGCCGCCGACGCGTCCGCCGGAGGCACGAAGAAGACCTTCACGCCCCACTCCACATGGCCCGCGAGGTGTGCGAGGCGGGGCAGGAACTCGTCCCGGCCCGCCGTCAGCAGGGCGTGGACCCCCGTGTCGTCGCGGTACACCGTGGCCAGCCGCAGCGGCAGCACGGTGGCGCGGGCCGCCACCGCGTCGACGACACCGTGGTGGGCCCGGGCCACGGCCTCCAGCCAGGCGAGGTCCTCCAGGTGGGCGGCGAGCGGGGCCTCTTCGAAATCGGCGGCCGGCACGTCGCTGACCACCGCCGCAACCCCGCGGTCCGTCACCGCGCGGACCGGCGCGCCGGCGACGCCCCGCAGCCCGGCGACGCCGTCGTCCAGCCCCGGTGCCGCCTCCGCGACCCCGTACACGTAACGGACCGTGCCGCTCATCACCGGCCTCCGGAACGCCGCCCGTCGCCCGGGTCCTCCTCGTCCCGTACGGTTTCCCCGCCCGCCGGGACGGCCCGCCGGCCGGTGCGGAGTGCGGCGATCTCCTCGCGCAGCCGCCGGTTCTCCTCGGCGAGCCCGGGCCGCTCGGTCGCCCGGGACGAGAGCGCCGGGTCGTGCTCCCACCAGTCGATGCCCATCTCCTTGGCCTTGTCGACCGATGCCACCAGCAGGCGCAGCTTGATGGTGAGGAGCTCGATGTCGAGGAGATTGATCCGGATGTCCCCCGCGATGACGATGCCCTTGTCCAGGACGCGTTCGAGGATGTCGGCCAGGTTGGTCGACGAACCCTGCCCGTACGGCGATCCCGCGCGGGAGGGGAAGGAGCCGAGGTCGCGGGGGAGGGGGTCGTTCACGGCCGGACGGCTTCGGTCCGGCGCCACTCAGTGGCGCGAGGGGGCGCGGCGGCGCGGCCGTTCGTCCTCGTACTCCTCGTACGCTTCGTAGTCCTCGTCGTCACGCGCATCGTCGTCCTCGGGCGCATCGTCGTCGTACCTCTTCTCGCGCTCGTACGGCTCCTCGGTCTCGGTCCCCGGCTCCTCGTCCTCTCCGCGGTCGTCGTCCCTCACGCGGTCGTCGTCCTGCCGGGCCTCGTCCTTCCTGCGGTCCTCGCCCTTGGCGCGGTCCTCGTCCTTCCCGCGGTCCTCGTCCTCTCCGCGGTCCTCGGCCACCCGGCCGTCGTGGATCTCGCCGCGCCAGCCCTCGGGGGGCTCGTCCTGGAACGTGACGTACTTGCGGAACAGCTTCAGGTCCAGACGGGCACGCCTGCCCTGGGCGCGCACCAGGTTCCCGGTCTTCTCCACCAGCCCCTTCGGGAAGTACTCCAGGACCAGCAGCACCTTGGTCAGGCTGTCGCCCAGCGGGTGGAAGGTGACGGCTCCCTTGGTGGTGCCCTTGGCGCCCTCCGACGTCCACACGATCCGCTCGTCGGGGACCTGCTCGACGACGGTCGCCTTCCAGCTGCGGTTGGCCTTGGCGACCTTCACCTGCCACTGCGAGGTGGTGTCGTCGGCGCGGTCCACGTTGACCACGCCCTTGGCGAAGCGGCCGAACTCCTGGAAGCGCGTCCACTGGTCGTACGCGTGGCGGACGGGTACGCCCACGTCGATGTCCTCGATGACGACGACGCTCTTGGCCCTGGTCTCGCCCTTGCGCCCACCCTTGCCGCCCAGGCCCAGCAGCCCGGACACCTTGTCCTTCACACCGCCGGTCACCTGCGACATCACCGCGGAGCCCAGGGCCTTCTTCGGATCGCCGAGCTGCTTGGTCGCCTCACCGAGGCGCTCCCCGACGGTGGTGACGGCCCGCTCCGCCCGGGCCTCCATGTACTGCCGCAGTTCCTCCATGAGCCGGTTGCCGGCCTCGCCGGTCAGGCCCGCGGGTCCGCTGCTGCCGGTCATTCCTCGGCCCTCCTCTTCGTACGCTCGCGGTCGCGTCCCCGGTCCTGGTCCTGGGGTTCCCGGTCCCGCCCCCGGTCCGGCTCCCGGTCCTGGTTCTCGTCCTGGTCCTGGGGCTCCCGGTCCTGTTCGCGGTCGCGCTCGCGGGCCGGGGCCTGCTCCCGGAGGCTGAGGGTCCGCTCGTGCAGGGTGTCGGCCAGCCGGTCCGCCTGGGCGGCCACGGCCGTGGCGGCGGCCTCGCGGCCGGCCGTGAGCAACTCCTCGCGGATCCGGCCACCGAGGTGCCCCAGGGCGGGCGAGCCCATGATCTGCGAGCTGACCTTGGTGGGGTCGATCTTCTTGCGGAGCATCCAGCTCGCCACGGTGATGGCGAACCTGCCCTTCTTGGTACGGCCCAGCACGTAGCCGCCGAGCAGCGCGGCGCCGGTCGTCATGTTCGTCATGGTGTGCCCTCCCGGAAGCGGCGGATCTCGTCGAGCCGGTCCAGCAGCTCGTCCTCCCGCCGGTCGAAGGTCTCCTGGTCGATCCGGCCCGAGACGAGTTCGTGCTCCAGCCGCGCGAGCTCGCGGATGACGGGCCCTTCGTCGTAGTACTCCTGCTCCGCCGCCTCGGTGACGCGCCGCACCACCCACCCCACGCCCCGCACCGGGGCGAGCGGGAGGGTGAGCAGCTGACTCAGTACGCCCATGACCGGCGCCTAGACGAAGCTGTACGGGGGAAGCGGCCCGTGCATCCGGAAGTCGAAGTCCTCGCCGTACTCCTCGGCCAGCTGGGCCTCCCGGGCCGCGAACTCCTGCTGCCGGGACCGCTCGACGAGGAAGGAGGCGCCGAGGAAGTCGTCCCCCGCCGGATCGGACACCTTGGTCTCGCGCGCCAGCGGGCGCAGCGCCTCGACGATGCCGGAGCCGAACGACTCGTGGCGGGCGCCGACCTCCCGGGCGACGAGCTCGCCGAGCGCCAGCTTGAGTTCCTGCCCGCCGCGTCCGGCCCGGACCTCGTCGTTCATGCGGCGCGCGTCGTCGGACTGCCGCAGCACTTCGCGCAGCAGGACGTCCTCGTCGCAGGCGACCTTCAGGTGGAACTCGGCGCAGCCGTCGAGGGCCGCGAGCCGCTCCCGGTACGCGTCGGCGCGCTCCTCCAGGGTCTCGCGGACGGACTCGTCGTCCGGGGCGAGGGCGCCGAAGCGCAGCGGGAGCACGGTCGCCTGGCCCATCAGTTCTTCGAGGACCGTCTCGTGGGCGAGCACGTCGCGGCGCTTGGCGCGCAGCCCGTCCGGCGCGTCGCTGACGACGGCGGCGAGCGACGAGCCCTTCACCACGCGGAGCTGCCGCGGGGGGTCTCCCACCCCGGCCACGCCGTCGAGCCCGAGGGGATGGGTCGCGGCCGTGATCGCGTAGACGTAGACCGACATGGGGCTCACTCTTCCCGGTGCCTGGGGGGCCTGCGCTCGGAGCGGGGCCTCTCACGCTCCTCGACCGGTTCGGGCTCTTCCTCGCGCCCCTCGTCCCGGCCCTTGCGGAACGACTCGGAGAACGCCTCCACGGCCCCCGTCAGAGCTCCCTTGCTCTTGCCGCGGGCACCGCCCTCGGTGACCTCGCCGACCACGTCGGTCAGCTGCGCCGGAGCCTTCCGTCCGGTCTCCAGGTCGAGGCGGTTGCACGCCTCGGCGAAGCGGAGGTACGTGTCCACGCTGGCCACCACGACGCGGGCGTCGACCTTCAGTATCTCGATGCCCACCAGGGACACGCGGGCGAACACGTCGATGACGAGGCCGCGGTCCAGAACCAGTTCCAGCACGTCGTAGAGCGATGACGACGAGCCACCGCCCCCGCCGCGTGCGACGGCGCCTCCGCCGCCTTGTGGCACCACGGTCATGGTGCCTCCTCACCTTCGTGGGTCGATCTGGCCCCGCGTATAGCGACGGATCCGTTCGTACGCCATCAGCTCGCCGTCCGCGTCGAGCGTGACCCGGTAGCTGGCCAGCACGCTGGTGGTCTCGGGGATCCTTTCGAGCTCCAGGACCTCCACCTCCGCCTCCCACCCGTCCTCGGTGGGCCGGAGGGCCGAAATGGACTCCGGGGCTCTCCCCAGCAGCTCCGACAGCTGGTCGGCGGCGAAACGCATCGCCTTGGGAGCGGACAGTCGCTTGCGCGGCCCCTGACGTCCGTCGCTGCGCCCGCTGTCGCGGGGCTCGTCGCGCGGGTCGTCGGGGTGGGGTCCGGGTCCGTGGGCCTGTCGCTCGGAGGGCATTGCACTGCTCACCCACTGTCAAAGCTGCGCAAAAGCATTAAATGAATCATATAGGACATGTGGGTGGGCCCGGCCGTTCTCACGGGGATCCGTCCGAACGGCCGGGCCGAGTGACCGCGTCATGCGACTACACAGCGCTACTGCGGCGGGGGCAGCCGCGCCGCGTGGCTACGCGCGCCGCTACGGGCGCCGTCGGTCGACGTACTCGAACACCGAGCCGTCCGGGTGGGCCGCGATCAGGTTGCGCCCCACCGGCGTCGGCACCGGGCCCGCCACGACCCGTGCGCCGACCTCGGCGAGCCTGTCCCGCGCCACGTCGACGTCGTCCACCGCGATCGTGGCCGCCACCTTGCGCAGCACCTCCAGCTCCGACTGCGGGCCCGTCATCAGCAGGAAGCACCCCACCGCCGCCACCGACACGCCGCCGCGTTCGAAGCGGAGTGCGGGGCTGCCGGTGAGCCGTTCGTAGAAGAGGACCGACTCCTCCAGGGTGTTCGGGTCGTCGAGGCAGATGCGCAGCGTGGCGCCGATGATCTCCATGCGGGCGAGGGTAGTTGACGGCGGCGGAGCATGTGATCCGCTCGCCGGGGTGGGGTCTCACGCCCGGCACAGCACCTCGCCGTGCGGCACCAGGAACCAGCCGTCCTCCTCGCGGCCCCATGCGCGCCAGCCCTCCGCGATGGCGGCCAGCTCGTCCTCGGTCGCGTACCCGCCCTCGACCGCGAGCCGGGCGTACGCCGAGGCGGTCGTGCGGTCCGCCCACAGCCCGCTCCACCACGCGCGCTCGTCCGTGGTGGCGAAACACCAGGTCGAGGCGGTGGCGGTGACGTCGGTGAAGCCGGCGCGCCGCGCCCAGGAGAGCAGTCGGCGTCCGGCGTCCGGCTCGCCGCCGTTGCCGCGCGCGACCCGGTGGTAGAGCCGCAGCCAGCCGTCCAGTACCGGCACCTCGGGGAACCAGGTGAAGGCCCCGTAGTCGCTGTCGCGCGCCGCGACGACACCGCCGGGGCGGCACACCCGCCGCATCTCGCGGAGCGCGGCCACCGGGTCGCCCACGTGCTGGAGCACCTGGTGGGCGTGGACCACGTCGAAGGAGTCGTCGGGGAAGTCCAGCGCGAGTACGTCGGCGACACGGAACCCGACGTTGTCCAGGCCCCGTTCGGCGGCCACCGCGCGCGCCTGGTCCAGTACGTCCTCGGCGGTGTCCACGGCCGTCACCCGGCCGGGGGCGACCAGCGCGGCCAGGTCCGCGGTGATGGTGCCCGGGCCGCAGCCCAGATCCAGTACGTCGAGGCCCGGCCGGAGCCGGTCGATCAGATAGGCCGCGGAGTTGGCGGCGGTACGCCACCGGTGGGACCGCAGCACCGACTCGTGGTGGCCATGGGTGTACACAGCATCCGTCATGCCGTCACCGTACGCCGGTGTGTCGGATCGTGAGATCCCCATCTCGCTATCTGGTCGCAGGAGTTGTTCCGCGGCCCGGCCGCGACGGCGCCACCGCCTGAGCCGCCTTCACCGCCTTCGCGAGGTTCTCCAGCTGGTCGTGCTCCGAGGTCTCCCGCAACCGGGCGAACTCCTCGCGCTCCTCGGCCTCCGCGTGGGCCAGCAGGTCGTCCCGCAGCGCCGCGCACCGCTCCGCGAACTCCGGGGTGTCCACGCCGAGTTGCCCGCCCAGTTCCTCCAGGGCACGCAGCCCCGCCCGTACGCGCTTCTCCTCCTCCAGCCGCTGCTCGACGATCCGTTCGCCGTCCTCGATGCGGCCGCGCGCGAACGGGTGGACCATCTCCTCCTCCGCGGCCTCGTGCGCCGCGAGCAGCCCGGCCAGTTCACCGAAGCGCTCCTCGCGCGCCTTCCCCTCGCTCCCCATCAGCTCGTCGAAGAGGCGGCGGAGCCGTACGTGCTGCTCTTCCAAGAGCGCCACCACGTCCTGACCGCCGCCCCCGGACGCCTCGGGCATGGGCATGCGGGCCTCCTCCCTCCGGCGTTATCCGCCGGGACGCCCGGGTACCCGCCGCCCATGAACGCGAACCTTGCCGAGGCCGCCCGCACGGTCGTGATCACCGGAGCCGGCGGCGGGGTGGGCCGCGCCACGGCCCGCGCCTTCGCCGCGCGCGGCGACCGCGTGGCGCTGCTCGCGCGTGGCGAGAAGGGGCTCGCGGGCGCGGCCGCCGACGTACGCGCCGCCGGTGGCACCGCGTTGACCGTGTCCGTCGACGTCTCCGACACCCGGGCCGTCGAGGAGGCCGCCGACCGGGTGGAGCGCGAGCTCGGCCCGATCGACGTCTGGGTCAACAACGCCTTCGTCGGCGTCTTCGCGCCCTTCACCGAGATCCATCCCGACGAGTTCCGCCGCGTCACCGAGGTCACCTACTTCGGGTACGCCAACGGCACCCGCGCCGCCCTGCGCCGCATGGTGCCGCGCGACCACGGCACCGTCGTCCAGGTCGGCTCCGCCCTCGCCTACCGTGGCGTCCCGCTCCAGTCCGCGTACTGCGGCGCCAAGCACGCCATCCAGGGCTGGAACGAGTCCGTGCGCTGCGAGCTGCTGCACGCCGGCAGCAAGGTGCGCACCACCATGGTGCAGCTCCCGGCCGTCAACACCCCGCAGTTCGACTGGGCGCTGTCGCGCATGCCGGGCCGCGCCCGCCCCGTCCCGCCGGTCTACCAGCCGGAGGTCGCCGCCCGCGCCGTCGTGCACGCCGCCGACCACCCCGGCCGCCGGGAGTACCGCGTCGGCGCCCGTACGGCGCTGACGCTCGTCGCCAACGCGGTCGCGCCCGCGCTGCTCGACCGCTACCTCGCCCGCACCGGATACCGCGCCCAGCAGGAGCCGTGGGACGGCGCCGGTGAGGGGGCCGCGCCGCACTCCGACGAACCCGCCCCCAGCAACCTGTGGGCGCCGGTCGACGGCCCGCTGGGCCAGGACTTCGGCGCCCACGGCCGCTTCGACGCCGAGGCGCGCGACCTGTACGCGGACACCGTGCTGCTGCGCCACCCGGCCGTGCTGGCCACCGCGGCGGCCGGAGCCGCCGCCGGGATCGCGGCGGGCGCCGGCACGGTGCTGCGCCGCCGGGGCGGCGGCGTTTGGCAGGCGGCCGCACGGGCACCGGGAAGGTTCGTGCGGCGCCGGACACCGACCCGTCGGCGTGCGACCCGACCGATCTGACACCGGCCGATCCGACCCTGATCGATCCGACCCCGACCGACCCGTCACCACTCGACCTGTCACCGTTCGACCTGACGCTGGAGGCGCTGTGACCCCGTCCGTCAACCCGCCCGCCGGTACGCCGTCCCGCCGCCGGCCGCGCATCGTGATCGTCGGCGCGGGATTCGCCGGCTACCAGACCGCCCGCGGCCTCAGCAAGAGCCTGCGCGGCCGCGCCGAGATCGTGCTGCTCAACCCCACCGACTACTTCCTCTACCTGCCCCTGCTGCCGCAGGTCTCCGCGGGCATCCTGGAGCCCCGCCGGGTCACCGTCTCGCTGCCCGGCACGCTCCGGCACGTCCGCCTGGTGCTGGGCGAAGCCGACCACATCGACCTCGACGGGCGGAAGGTGCACTACACCGACCCCGAGGGCACCACCGGCGAGCTCGGCTACGACCGGCTCGTCCTCGCCGTCGGCAGCGTCAGCAAGCTCCTGCCCATCCCGGGCGTCGCCGAGCACGCCACCGGCTTCCGCGGCCTGCCCGAGGCGCTCTACCTGCGCGACCACATCACCCGGCAGATAGAGCTCGCCGCGTCCGCCGGCGACCCCGCCGAGTGCACCTCCCGCTGCACCTTCGTCGTGGTGGGCGCCGGTTACACCGGCACGGAGGTCGCCGCCCACGGCAAGATGTTCACCGACGCGCTCGCGCGCAAGTACCCGTCCTGGCCCAAGGGCGTACGCCCCCGCTGGATGCTCCTCGACGTCGCCGACCGCGTCCTGCCCGGACTCGACAAGCGGCTCTCCGACACCGCCGACCAGGTGCTGCGCGCCCGGGGCGTCGACGTGCGGATGGGCACCTCCGTCAAGGAGTCCACGTCCGACGGCGTGCTCCTCGACAACGGCGACTTCGTCGAGACGCGCTCCCTCATCTGGTGCGTCGGCGTGCGCCCCGACCCGCTCGTCTCCGAGCTGGGCCTGCCCGTCGAACGCGGCCGGCTCGTCGTCACGCCCGAGCTGCGCGTGCCCGGCCACCCCGACGTCTTCGCCTGCGGCGACGCCGCCGCCGTACCCGACCTGAACCGGCCCGGCGAGTACACGCCCATGACGGCGCAGCACGCCTCGCGGCAGGGCAAGACCGCCGCCCGCAACGTCGCCGCGTCCCTCGGTATCGGCGAGGCCGCCCCGTACCGCCACAGCGACATGGGCTTCGCCGTCGACCTCGGCGGGGTGAAGGCGGCCGCCAACCCGATGGGCGTCCCGCTGTCCGGGCCCGTCGCCGGGGCCGTCACCCGGGGGTACCACCTGGCCGCCATGCCGGGCAACCGGGTGCGGGTCGCCGCGGACTGGCTGCTGGACGCGGCGCTGCCCCGGCAGGCCGTCCAGCTGGGCCTGGTCCGCTCCTGGCAGGTACCGCTGGACACCGCCTCGCCCGAACTGGCCAAGAGCGGCGCCGGGAACGGCGGCGCCAAGAGCAGCACCGACAGCACCGCCGCGACCGGCTCCGGCGCTCGCAAGGAGTGACATGCACTACGAAGAACTCGCCTCACTCGCCCAGCAGTTGAGGGTCGACGCGGTCCGGGCCTCGGCATCCGCCGGCTCCGGGCACCCCACGTCCTCGATGTCCGCCGCCGAGCTCGGCGCCGTCCTCCTCGCGCACCACCTGCGCTACGACTTCGACCGGCCCGACCACCCCGGCAACGACAAGTTCGTGCTCTCCAAGGGCCACGCCACGCCCCTGCTCTACGCCATGTACCGGGCCGCCGGCGCCATCGACGACGACGAGCTCGCCACCTACCGCACCCTCGGCAGCCGCCTCGAAGGGCACCCCACGCCCCGGCTGCCCTGGGTGGACGTGGCCACCGGCTCCCTCGGCCAGGGCCTGCCCGTCGGCGTCGGCATGGCGCTCGCGGGCAAGCGCCTCGACCAGGCGCCGTACCGCGTCTACGTCCTGTCCGGCGACAGCGAGATGGCTGAGGGCTCGGTGTGGGAGGCGGTCGAGCACGCCGCGTACAACCACCTCGACAACCTCACCCTCGTCGTCGACGTCAACCGGCTCGGCCAGCGCGGGCCCACGCGCCACGAACACGACCTCGGCGCCTACGCCCGGCGCCTGCACGCCTTCGGCTGGCACGTGGTCGAGGTCGACGGGCACGACGTCGAGGCCGTCGACCGCGCCTACGCCGAGGCCCGCTCCACCATCCGGCAGCCCACCGCGATCCTCGCCGCCACCCACAAGGGGCGCGGGGTCGCCGCGGTCGAGGACCGGGAGGGCTTCCACGGCAAGCCGCTCAAGGACGCGGAGGCCGCCATCGGGGAGCTGGGCGGCCCGCACCCCCACCACGTGTCCGTACAGAGCCCGCCGGACGTGGAGGCTCCCCGGCCCGCCCGGGGCGGCACCGTCGAGCTGCCGCGCTACGACGTCGGCGACACGGTCGCCACCCGCACCGCGTACGGGCACGCCCTGGAGGCCCTCGGTTCGGCGCGCGGCGACGTGGTGGCGCTCGACGCGGAGGTGAGCGACTCCACGCGCACCGAGTTCTTCGCCAAGGCCCACCCCGACCGGTACTTCGAGTGCTACATCGCCGAACAGCAGCTCGTCGCGGCGGCCGTCGGCATCCAGACGCGCGGGTACGTCCCGTACGCGTCGACGTTCGCGGCCTTCCTCACCCGGGCGTACGACTTCATCCGCATGGCCGCCGTCAGCCGCGCCGGCATCAACCTGGTCGGCTCCCACGCGGGCGTCGCCATCGGCCAGGACGGGCCGTCCCAGATGGGCCTGGAGGACCTGGCGATGCTCCGCGCGGTCCACGGCAGCACCGTGCTCTACCCATGCGACGCCAACCAGACCGCCCGGCTCGTCGCCACGATGGCCGACCTGTCCGGCATCCGCTACCTGCGCACCTCGCGCGGCGACGCACCGGTCCTGTACGGGCCCGACGAGGAGTTCCCGGTCGGCGGCAGCAAGGTCCTGCGCGGGGGCGGCGACGACGACCGCGCCACCCTCGTGGCGGCCGGGGTCACCGTCCACGAGGCCCTCAAGGCGGCCGACCTGCTGGCCGAGCACGGCATCCCGGTGCGCGTCATCGACCTGTACTCGGTCAAGCCCGTCGACACCGAGACGCTGACCGCCGCCGCGACCGCCACGGGCTGCCTCATCACGGTCGAGGACCACCATCCCGAGGGCGGCCTGGGCGACGCGGTCGCCGAGGCCTTCTCCGACGGCCGCCCGGCCCCGCGCCTGGTCCGCCTCGGCGTCCGCGCCATGCCGACCTCGGCGACACCGGAGGAGCAGCTGCACGCGGTGGGCATCGACGCCGACTCGATCGCCGCGGCGGTGAAGCTGGCGGTGGAGAGCGGCGTGACGCCCTGACACGCTCCCCGGAACGCCCCGACGCGCTCCCCGTGACGCCCCGACCGGTCCCGCTCCGCGGGCAGCCGGCCGGGGCGTTCCGTGTACCCGGCGGCACGCCGGGTACGGGGCCCCGATGAGCGCACAGACCCAGACCCGCACCGCCCTGCGGGCCGGGCGCAGGACCGTGGAGGTCCACCGGCCCGACAAGGTCCTCTTCCCCGACGACGGGCTGACCAAGGCCGCCCGCAAACAGGCCCGCGGCGGCCGCCTCCACCTCGACGTGCAGCGCAACGGCTACGCCCAGACCGCCGTCGCGCCCTGGTCCGCACGCGCCCTGCCGGGCGCACCCGTCGCCGCGCCGCTGACGTGGGAGCAGCTCGACGAGCCCGCCACGCACGCCCGCCGCTGGACCCTGCGCACCGCGCTGGAGCAGGCCCACACCCGGCCCTGGGACGCCGACGCGGCCCGGCCGCGCGTCCTCGGACCGACGGTCCGCGGGCGGCTGGACGCCCTGCGCCGAGGGGATTGACGCCGCCTGGACTTGCGGAATCCGCGTTCCCGTGTTTGCGGGCTCCTGTGGCGGCAACCCGCATGAAGTCATGGCCAACACATCAGAGACCCTGCGCCGCGCGTGCGAACAGCTCGCCGAACTCACCGGGCTGACCGCCGAATCGGTGTCGTCCTTCCAGCGCACCGACGACGGCTGGAGATTGACCGTCGAAGTGGTCGAACTGACCCGCGTCCCCGAGACGATGAGCCTGCTCGCGTCCTACGACGTCGAACTCGACCAGGACGGCGAGCTCACCGGATACCGGCGCGTGCGCCGCTACGAACGCGGCCGAGCCGACCGGCAGCGCTGAGGCGCCAACTGACAACCCCTCAGGGAGGGAGCCACACCATGACCGTAGCCACACAGACAGGCGGTCCGGCCGGAGGCGGTTCCGGCGGCACCAGTGGCCTGTACGACGTCCTGGAACTCGTCCTGGACCGCGGGCTCGTGATCGACGCGTTCGTCCGCGTCTCGCTCGTCGGCATCGAGATCCTGAAGATCGACGTCCGTGTCGTCGTCGCCAGCGTCGACACCTACCTGCGCTTCGCCGAGGCGTGTAACCGCCTCGACCTGGAGGCCGGCCCCCGCAAGAACCCGGGCCTGCCCGAGCTGGTCAACGACATGACCGAGTCCGGAGCGCGCGGCAAGTCGAAGGGCGCCCTCCAGGGCGCCGCCGAGACCCTGTCCGACACGCTCAGCCGTTCGTCCAGCCGCTCGTCGTCGCGGAAGAAGGAGGAAGAGGAGAAGTGAGCACGTACGTCTACGGCATCACACGGAGCTCACACCCCGGACTCCCCAAGGGGACCTGCGGCATCGGCGACCCGCCCAAGCCCGTCCGGGTCCTCACGGAGGGCGGCCTGACGGCGCTCGTGAGCGACGCGCCCGAGGAGCTGCGCCCCAAGCGGCGCGACCTGCTCGCCCACCAGAACGTGCTCGCCGGGGCCGGCGTGGACGGCCCGGTGCTGCCCATGCGCTTCGGCGGCGTCTCGCCCGACGACGACACGGTCGTCGCGGTCCTCGCCGAACGCCAGGACCACTATCTGGAGCGGCTCGACGCCCTCGACAACAAGGTCGAGTACAACGTCAAGGCCTCGCACGACCAGGACGCCGTCCTGCACCAGGTGCTCGCCGACGACCCCGACCTGCGGGCGCTCAGCGAGGCCAACCGCGCGGCGGGCGGCGGCACCTACGAGCAGAAGATCGCCCTCGGCGAGCGGGTGGCGGCCGCCGTCAAGCAGCGCGAGGCGCGCGACGCGGTACTCGTCCAGGAAGCCTTGCAGGGCGAGGCCGCGGACATCCGGCCCGGACCCGAGTCCACCGGCTGGCTGGCGAACATCTCCTTCCTCGTGGACCGGGACGCCGCCGACGGCTTCGTCGCGGCCTGCGAGGCCCTCGCCAAGCACCACGGCCACCTCCAGCTGCACCTGAACGGGCCACTGCCGCCCTACAGCTTCGTGGAGTAGAGGGGAGAGGCTCCGGTATGGGCCTGCTGGGTGAGCTGCTCCTGCTGCCCGCCGCCCCCTTGCGCGGCACCGCCTGGGTGCTGCGCCAGGTGGTGGCGGAGGCGGAGCGGCAGTACTACGACCCCGCCGCCGTACAGCGCGAACTCGCCCGCCTCGCCGAGTTGCTGGAGGCGGGCGAGATCGACGAGGCGGAATTCGACCGCCGGGAGGACGAGCTCCTCGACCGCCTGGAGAAGGGTGCGAGACCGACATGACCACGCCCAGCCGGGGCCTTCCCAGCCCGTACGCCGCCGAGGGCAGCAGCGCCAACCTCGCCGACATCCTCGAACGCGTCCTCGACAAGGGCGTGGTCATCGCCGGCGACATCAAGATCAACCTGCTCGACATCGAGCTGCTGACCATCAAGCTGCGTCTCGTCGTCGCGTCCGTCGACCGCGCCAAGGAGATGGGCATCGACTGGTGGGAGAGCGACCCCGCTCTCTCCTCGGGCGCCCGCCAGCGCGAACTGGCCCGCGAGAACGAGGAGTTGCAGCGCCGGATCGCCGAGCTGGAGGAGCGCACCGCATGACCGTCACCCCCGCCGCCCCCCGCACCCCGCGGCTGCGGTACGTCTACGCCGTGTGCCGGCCCTTCGACGGCGTCCTGCCCGAGGGGCTCCGCGCCATCGGGGACCAGCCGCCGCGGCTGCTCCGCCATGGTGACCTCGTCGCCGTGGTGGGCGCCGTCCCCGCCGAGGACTTCGACGAGGCCCCGCTGCGCGCGCGCCTGGAGGACCTGGACTGGCTGGCCGCCACCGCGCGCGCCCACGACGCGGTCATCGCCGCCCTGACCACCGTGACCTGCCCGCTCCCGCTGCGGCTCGCCACGGTGTGCCGCGACGACAGCGGCGTGCGGCGGCTGCTGGAGGAGGGCCACGACCGGTTCGTCCGCGCCCTGGAGCGGCTGGACGGCCGGGTGGAGTGGGGGGTGAAGGTGTACGCGGAACCGGAACCGGAGCCGGAACCGCGGCAGGAGCCCCGGCAGCCCGCGGCGGCGCCCGCCGCCGGTGGCGGACGCGACTACCTGCGCCGCCGGCTCCAGCAGCGGCGCGGCCACGAGGCCGGGCTGCGGCGCGCGGAGGACCTGGCGCGCCGCCTGCACGACGAGCTCTCCCGGCACGCGGAGGCCGCCACGGTCCACCCGCCGCAGGACGCCAAACTGTCCGGCGCCGGGGGCGTCAACGTCCTCAACGCCGCCTACCTCATCGACCGGGAGCGCGGCGAGGGCTTCGTCCAGTTGGTGCGGGGGACGTCCGAGGAGGGCGTCAGGGTGGAGCTGACCGGGCCCTGGGCGCCGTACTCCTTCGCGGGGATCGCGGAGGAGGAGGCCGCATGAGCGTCGAAGAGCGGCGGATCGCCCTCGTGGACCTGCTCGACCGGCTGCTCGCCGGAGGCGTGGTCATCAGCGGCGACCTCACGCTGAGCATCGCCGACGTCGACCTCGTACGCGTCGACCTCAAGGCGCTGGTCAGCTCGGTGAGCGCCCAGGTGCCCTCGCCGTGGGAGCCGGCCGGGCGGACCACCGGGAAGGGCGCGAGGGAGATCGCGGGGGAGATCGTGGGGGAGCGGGTATGAGCGAGCCGCGCCGCCGCGTCGAGCTGGACCCCGACACCGTCGAGCGCGACCTCGCCCGGCTGGTCCTCACCGTCGTCGAGCTCCTGCGTCAGCTCATGGAGCGGCAGGCGCTGCGCCGCGTGGAGGGCGGGGAGCTGACCGAGGAGCAGGAGGAGCGGATCGGCCTGACCCTGATGCTGCTGGAGGACCGCATGGAAGTCCTCCGGACGAGGTTCGGACTCGCGCCGGAGGACTTGAACATCGATCTGGGACCGCTCGGCCCCTTGCTGTGATCCCCGAACCGTCACCCCCTACCAGCGGTACCAGCGGGACCGCGTGCCGCCCGACGTCGTCCTGAACAGGAACCCGAGCAACCAGATCACCAGGACCGCCACCGCGATCCACCACAGCGCCTCCACCGCGAACCCGGCGCCGAAGAGGATCAGGATGAGTAGCAGCACCAGAAGGATGGGAACCATAATGCACCTCCATCCTTCGAGTGCCCCCGATTCGAACGTGTACACGGCCCAGGGTGGGGTACCGCCCGTCTGCCGTCACCGCCGTGCGGGAGCGGGATGATCCGCCGATCATCGTGTTTCATGGCCACAAGATCGGACATGCCCCTCCTCGCCGCCCTGCTGACCCCCCTCTGCGCCGGCCTCCTGCTCACCGGATGCGCCGAGCCGTCCTCCGCCCCCACGGCCCGCCCGGCGCAGGCCGCGACCGCCCCCGCGCCCGGACCCCCCGCCAAGCCGGCGCCCGCGCTCGCCCCCCGGCCCGCCGAGCTCCCCGGCATCGGGCCGCTCACCCGCGCGCGGATCCCGGCCACCACCCGGCAGGCGCTCGTCGTCACGGGCGAGGGCCCCGACGCCTCCCGCTCCACCGCCGTCCTGTACGCGCACGACCCGGTGCGCGGCTGGCACCCGGTCACCGAACCGTGGCAGGCCCACAACGCCCTGCGCGGCTGGACCGACGACCATCACGCCGACGACCTGCGCACACCCATCGGCGTTTTCCGGATCGGCGACGCCGGCGGCCGCCTGCCCGACCCCGGCACCCGGCTGCCCTACGACCAGGACGAGGAGTTCAACATGTCCGGCACCGGGTTCCTCGGCGAGCCGCTCGAAGGCTCCTTCGACCACGTCGTGGCCATCGACTACAACCGCGTCCCCGGCACCACGCCCCTGAACAAGACCCGCCCCCTCGGCCTCGCCAAGGGCGGCGGCGTGTGGATCCACGTCGACCACGGCGGCCCCACCCGGGCCTGCGTCTCCCTGCCGCTGGAGCGCATGCGGGAGCTGCTGCTCGCCCTGGACCCGGCGAAGGAGCCCGTGATCGTGATGGGGGACGCGGCCGCGCTGGCCCGGTGAGGGGGCGTGCTCAGGCCCGTACCTGCGGCCGGTAGACGGTGAGCGCCTCGTCCTCCTTGTCGACCAGCAGCTCCGTCGGCGCCTCGGTCACCTCGCCGTCGTACGCCAGGACGGTCCCGGGGGCGAGCCCCGCGATCCGCAGCCGCCGCAGCGACACCGCCGCGTGCACGGGGGAGCGGCTCAGCGGCCCCGCCAGGACCGCCGCCAGGAGCCGCAGCCCCGGCAGCCGGCCGGCCCGTACCACCCGCACGTCCAGCAGGCCGTCCGCCAGCTCGGCGCGGTGCCCGGGGGTCGGGCCCATCCGCCGGTACAGGCAGTTGCCGGCGAACAGCAGCCACAGCGCGTGCCGTTCGCCGCCCAGCTCCGCCTCCAGCGGGTGCTCGCCGCGCAGCAGCCGCAGCGCCCCGAGCACCCCGGCCGGCCAGCCGCCGATCCGCGGCGCCCAGCGCTCCCGCAGCCGCACCAGCTCCGGGTACACGCCCAGGCTGAAGGTGTTGACGAAGTACCCGTGGGCCGCGCCGTGCGGACCGGGCGTGAACCGCCCCAGGTCGACCCGTACGGCGTCACCCGCGGTCAGCGCCCGGCAGGTGTCGTGGACGGACTCGACGCCCAGGTCGTACGCGAAGTGGTTGAGCGTCCCTCCGGGGAAGACCGCCAGCGGCACCCGGTGCCGGGCCGCCACCGCCGCCGCCCGGTTGACCGTGCCGTCGCCGCCCACCACTCCCAGGGCCCGGCACCGCCCCGCCGCGGCCTCCAGCTCCTCCTCCACGGCCTCCGGGGGACACGCGCGCACGTCGGCGCGCGGCAGCGCGTCCCGGACCAGCGCGGCGGCCGCCGCGGAGTCCGAGCCCGACTCCTCGTTGACCACGACGACCAGGCCGGCCCCGCCCGGCAGGGCGGGCGCGTCGGCGTGCGGCCGCCCGGGCGCCGGCAGCTGCGACCGGGTCGGCACCAGGCCCCGTACGGCGAAGGCGGCGCCCACCCCGAGGGCCGCGCCCACCAGCACATCGCTCGGGTAGTGCGCGCCCGTGTAGATCCGGGAGAGCGCCACGGCGGCGGCCACCGGCGCCACGACCGCCCCCCAGCCCCGCGACTCCAGCGCCACGCCCGTCGCGAAGGCCGCCGCCGACGCCGAGTGGCCCGACGGGAACGACGTGGTGATCGGCTGCCGCTTCAGCCGCCGCACCATCGGCACGGCGTCCAGCACGGGGCGCGCCCGCCGCACCGACCGCTTGCCGACGGTGTTGATGGTGGCCGACGCCACCGCGAGCGACGCCACCCCGCGCACGGCCGCCCGCCGCGCCCGCGCCCCGCGCCCGAGCGCCGCGATCCCGGCCGCCGCGCCGAACCACAGCACCCCGTGGTTGGCGCTGCGGCTCAGCCGGGGGAGCAGGGGCTCGGCGCCCGGCCAGTGGCGGGTGGCCACCCGGTGGAAGACGTCCCGGTCCCAGGCGCCGAGCAGCGCGGTGACTCGGGAACGGACGGGGTCGGCGGCCTGTGCGGTGGTGTGGGCGGCATGGTCACGGGGCATGGCAGGCGCTTACCCCTTCCCGGGCCTACGAAGCCGACGAAGGCGCACGCGGGCGCACGCAGGCGGCCGGGCGCCGCCACCCGAGGGCGGCACCCGGCCTGCTCGGCCGCGGGAGGGGTCCCTCGGAGCCCCGCCCAGCCGCGGGAGGGACCCCGCGGGACTACGCCGGCTCCGCCTCCCTCTCCCGCTCGCTCTCCTCGTACGGCCAGCGCAGCAGCGCGCCCAGGCCGCCGACCGGGACCTCGTCCTCGATCTCCGGCCGTACCCGCAGCACCTCCGCCCCCGTCATCACGGCCGAGCGGATCAGCGCGTCGTCGGCGCGGGCGGGCATGGGCTCGGTCTCACCCAGGTACTGCGTCTCGTTGCGGCGCACCGCGATCTGGTCCGGCTCCGCGCCCACCCACACCTCGCGGTGCGCGTCCGGGCCCTCCGTACGGATCAGCAACTCGGCGATCCGGTGCTCCCGGGCCGCCTCGATCAGCGCGGGCACGCCCTCGGCCGCGCCCTCCGGGCGGCCGCCGCCGGTGGAGCGGGCGGCCCGGAACCGGTCAAGCTCCTGGGCGGCCAGGCGCCGCATGTGCTCCTGGCGGGCGGCTTCCACGTCCTCGTCCAGCAGCCGCCTGCTCGCGCCGGCCGCGCGTCCGCCGTGGTCGCTCTCCACGGTGAGCGCCCGGATGTCCGGGGCCAGCCGCTCGTGCACGGAGCGCCGCTCGCGCGGGTCACCGGCGAGCACGATCAGATCGGCGCCGGTCTCGCGCTCGCATGCGGTGAGGGCCTCGGCGATCTCGGCGGCGTTCTCCTCCCAGGTGTTCTCGACCCTGAGCTGGAAGTGCCGCTCGGACCAGTCCGCGGTCCCATGGCGGCGCAACGGCCAGGAGCGGCCCTCCACATGGCCGGCCGGACGCCCGCCGAGCGGTGTGCGCAGCTCCAGGTCGGCTCCGGCGCGGTCGATGTACGCGACCAGGCAGACCGGTTCCTGCGTCGCCAGGTCCAGCAGCGGGCCCAGGTGCGGCAGCGCCGACCAGGTGACCTCGGACGGCCACGGGGGCCGTACGCCCAGCGGCGGGTCGAGGACGACCTCGCCGTGCGCGGCGAACACCGCCCGCCCGGCCTCACCCGGCGGGCGCGGCTCGTCCGTCAGCGCCTCGTACACGGCCCGCTCGGTCGCCGGGTCGCACCCCTGGGACCGGAGTCCGTGACAGACCTCCTTGGCCTGGAGCGCCCGCCGCTCCTTGGTGGACTCGTCCACCCGCGAGGTGTCCAGATAGACACTCGCCCACGGTCCGGGGCGGTCGAAGAGGGCGGCGAGAAACGAGAGTTGCATGGCTCCCTCCCGGAGGCCGGAATACCGGAATATGCGTCGGGGACAGGTTGCGGCTACGGGCCCTGCGCGCTGACCCTCAGACCTTGCGGCCGACCATCGCCAGCAGCTTCGTCTGCGCGTCGGCGCCCGGCGGTGTCGTCACCGGCGGGGCGAACAGGCCGCTCTTGGACAGCCCGGCGGCCTGCGGGGCGATGTCCCGGGTGGTGAAGTCGACGAGCGCCTTGGGCAGCTGCTCGTCCGCGCCGATCGCCCGGGACAGGTCCCAGGCGTGGATGACGGCGTCGTCCACCATCTGGCGGCAGTAGTCCTCGGCCGGTGTCTCGCCGTACGAGAGGTGGACCGTACCTCTGAGGGCGCCCTCCGCCCGGAACGCCTCGACGGCCTCGGCGGCCGCCCGGTCCCACACCCCGACGGGGTCGTCGCCGAGCACGTCGCCGTCGAACCGGTCGCCGACCTCCTCGATCGTCAGTCCGTCCCGCACCAGCGGCACCACCCACAGCTGCTCACCGGTCAGGTGGTTGACGAGGTCGCGCACCGTCCATTCGGTGCAGGGCGTCGGGGCGTCCCACTGGTCGTCGCGGACCGCGTGCACCCGCGCGCCGAACACCTCCAGAGCCTCGGCGTGCCGTGCGAGCAGGGTGTTCGCCATGGGGCTCACCTCCATCCATGGGATCGGATCCGCATCCGCGCCCGAGTAAGGGGCTCCTCGTCCGCCGCGCGGGACGAGGAGCCGGCCGGGGCGTGGGCGTCAGCCCCGCGCAACCTTGGCGAACACCTTGGTGAACGCCTCGCAGAACGCCTTGAGGTCGTCCGGCTTGCGGCTCGTGACGAGCGTGCTGGGCGTCGCCTCGCAGACCTTGACCTGTTCGTCCACCCACTCGCCGCCGGCGTTGCGGATGTCGGTCTTCAGACTCGGCCAGGACGTCAGGGTCCGGCCCCGTACGACATCGGCCTCCACCAGGGTCCACGGACCGTGGCAGATCGCCGCGACCGGCTTCCCGGCGTCGAAGAACGCGCGGATGAAGGCGACCGCCCGCTCGTCCATCCGCAGGAAGTCCGGATTGGCGACGCCGCCGGGCAGGACGAGCGCGCCGAAGTCCGCGGCGGACGCGTCGGCGACGGTCTCGTCGACCGGGAACGTGTCCGCCTTGTCCAGGTGGTTGTACGCCTGGATCTTGCCCGGCTCGGTCGACACCAGCACGGGCGTGTCACCGGCGTCGGCCACCGCCTGCCACGGGTCGGTCAGTTCCACCTGCTCGACGCCCTCCGGCGCCACGAGAAACGCTACGCGCACGATTCTCCGCTCCTTTCCGCAGTTCTTGCTGGTCGTCTATGTGTTCGGCTCGGCCCGGCTGATGTCGGCGAGGGCGGAGCCCGGGTCCCGCGCCACCGCCAGATCGCCGAGGGCCACCATGCCGAGCGGCCGCCCGTCCACCACGACCGGCAGCCGCCGGACGGCGTGGCGCCGCATCAGCTCCACGGCGTCCGCGACGTGGTCCTCGGGGGTCACGCACACGGGGTCGGGGGTGCACACGGACTGGGCGCTGACGGTGAGCGGATCGGCCCCGTCGGCCACCGCACGCACCGCGATGTCGCGGTCCGTGACCATGCCGAGGACCCGGTCCCCCTCCGCCACCAGCACGTCTCCGATGTCCTGGGCCCGCATGACCTGCGCCGCTTCGACGAGCGAGGCGTCCGGCCGCACGGTCGCCACACCGGGCGTCATGACGTCCCGCACGAGCCGCGCCCGCTGTGCCATGTCCCTGTCCGCCTTCCCTGCCCGTCCGCTCGCGTGTGCCGCCGCCCGGAGTACCCGTGCGGGCCACCCCCATGCCCCTCGGTCACGTACCCCGCACGGCCACCGCCACGTCCTGGACGCTGTGGTAGGTCGGGTCACCGGGCAGCTCGGTCACGAGCTCCACCAGGCGGTCGGGGGCGTGCCGCTCGCGCAGCACCCGGAGCAGGTCGCCACGGTGGGCCGGGAAGGGCGTGCGCGCGAGATACCGGCCGAGTTCCAGACGCAGCGCCTCGAACCGGTCGGCGGTGACCCGGCTGGCCGGGACGTCGGGATCGTCCTCCGCCACCGGCTCCGGGTCGTGCCACTCCTCGGTCCTCGTGGGATGCCCCGACCTCAGCAGCCCCTGGAGCTGGTGTTTCATCTCGTCGTCGCGTCGACGGCTGAGCCCGCCGCTCCCTCGCTCCACTGCACCCTCCACGTCTGAACGATGTGCCTCTCCGGACGCCCGGCGGGTACCCGACGGGGCGGTCGCAAACCCGGGGTTTGGACCCGCCGGCGCGGGTACCCGCGGGACGGCCGAGCGGCCACGGGGTGAATATGGGGTGACAGGTCTTCGGGCGCGGACGGCGGTCCGCGCCCGAAGACCGTTTTATGCCTTGGCGCCCGGGAGCTACGACTTGCCGCCCGGCAGGAACTCCTGCACCTTCGCCTTCAGGCCCCGCTTCACCACCGCGCCCCGTTCCGGGTCGCCCTTCAGCAGCGCCGCCGCCGTCGACTCCATCTGCTGCCAGGTCGCGTGCGGCGGAATCGGCGGCACGGACGGGTCGGTGACGAACTCGACGACCGCCGGGCCGTTCGCCGCCAGCGCCTCCTCCCAGGCGTCCACCACCTCGTCCGGCTTCTCCACCCGGATGCCCGTCAGGCCGATGGACTCGGCGAACGCCGCGTACGGCACGTCCGGCAGCTCCTGCGACGGCAGGAACGAGGGCGCGTCGCCCATCGCCCGCAGCTCCCAGGTGACCTGGTTGAGGTCCCGGTTGTTCCAGACGCCGACGACCAGCCGCGGGTCCTCCCAGCGGTGGCGGTACTTCGCGGCCGTGATCAGCTCCGCCAGCCCGTTCATCTGCATCGCGCCGTCGCCGACGAGCGCCACCACCGGCCGGTCCGGGTGCGCGAACTTGGCGCCGATCGCGTACGGCACCCCGCAGCCCATCGTGGCGAGCGTCCCCGACAGCGAGCCCCGCATGTCGCCGCGCATCCGGATGTGCCGTGCGTACCAGTTGGCGACCGATCCGGAGTCCGAGGTCAGCAGCGTCCGGTCCGGCAGCAGCGGCGACAGGGCCCGCGCCACGTACTCGGGGTTCACCGGGTCGGCGCTCAGCGCGGCGCGCCGCTCCATGACCTCCTCCCACCGGCGTACGGACTTCTCCACCTGCTCCCGCCACGCCCGCTTCTTCCGGCGCCGCAGCAGCGGCATCAGCCGGCGCAGGGTGGCGCCCGCGTCGCCGATGAGGTTCACCTCGTACGGGTAGCGCATCCCCGCCATGTGCGGGTCGATGTCGATCTGCACGGCCCGCGCCTGCCCGTACTCCGGCAGGAACTGGCTGTACGGGAAGGAGGAGCCGATCGTCAGCAGGGTGTCGCACTCCTGCATCAGCTCCCAGGAGGGCCGGGTGCCGAGGAGGCCGATCGACCCCGTGACGTAGGGCAGTTCGTCCGAGAGCGCGTCCTTGCCGAGGAGCGCCTTCGCGACGCCCGCGCCCAGCAGCTCGGCGACCTGCTGCACCTCGGCACGGGCGGAGGCGGCGCCCTGCCCGATGAGGATCGCGGGCTTCTCCCCGGAGTTGAGGACCTCGGCCGCCCGCTCCACCGCCTCGTCGGCCGGCACCGCCGTCCACGCGCTGCGGTCCAGGCTGGACGGCACCATCTTGAACTCGTGCGAGGGCGGCGTGTACGGCAGCTCCTGTACGTCGCCGGGCACGATGACCACGGTCGGGCAGCGGCGGCCGTACGCCGTGCGGATGGCGCGGTCCAGCACGTTCGGGATCTGCTCCGGGACGTTCACCTCCGCGAGGAAGTCCGACGCGACGTCCTTGAAGAGCGCGTGCAGGTCGACCTCCTGCTGGTACGAGCCGCCCATCGCGCTGCGGTGCGTCTGCCCCACGATCGCCACCACCGGGACGTGGTCCAGCTTGGCGTCGTACAACCCGTTGAGCAGGTGGATCGCGCCCGGCCCCGAGGTCGCCACGCACACCCCGAGGCGGTGCCCGAACTTCGCGTAGCCGACCGCCTGGAACGCGGCCATCTCCTCGTGCCGCGCCTGGATGAACCGCGGCTGGTCCTCCGCGCGGCCCCAGGCGGCGATCAGCCCGTTGATCCCGTCACCCGGATAGCCGAACACGCACTCGACGCCCCAGTCGCGCAGCCGCGCCAGTATCTGGTCGGCGACGTCCTTGCTCATCTGCGTACCTCCCGAAGCGAACCGCTGGGTAGCTCTCACCGCCGTTCAGGCAGCACACCCCCGGGTACCGGGTGCCGATCCGCGGAAACGCGAGGACAGTGGAATCAGTGCAACGACGCGTTTGCTCGGGCAAGCCCCGGGCATGCGCATCTCGTGCTTCGGACCGGAGGCACGTCCGTGGGAGCGGCCCACCCGCTCCGGGCGTGTCCGCGTGCCCGGAAAGGGAGCTCTTCCTCGGGGTGACACCAACCGTCAGCACCGTACAGGGAGCTGAAAAGCATCATGCCTACCCTCGCCCACACGAAGCATCCGCACGACGACGCCCCCGACACCGCCGAGGCGTTCCAGCGCCTGGCCTCGCTGCCGGAGGGGGAGGAGAGGGAAGCCGTCCGGCAGGACATCGTGCGCGCCTGGCTGCCCATGGCGGACCGGCTCGCCGGCCGCTTCCGCAACCGTGGCGAGTCACTGGAGGACCTCAAGCAGGTCGCCGCCCTCGGCCTGGTCAAGGCCGTCGACCGGTACGACCCCTCGCGCGGCGCCGCCTTCGAGAGCTTCGCCGTGCCGACCATCACCGGCGAGATCAAGCGCCACTTCCGCGACCACATGTGGACCCTCCACGTGCCGCGCCGCGTCCAGGACCTGCGGGGCCGCGTCCGCGCCGCCTACCAGGAGCTCTCGCACTCGGTGGGGGGCCGCGCCCCCACCGTGGCGGAGATCGCCGAGAAGGCCGGCATGACCGAGGAGGAGGCCATGGCCGGACTGGAGGCGCTGGACAGCTTCACCGCGCTGTCACTCGACGCCGAACTGCCCGGCACCGAGGACGGCTACACCCTCGTCGACGCGCTCGGCGGCCCCGATCCGGCCCTCGACGTCGTGGTGGACCGCGAATCGGTCAAGCCGCGGCTGCGCACGCTGCCCGAACGCGAACAGAAGATCCTCTACATGCGGTTCTTCCGCGACATGACCCAGAGCAGGATCGCCGAGGACCTCGGCATCTCCCAGATGCACGTGTCCCGGCTGATCAGCCGCTGCTGCACCCGGCTGCGGGAGGACATCATGCGGGACGTCGCCGCATAGCCAGCGCCACATGGCGGGACATCACGTCCGCCGCCTGCGCCTCGGCCATCGAGAACGCGCGCCGCGCCCCCGTCCGGAAGAGCGTCAGCACCCCCGCCACGCCGCCGCCCGCCCCGTCGCCGGGCAGCGGCAGGCACAGCAGCGAGCTCACCCCGGCCCGCGCCAGGACCGCGGCGCCCGAGGCGTCCTCGCCGAACGCGAGGGCGTCCTCGGGCCGCACCTGAAGCGCCGGCCCCCCGCCGCGGGCCGCCTCCACCACCAGGGGGCAGTCCGCAGGCTCCTGCTCCGCCACCGCCTTCAGCAGCGGCCCGCCGTCCCCGGAGACGTCGTCCGGGGACGGCGGGCCCAGTACGACGGTGCGACGCAGCACCGGCCGCCGGACGGAGGCTTCGCCGGCCACCGCGGTGTCGATCACCACCCAGTCGGCGAACCGCCCGTGCAGCACCCGCCCCGCCGCCTCCACGGCCGCGTCGGCGTCCCCCGGCGAGCCGCCCAGCAGGGCGCTCGCCATCGCGTCGACCAGGTCCAGCATCTCGGCGCGCTGCGTCGTCACCGCCAGGTCCGGCGGCATCAGCCGCCGCCCCACGGCGCCCGCGTCCATTCCCACCGGGGAGGCCGCCCCGGACACGCCCGGCTGGAGCACCACGACCACCGCCGGCTGAGGCTCGCCCGGCAGCGGCAGCGAGACGAGCGTGGCCCGCACCGGGTCGTGCGGCCGCTGCTGGAGCCGCACGCTCAGGCTCCGGCCGCCCTCCCCGCGCGCGGCGGCCGCCGCCTGCGTACGGAACGGAGCCCGGTCGGCGGAGACCAGCAGCCCGGCGAGCGGCCGCCCGGTGGCGTAACCGGCGCGCACCCCGGTCAGGCCGGTCGCGGCGAAGTTCATGCGCCGTACGACCGTGTCGCGGTCGACCAGCACCACCGGCAGCGGCAGCCGCTGGAACAGCGTCTTCAGCAGCTGCCGCTCGTGCCGGTCGGCCGTCGTGCCGTCCGGGGCCCGCGCCGCCAGCCGCTCGTAGCGCGGCCAGAGCGACTCTGCCGCATGCTGGAGTTCGAAGAGGGCGGCGTCCAGCACGCCCTGCTGCTCGTCGGCCGGAAGCGCCCGCGCGGTGCGGAGCTCACCGACCCGGCGCACGAAATCCGCGAGGTCATCGCCGAACGCGTCGGTCTCCGTCATAGGAGCACCGTAACCGCCGTGGCCGTGCGGCGGGCCGCGGCGGCGGCCCCGTTTCGCGCGGCGGGCGCGGGGCAGCCGCACGGAGGAAGGAGGACCGCGATGCTGCCCGAGCACGAGTACGAAGGCCCGGAACCGGCCTCCACCGTCCGCAGGCTGCAGAAACTCACCGAGCAGTGCGTACGGTCCGTCCCGGCGTGTTGCGGGGCCGTCGCCACCCTCAGCGACGGCGAGTCCGAGCGCCGCACCGCCGCCACCCATCCGGACCTGGCGGCCCTCGTCGCCGTCCAGCTCGACTCCGGCGACGGACCCATCCACACGGCGCTCGACACCGGCGAACCCGTCGACGCCGAGGACCTCCTCACCGACGACCGCTGGCCCGACTACCGGGCCATGGCCCTCGGCTCCGGCGTCCGGGCCAGCATCACCCTCCCGTTCCACCGGGCCGGCATCGACATCACCCTGAACCTCTACGGCTTCCGGGCCGGCTCCCTGGAGGACGCCGCCCACGGACCCGCCGCCATCCTCGGCGAGGAGATCACCGCGGGCCTCGCCCGCGACCGCCGCTACCGCGCCGCACTCACCGAGGTCGGCCAGCTGTCCACCGCACTGCGCTCCCGCCCCGTCATCGACCAGGCCGGCGGCATCGTGATGCACGTCCTCGGCTGCGACGCCGCCGAGGCCCACACCGTGCTGCGCCGGATCTCCCAGCTCACCAACCGCAAGCTCGCGGACGTCGCCGCCGGTGTCGTACACACCCGGGGCCGCGGCCTGGAGAAGGAACTGGCCCGGCTGGCCCCGGCGAAGACCGCCCCCACCCGGAGCGGCGACTTGCCGGGAACATCCGTATAAAAGGCTTTGGGGACGGATAGCGGGCTCCGGGCACGGGCAGGGTCCCCCACACAAACAGCACCGACATCGGCAGGGACGCCAGGGCGGAGAGAGGCATGCGGCAACCGGCAGCGGACGGCCCCGAGGCCCCCTCGCCCCCCGAGGCGCCCTCGCTCCCCGAGGGGCGGGGACCCGTGCGGTACGCGCCCGGGGCGCCCGAAGCCGGCCTGCCGACGGCCGCCGAACTCGTCGCCGTCTTCGCCGCGGCCGCCGACCGCACCGAGGCCGAACCGCCCGGCGGCGGCCCCGTCCTGCGCGACGCGGCCTGCGGCTACTGGTGGCGGCGCGGACTGCGCTGCCACCCCGAGGACCTGGCCGCCGCCCCCGGTGCGCAGCCGCTGCTCGCCGCGCTCATCGCCGCGCACGGCGGCGACGTCCTGCTGCCTCGGCCCTGCCCCGCCGGCTGGGCCCCGCAGGCCCGGCTCCTCGGCAGACCCGCGTACTCCGTGCCCACGCCCGCCGAATGCGGCGGCGTACCCGACCCGTACGCCCTCCTGGAGACCGTGCGGCGGGTGCGCGCCGAAGGCGGCCACCCGGCGCTGCTGCTGCTGTGCGTGGCCGACGACCCGACCGCCACCGTCCCGCCGCCCGAGCTGGTGCGCGAGACGTGCGAGGCGGCGGTCGGCGAGGGCCTGCACATCGTCAGCGACGAGACCTGGCGCGACACCCTGCACCGGCCGCACGACACCGTGCTGGTCAGCCCCGCCGAGATGTGCCCCGAGGACGTCACCGTCCTCTGCGACCTCGCCGGCGCCCTGACCCCGCCGGCCTGGCCCACCGCGATCGCCCGCTTCCCGCCCACCCCGGCCGGAGCCGCCCGCCGCGCCCGCGTCCTGGACCTGCTCACGGCGCTCGGCGCCCATGTGGCGGGGCCCGTCGCCGCGGCCGCCGCCCACGCGCTCGGCGAGCCGGAACCGGTCACCGCCCGGGCGGCCGCCGCGGCCGCGCTCCACGCGCGCGTGGCCGCCGCCGCGCACCGCGCCGTACTGACCGCCGGAGCGCTCGCCCTGCCGCCGCAGGCCGGGCGCCACTTCTACGCCGACCTCGGGCCGCTGCGCGGACGCCTCACCGAGCGGGGCGTCACCGACTCGATGGAGCTGGAGGAGTACCTCACCGGCCGGCTGGGCGCGCCCGCTCCCGGCGGCCACCGGTTCGGCGACGAGCTGGGCGCACTGCGCGTACGACTGTCGACCGGGCCGCTCCTCGGGGCCACGACGGAGGAGCGCATGGAGGCCCTCACGGCGCAGCGGCCACTGGAACTGCCGCATATCGCGCGAGCGGTGGAGACGTTCGCAGCCGCTTTCCACGATCTTCAAGGACCACGGTGAACGGAGCGCGCAGATGACGGAACAGACGTCACCCACGTCCCCCACGGCGGCGACGTCCCCCACGACGGCGATGACCGCCGCGACGGCCACCGTACAAACGGCCCCGGCGGCCCCGGCCGGCCGGACGGGCTCCGTGGCGGGCGGCGCCCTCCGCCCGCTCGGTGAGGTGCGCTCCTGGCCGAGATCCTTCGCCGACCGGCTCACCGCGCCCCTCCCGGGCGTACGCGCCATGGCCAGGCTGGCCAGGGAGGGCGCCGTCCGGCCCGGCCCCGACGGGCTGCGCGACATCCCCAAGCTGCCGTACGCCCCCGAACCGCTGCCCGCCGCCGACGCCGGCACCGTCGCCCTCACCTGGGCCGGCCACGCCAGCTGGATCGTCCGCCTCGGCGGCCTCACCGTGCTCACCGACCCCGTCTGGTCCCGCCGCATCCTCGGCACCCCCGCCCGCATCACCCCCGTCGGCGTGCGCTGGGAGGACCTGCCGCCCGTCGACGCCGTCGTCATCAGCCACAACCACTACGACCACCTCGACGCCCCCACCCTCAAGCGCCTGCCGCGCGACACACCGGTCTTCGTCCCCGCGGGGCTCGGCCGCTGGTTCCGCCGCCGCCGCTTCACCCGCGTCACCGAGCTCGACTGGTGGGAGGCGGCCGAACTGGGCGGGGTCCGCTTCGACTTCGTACCGTCCCACCACTGGTCCAAGCGCACCCTCACCGACACCTGCCGCTCCCTGTGGGGCGGCTGGGTGCTGACCGACCCCACCGGCCGGCGCGTCTACTTCGCGGGCGACACCGGTTACGGCCACTGGTTCGCGGAGATCGGCCGCCGCCACCCCGGCATCGACCTGGCGCTCCTCCCCATCGGCGCCTACGCCCCGCGCTGGTGGCTCCGCGACGTCCACACCGACCCGGAGGAGGCGGTCCAGGCCTTCCAGGACCTCGGGGCCCGGGTGATGGCGCCCATGCACTGGGCCACCTTCGTCCTCTCCTCCGAGCCGGTCCTGGAACCCCTCACCCGCCTGCACGCCGCCTGGGCCGCCGCCGGCCTGCCCCGCGACCGCCTCTGGGACCTGCCGGTCGGTGGGTCACGGGTTGTGGCGCCGTAGCCGCCGCCAGATCCCCGGCACCGCGCTGATCAGGAGCGCCAGGCCCACCGCCGCCGCCACGCCCTCCCAGGGGCGGGCGAACAGCGAGCCGCCCAGCACGCCGATCAGCTGGTAGGTCGCCGCCCACGCCAGGCACGCCGGGATGTCGCCGCGCACGAACCCTCCCAGCCGCATCCCGGAGAGCAGGCACGCCAGCATCACCGGGATCCGGCCCGCGGGCAGCAGCCGGGACAGCACCAGCACCGACACCCCGTGGGTACGCAGCTTGGCCCTGGCCTGTTCGAGCCGGTCCGGCGCCGCCCGGTCGCGCAACGCCTCCAGCAGGCGCGAGCCGTTCTTCGAACGCACACCCCGCTGGCCCAGCCAGTACAGCGCCACGTCCCCGGCGAACGCCGCGCCGGCCGCCAGCGCGAACACCGCCGCCAGCGAGAACGGCGCCGTCTGGTGGATCGCCACCACGGTCGCCGAACTGACGAGCGCCCCCGTCGGCACCACCGGGACCAGCGCCCCCAGCGCCACCAGCAGGAACAGCGACGGATAGCCGATCGCCTGCTGCGTCGGCTCCGGCGGCAGCCCCGCCGCCAGCCCCGGCCCCCACTCGGCCGCCCACTCGGCACCCAGCACGGCGATCATGGCCGGACCTCCGGCCGTACGCGCTCACCGTGCCCCAGCCGGTGCACCGCCACCCGCGGTGCGAGCCGCGCCGCGTGCCGTACGAACTCGTCGCCCGGCGCGTGGAACTCGTGCGGCCGGACCGCGTCCATCCCGATCGGCCAGTACGTGCCGTAGTGCACCGGCACCGCCGCGCGCGGCCCCAGCGCGGCGAGCGCCTGCGCGGCCCGTCGCGCGTCCAGGTGCCCGTGGCCCAGGTAGGGCCCCCAGCCGCCGACCGGCAGCAGCGCCACGTCCACCTCGCCCACCGCGTCCGCCATCCCGTCGAACAGCCCGGTGTCCCCGGCGAAGTACGTGCGCGCCTCACCGGTCACCACGTACCCCAGCGCGGGGGAGCGGTGCGGCCCCACCGGCAGCCGCCGCCCGTCGTGCAGCGCCGGCACCGCCCGTACGACCAGGTGCTCCACCGCCACCTCGTCACCGGGGCCCACCTCGGTGATCCGCAGCCCGTCCAGCCTGCGCAGCCCCGGCACGGAGCGGGTCGCGCCGCGCGGCACGATCAGCGAGGTGCCGGGCGCGAGCCGGGCCAGCGACGGCAGGTGCAGGTGGTCGCCGTGCAGATGCGAGACCACCACCGCGTCGGCGCGCGCGGCCTCGGGCGGCGGCAACGCGCCCCGCCGCCGGCGCAGATGGGCCAGCCGGCGCGCGAAGAGGGGATCGGTGAGCACCCGCACTCCGGAGTCCTCGACCGTGCAGGTGGCATGACCCCACCAGGTGACCTCCACCGGCCCGCCACCCTCCTCGTCGCCCGTGCCCGCTCAGCGGAACTACGCTCCCTAGAGCGTAGTTCCGCGCCTCCTCACGCGGAGCCGATCGGAGTAGGGTCGGCCCATGGAGGACGTACGCGTGGCGGCGATCGCCAGCCTGACGCCGCTCGAGGAGCTCGAGCGCGACCCGTTCCTGGTCGATACCCGCAGCCAGCACGCGATGTGCGAGCGCTGGGCCGCCGACAAGGGCTATGTCGTCAGCCGGCAGCTGCTGCTCTACGGGCTGCGCCCCGACCACCGGATGCTGTGGGCGGACATCGAGGCGGGCGCCGTGGACCTGTTCGTCGCCCCCAACGAGCGGGTGCTGGAGCGGGCCGTCACCTCGGCGCGGGCCTTCTCCGCGGAGTGCGAACGCCGGGGCGTACGCCTGGAGACGGCCGGGCTCGACGAGCCGGCGTACGACGCGGCCATGAAGGCCCACGTGCACCGCAGGCTCTCCATGCCGACCGCCGGCTACGACGGCCGCTGACCTCGTTCGACGGACGGCGTTGACGTTCCGTGTGCCACGCTGGAGCCAGGCTCGGCGGAAGGCTGGCGGCGTGGCGGAGAGGCGATGGCGGAGGACCGGCAGCGCCGTGCTGCGGGTGGTCGCGGTCTGGGCGGTGTCGAGCCTCACCATGCTGGCGCTCGCCGCGCTGCTCCCCGACTTCCGGCTGCAGTCCGACGACGGCGACACCATCACCCGGACCGCCGTCACCGCCGCCTGGGGCGCCGGGGTCTTCGGTCTGCTGAGCGCGCTCGTGTGGCCCCTGGTCGTACGCGCCCTGCTGCTCGTCCCGGCCCTCGTCCTCGGGCTGCTCGTCTTCTTCCTCAACGGCTCCCTGCTGCTCGTCGCGCTCCGGCTGATCCCCGACGGCCGCGGCCAGGCCGACCCGGAGAACGCCGTCGTGGTGGCCGCCGTGATGTCCGCCGTCGCCTCCGCGACCTCCACCGCCGTCGCCGTACGCGACGACGACGCCTACCGCCGCAGGCTCTACCGGCTCACCGACCGGCGCCGCCCCCGCTCCGCACGCGGGCCCGACGCGTCCGTGCCGGGCGTGGTCTTCCTGCAGCTGGACGGCGTCGGCCACGACCTCCTGCTGCGCGCGACCGAGGACGGCCTGATGCCGACCGTGGCGTCCTGGCTCCACGGCCCGGGCGCCGGCCACCGCCTCACCCCGTGGCGCACCGACTGGTCCAGCCAGACGGGCGCCAGCCAGCTCGCCCTGCTGCACGGCTCCAACCACGACGTCCCCGCCTTCCGCTGGTACGAGAAGGACACCGGCCAGCTGATGGTGAGCAACCGGCCCGCCAGCGCCGCCGAACTCCAGCGCCGCGCCGTCGCGCGCACCGGTGACCCCGGGCTGCTGGCCGGGGGCGGCGCGAGCCGCGGCAACCTCTTCAGCGGAGGCGCCGGCCAACTCGCCCTGGTCCTCTCGGTCACGGCGCGCCGGGGTCGCGGAAACCGCTCCAGGGCGGGCTACTTCGCCTACTTCAGCGACCCGGCCAACGCCGTCCGCACCGCCGTCTCCTTCGTCGCCGAGGTGGCGCGCGAGATCGGCCAGTCCACCCGGGCCCGCCTCCGCCGCGAGACACCGCGGGTCCGCCGCGGCGGGCTCTACCCCTTCATCCGCGCCTTCGCCACCGTCGTCGAACGGGACGTCGTCGTCGCGGCGGTCATGGGCGACGTGCTCGCCGGCCGCCCCGCCGTCTACGCCGACCTCGTCGCCTACGACGAGGTCGCCCACCACTCGGGGCCGTACAGCCGCGACGCCGCCAAGGTGCTCCAGCGGCTGGACCGGTCCCTCGCGCTCATCGCCGAGGTCGCCGAGCACGCGCCGCGCCCGTACCGGATCGTGCTCCTCTCCGACCACGGCCAGAGCCCCGGCGAGACCTTCCGGAGCCGGTACGGGCTGACGCTGAAGGACCTGGTCCGCGTCGCGTGCGGGCTGCCCGTCCCGCGCCGCGCCCGGCGCACGCAGACCGGCGCGGAGGCGCGCGGCGCGCTGCGCAGCGCCCTGCACCGCCCGGTGGAGGAGCCGGCCGAGGTCCGTCCGCCGCGCGGCTCGGACCCGGTGGTGCTCGCCTCCGGGAACCTCGGGCTCATCTCCTTCCCGGACGTGCCCTACCGCCTGTCGCGCGAGGAGATCGACCGCCGCCACCCCGCTCTGCTGCCCACCCTGGCCCGCCACCCCGGCATCGGCTTCGTGCTGGTGCGCAGCGAGGAGCACGGCTCGGTGGTGATCGGCCCGGACGGCCGCGAGGTGCCGGTCGACGAACTCGCCGACGGCGACGCCGGCCCGCTCGCCGTCTTCGGCCCCGGTGCGGCCGACGCCGTCCGGCGTACGGACTCGTTCGCGCACGCCGCGGACATCATGGTCAACTCGATGTACGAGCCGTCGACGGGTGAGGTGCACGCCTTCGAGGAGCAGATCGGCTCCCACGGCGGGCTCGGCGGTGAGCAGGGGCGGCCGTTCCTGCTGTCCCCGCTGACCCTGTCGGCGCCGGTGGAGGGGGGCGGCGATCTGGTGGGCGCGGAGCAGGTGCACCGGGTGCTGCGCCGCTGGCTGCGCGAGTCGCAGGGGCTCGGGGAGACCGTACGGGCCGTGCAGGAATCGCCGCCACAGCCACAAGTGGAAGAAGTTTTTCCGGTTCCGGATGGTCTCGCGCCGGACAAAAACGGGTGATTTGGAGCGACGCCCTCCCTCCTCGACCATATCTGAGGTTTATACGGAGAAAGGCGCACCGCACCCCCCATGGCCACGGTCCTCACCCCACCCCAGCACCCTCGCGACCAGCACCACCCCGACCACCAGCCGGGCACGCAGGAGAACAAGCACGCCCGGCGCTTCGGTCTCCCGATCGCCACCGCCCTGGTCATGGGCAACATCATCGGCGGCGGGATCTTCCTCCTCCCCGCGTCCGTCGCCCCGTACGGCACCATCAGCCTGGTCGCCTTCGCCGTCCTCACCGTCGGCGCGATCGCCCTCGCGCTCGTCTTCGGCCGCCTCGCCCGGCGCCACCCGCACACCGGCGGCCCCTACGTCTACGCCCGCGAGGCCTTCGGCGACTTCGCCGGGTTCCTCGCCGCCTGGTCGTACTGGATCACCACCTGGGTCTCCAACGCGGCACTCGCCGTCGCCGCCGTCGGCTACCTCGACGTCCTGATCCCCGTCCACCACTCCACGGCCGCGACCATCGCGGCGGCCCTCTGCCTCCAGTGGCTGCCCGCCCTCGCCAACCTGGCCGGGACGCGGTACGTCGGCGCCGTCCAGCTCACCGCCACCGTGCTGAAGTTCGTGCCGCTGCTCCTCGTCGCCGTCGGCGGGCTGTTCTTCTTCGACTCCGGCAACCTCGGCCCCTTCCAGGGCAGCGACTCCGGCGCCCTCGGCGCGATCTCCGCCTCCGCCGCGATCCTGCTCTTCAGCTACCTCGGCGTCGAGTCGGCCGCCGTCAGCGCCGGTGAGGTCCGCGACCCCGAGCGCAACGTCGGTCGCGCCACCATCCTCGGCACGCTCGGCGCCGCCGCGCTCTACCTGCTCGGCACCCTCTCCGTCTTCGGCACCGTCGCCCACGACAAGCTCGTCGCCTCCGACGCCCCCTTCTCCGACGCCGTCAACACCATGTTCGGCGGCTCCTGGGGCGGCACCGCCGTGGCGTGCATGGCACTGGTCTCGATGGTCGGCGCGCTGAACGGCTGGACGCTGCTCAGCGCCCAGACGCCGTACGCCGCCGCCCGGGACGGGCTCTTCCCGAAGGCCTTCGCCCGCAAGAAGCGCGGCGTGCCGACCGTCGGCGTCCTCGTCACCGTCGTCCTCGCCTCGCTGCTGACCGTGTACAACTACACGGCCGGCTCCGACGGCGTCTTCGAGGTCCTGGTCCTCGTCACCACCTTCACCGCGACCGTCCCCTACCTGCTGTCCACGGCCGCGCAGATCCACTTCCTCGCCTCCGGACAGACCGACCGCGTCCACCGCGGCCGCCTCGTCCGCGACGCGCTCCTCGCCGCCCTCGCCTTCGGCTTCTCCCTGTGGCTGGTCGCCGGCTCCGGCTACGCGGCCGTCTACCAGGGCGTGCTGTTCCTCTTCGCGGGCGTGCCGGTGTACGCGTGGATGTCGGCCCGCAAGGAGCGCGCCGCGCGCCGCTGACCGCGCCCCGGCGCGAGGCGTCACAGCGCGCGGCGCCCCACGGCGGCCGCCTCAGCCGAAGCACTCCCGGTCACCGCGCGCGGGCAGGAGGCAGACCTGAGCGCCGGCCGTCCCGGGCGCGTCGGCCGCCGCCATCGGGGTGGCGACGTACCCCTCGACGGCCCGGCCCCCGGGCGCGACGATCCGCTGGGTCCGGCCGCCCGGCATCGTCAGCTCCACGCCGTCGCCCGCCCGGAGCCCGGTGGCCCGTACCCACACCGCACGGCAGTCCTCGCCCCGCCGCAGCTCCAGGCGCTGCCCGTCCGAGGCGGTACGGGCCGCGACGGTGGACACCATCCCGGTGCCGCCGCACCCCATGTCCTTCGGGTCCTCGCCCTCGCAGGACACCCCGGCGCAGCCGGGGTTGCGGATGCCGGACTCCAGGGGGCTCGGCTCGGGCGACGTCGGGGTGCCGTCCCCGCGGGGCAGGACCAGTGGCCCCGGGCCGCTCAGGCCGCCGAGGCCGAGGGCGATGCCCGTCACCACGGCTCCCGCCGCCAGGGCGGCCCACCGCCGCGGGCGCCGGGGCGACCGGCGGAGCCGTACCTCCCCGGCGCCCCGGGGCGCCGTCGGGCCGCCCTGCCCCGGGCCCGCTCCGCGGCGGGCCGACCCGGCCGACCCGGCTGACCCGGCCGGCTCGGGTGGCGCGGCGCGGCCGCTCCAGGCGGCGTCGGCCAGCTCCCACAGCGCCAGCACCCGACCGGGCGGCTCCCCGACCATCGCGCACAGCGCCTCCACGGCCTGGCGCGGCACCGGCGCCTTGCCGTTGAGGTACCGCTCCCAGGAGGACTTGCTGTACGGCGTACGGGCGGCGAGTGCGGCGAGGCTCAGGCCGGTGGCCTCCCGCATCTCGCGCAGCGCGGCGGCGAGCCGGCTGCATTCGGTGGCGATCCCGGTGCCCGCGCTCACCGCCGCAACTCCCTCCAGGTGTCGGGGCCGACGATGCCGTCGACGACGAGCCCGCGTTCCTTCTGGAACCGCTTGACGGCCTCCTTGGTCCGCTCGTCGTACAGGCCGTCCGTCGCCTGCGGGTCGACGCCGTGCTCCCGCAGCAGGCACTGGGTCTCCACCACGTCGAAGCCCGTGCTGTTGATGTCCAGCAGCATCTCGCGCGTGGTGCTGTGCCCCGCCCGGAGCTCGCCCTTCTCGCGCCGGATC
This sequence comes from Streptomyces sp. NPDC030862, assembly GCF_055571835.1. Taxonomy (NCBI): domain Bacteria; kingdom Bacillati; phylum Actinomycetota; class Actinomycetes; order Kitasatosporales; family Streptomycetaceae; genus Streptomyces; species Streptomyces sp. NPDC030862. The sequence goes on along the minus strand of NZ_JBVIEN010000001.1, from coordinate 811,680 downwards.
TCGCAGTCGTACGTCTGCCCCCGGCGGTACCCGGACGCCGACGCGGACGCGCCCTCCATGGCGGGCCCGGTCTCCCGCCACGCGCTGGCGGTCAGCAGACCGGCGACGAAGGCGGCGGCCGCGACGAGCGCGACCACGACGAGCCCGCTCCCCAGCGGCATCACGCGCGCCGCCCGCCGCCCGGACCGGCCGAGGTCCCGGTCCTCCGTAACGGCCGCCTCCCCGTCGGAGACCTCCCCGTCGGTGACCTTCCGGTCGGCGGTCTCCCCGCCGGCGGCCCCGTGGCCGGCCCGGCCCTCCGGCAGGCCGGCGTCGCGCGCGTCCGAAACGCCCTCCGGCGTGCCGTGCTCCGCTGCCCCGCCCGGCCGGTCCACCGCGGCGGGGGCGCTCGCCGTGCCCCCGGTGTCGTCCGCCTCGCGTCCCTCGGATGACGGCGCCTCCCGGTCGCCGAGCGCCACCTCGTGCAGCACGACCAGCCGTGTCGGATCGGCCCCGCACACCCGGGCCAGCTCCTCGACGGCCTGGCGCGGCACGGGCTTCTTCCCGTTGAGGTACCGCTCCCAGGAGGAGCGGCTGTAACCGGTCCGGCCCGCGAGCGCGGCGAGGCTGAGCCCGCTGTGGTCCTTCAAGCGGCGCAGCTGGACGAGCAGTTGCCGCTCGCGCTCCCCGAGGCCGGGCGGCAGTTCCTTCCATCGAGCCATGTGCTGTTCCCCCTATCTCCACCACGCGGTGACATCCAGGGAAGGCCAAGAGTTCCCGTCCCCCGCGTCCCCCGGTGCGTTCCGGACAGCGGCGGCGTCCCGCCGACGCCGCGTGGGACGGCGCGTCCCAGCAGGTCGCAACGTGGGACGTCCCACGCCGCCCCATCCTTCCGGCCGGCTCTGGCCCGGCCCGAATTGACGCGGAAAAGTCGTTCTCGCAACCGCCGGGCGGCACCGCCCCCGGCCCACCAACGGAGGGAAGCACGACCATGAACCTGCGCAGGAGCCTCGCCCTGTCCACGGCGACCGTGATGCTCGGTGGCGGCCTGGCCATGGGCGCCGCCCCGGCCATCGCCGCGACGCCCACCGCCCCGGCCCCCGTCGCGGCGGAGGCGGCCCCGGGCCCCGTCGTCACCAAGGCGGGCTGGAAGAACCTGTGGAACGCCAACATCAGCGGTGACTACCTCAAGAGCCACAACAAGAAGTGGGTCTCCCAGGGCTACAAGTTGCCGGGCGGCTCCAGCATGGCGCGCGGCGTCTTCACCTGCTGGGGCGGCGGCAACGCCAAGCTGAAGGTGCTGGTCCTGGACACCGGCAAGTCCACCACGAAGAAGCACCGCTGCAACGGCAAGAAGCACTACGCGACCGTCGCCTACAAGCGCGGCGAGACGGTGAAGCTCATCCTCGAGGGCTCGAAGAACACCCGCGTGGAGGCCTGGGCCGGCTGATCGACGGCCCCGACCGCTAGCGGGACGGGGGGTGGCCCGTTCCCGGCGTACCGCCGGGAACGGGCCACGCCGTTTACGCCACGCCGTTTACGTCCGCCGCGGACAGCCCTTCCGCCGCGTCCGCCAGCGCTCCCAGCACCGGCCGGATCAGCGGGTGGCCCTCCGCCCCCCGCCGTACCGCGGCGAAGACCCGGCGGAACGCCGCCGGACCCGCCACCGGGCGGACCACCACGTCCTTGAGCTCCATGCCCCGCAGCGCCGAGCGCGGGACCAGGGCCACGCCCGCGCCCGCGCCCGCGAGGGCCACCACCGCGCGGAAGTCGTCGGAGGAGTGCACCAGCCGCGGGTCGAAGCCCGCCAGCTCGCAGGCGAGGAGCACCATGTCGTGGCAGGGGTTGCCGGGGTACGGGCCGATCCAGTCGGCGTCCGCCAGCGCGGCGAGCGCCACCTCGGGCCCCTGCGCCAGCGGATGACCGGCGTGCAGCACCGCGTCGAACGGCTCCGCGTACAGCGCCACCCGCGCGAGGCGCCGGTCGCCCTCCCGCGGCGCGCCCCGGTACTCCACCGCGAGCGCCACGTCCGCCTCGCCGTCCAGGACCAGCGGCAGCGACTCGTCGCCCTCCGCGTCCCGCACCCGCACCCGGATGCCGGGGTGCGTCTCGGCCAGCCGCCCGATCGCCGGGGCCAGCACCTCGGCGATCCCGGTCGCGAAGGCGGCCACCGTCACCTCGCCGGCCGCGCCGCCCGCGTACGCCGCGAGCTCCGCCTCCGCCCGCTCCAGCTGTGCGAGCACCTCGTTGGCGTGTTCCAGCAGGATCTCGCCGGCCGCCGTGAGCCGTACGCCCTTGCCGCTCCGAGTGAGCAGCGTGTGCCCGGTCTCCTGCTCCAGCGCGGCGAGCTGCTGCGAGACGGCGGACGGGGTCAGGTACAGCGCCGCCGCCGCGGCGGTCACCGTACGGTGGTCCGCCGCGGCCCGCAGGATGCGCAGCCGCCGGGGGTCGATCACCCCGCCATTGTCGCGCGTGCGTCGGTGAACGCGGCCACCGCCCGCTCCACGTCCTCCGTGGAGTGCGCCGCCGACAGCTGCACCCGGATGCGCGCCTGCCCCATCGGCACCACGGGGTACGAGAAGCCGATCACGTACACGCCCCGCTCCAGCAGCAGCTCGGCCATGCGCGCCGCCTCGGCCGCGTCCCCGATCATCACGGGGGCGATCGGGTGGTCGCCGGGCAGGATCTCGAAGCCCTCCTCCGCCATGCGCGTACGGAACAGCTTGGTGTTGGCGTCCAGCCGCTCCCGCAGGTCGCCGGCGGACTCCAGCAGGTCCAGGACCTTCAGCGACGCGGCCGCGATCACCGGGGCGAGGGAGTTGGAGAAGAGGTACGGGCGCGAGCGCTGGCGCAGCAGCGCGACGATCTCGGCGCGCGCCGCGACGTAACCGCCGGACGCGCCGCCCAGGGCCTTGCCGAGCGTGCCGGTGATGATGTCGACGCGGTCCATCACGCCGTGCAGCTCGGGGGTGCCGCGCCCCTCGGGGCCGACGAACCCGACGGCGTGCGAGTCGTCGACCATGACCATCGCGTCGTACCGGTCGGCGAGGTCGCAGATCTCCCGCAGCGGCGCCACGTAGCCGTCCATCGAGAAGACGCCGTCGGTGACGATGAGCCGGCGCCGCGCGTCCTGGGTGTCCTTCAGCTGCTGCTCCAGGTCGGCCAGGTCGCGGTTGGCGTACCGGTGGCGGCGGGCCTTGGACAGCCGGATGCCGTCGATGATGGAGGCGTGGTTGAGGGCGTCGGAGATGACCGCGTCCTCGGGGCCGAGGAGCGTTTCGAAGACGCCGCCGTTGGCGTCGAAGCAGGAGGAGTACAGGATCGTGTCCTCCTGGCCCAGGAACGCCGACAGCCGCCGCTCCAGTTCCTTGTGGACGTCCTGCGTGCCGCAGATGAAGCGCACGGACGCCATGCCGTAGCCCCAGCGGTCCAGCGCCTCCTTGGCGGCGGCGACGACCTCGGGGTGGTCGGCGAGGCCCAGGTAGTTGTTGGCGCAGAAGTTCAGGACCTCACCGGAGGCCACGGAGACGGTGGCGCTCTGGGGGGTGGCGATGACGCGCTCGGGCTTGAAGAGACCGGCGTCGCGGATCTCGTCGAGGGTGGCGCGCAACTCGTCGCGGACGGAGTCGTACATGAGGGGTGCTCCCTGCTCTCAAAGCCCGGCGAGCGAACCGAGCCACAAAACTAAACAGTCCAGTCGAGGATGATCTTGCCGCTGCGGGCGGTGGCGGCCTCGTCGAAGGCCGCGTCGAAGTCCTGGTAGGAGTAGCTGCCGGTGATCACGGGGCCGAGATCGAGGCCGCCTTCGAGCAGGACGGTCATGGCGTACCAGGTCTCGAACATCTCCCGGCCGTAGATTCCCTTGACCGTGATCATCGAGGTGACGATCTTCGACCAGTCGACGGCGAACTCCTCGGCGGGCAGGCCGAGCATCGCGATCCGGCCGCCGTGCGTCATGTTGGCGACCATGTCCCGCATGGCCTCGGGCCGCCCGGACATCTCCAGGCCGATGTCGAAGCCCTCGCGCAGCCCGAGCTGCCGCTGCGCCTCGCCGATGGTCGTCTCGGCGACGTTGACGGCGAGCGTCGCGCCCACCTTGCGGGCGAGTTCCAGCCGGGGCTCGCTCACATCGGTGATCACCACGTTGCGCGCCCCCGCGTGCCGGGCGACCGCCGCCGCCATGACACCGATGGGGCCGGCGCCCGTGATCAGGACGTCCTCGCCGACGAGCGGGAAGGACAGCGCCGTGTGCACGGCGTTCCCGAACGGGTCGAAGATCGCCGCCACGTCCAGGTCCACCTTGGTGCGGTGCACCCACACGTTGGACGCCGGCAGCGCGACGTACTCGGCGAACGCCCCGTCCCGCCCGACGCCCAGCCCGATGGTGGCCCGGCACAGGTGCCGCCGCCCCGCCAGGCAGTTGCGGCACTTGCCGCACACCAGGTGCCCCTCGCCGCTGACCAGGTCGCCGACCGCGATGTCGCTCACGTCGGCGCCGACGGCCGCGACCTCCCCGACGAACTCGTGCCCCAGCACCAGCGGCGTGTTCACCGCCTGCCGTGCCCAGCCGTCCCAGGACCGGATGTGCAGGTCGGTACCGCAGATGCCGGTCCGCAGCACCCGGATCAGTACGTCGCCGGGCCCGGTCTCGGGCTCCGGCACGTCCATGAGCCAGAGGCCCGGCTCGGCCTTCTGCTTGACAAGTGCCTTCATCGGCGCAGCTCCCGGGTGGGGGTACGGGTGGGGTACGGCTGGAGATCGTGAACGCGCACCAATCTGCCCACACCGGGCCCGCGCGTCCATCGAGCTTTTCTTAAGCGGGCCAACAGCAGAACTTCACGCGCCACGCCGCTACCGTCGCCGGATGACGACGCAGGTCTGGTACACGTCCTACGGATCCAACACGCACGTCGACCGGCTGGCCCACTACATCCTGGGCGGCGCCCCGCCGGACGCGAACCGCCGCTACCCCGGTTGCCGTGACCGCCGCCTCCCGGCCGCCTCCGTGCCCGTGGAGCTGGCGGGCGCGCTCTACTTCGCCACCGAGTCGCCCGTGTGGACCGGCGGCCGGGCCTTCTACGACCCCGACGCCGGGGGGTGCGTCCTGGCCCGGGCGCACCTGGTGACGGCCCAGCAGTTCTCGGACATCGCCGCCCAGGAGATGTACCGCGAGCCGGGCCCGGACACCGACCTCGACCTGACCGGGGTGCTGCGCGACGGCCGGGTGGTCCTGGGCGACGGCCGCTACGAGACGCTGGTCTGCGCGGGGATGCTCGACGGCCACCCGCTCCTCACGTTCACGGCCCCGTGGCGCATGCGCGACGTCCCCTGGAACGCGCCCGCCGCCGACTACCTCCGCCACATCGCCGCCGGCCTCCTGGCGACGGGCGCCTGGGACGCGGACACCGTCACCGCCTACCTCGCCTCCTGCCCGGGCGTGGCGGGCCACTGGACGGAGCGCCGGATCGGGGAGCTGATCGCGGGCTGAACCGCCGCGACGCGCTGGGGAGGCGGAGGGCAGGCGCTGGGGAGACGCGGTTCGGCAATAAGTTGAGACGAGACGAATCGTCTTGTTATGGTGGAGGCATGGCACTCTTCTTCTTCCTGTGAGTCCGGGCACGGCCGACGCCACCGTCGCCGTCTTCGCGCCCGTAGACCCTTCGCACGCCCACAGGAAGTCACCATGCGCGCACGCGCCCATACCGCCACGCCCGCACCCGCTGCCGTGGCACAGCTGTCCGTCAAGGACGTCACCAAGACCTACGGCACCCGGACCGTCCTCGACCAGGTCTCCTTCACCGTCCGCCCGGGCGAGAAGGCCGCCGTCATCGGTGAGAACGGCTCCGGGAAGTCCACCCTGCTGCGGCTGCTCGCCGCGGCCGAGGCGCCGGACGCCGGGGAGATCACCGTGAGCTTTCCCGGCGGTGTCGCCCACCTCGCCCAGACCATCGACCTCGACCCCGACCGCACCGTCCAGGACGCCGTCGACCTGGCCCTCGCCGACCTGCGTGACATGGAGCACCGGCTGCGTACGGCGGAGGAGCGTCTCGGTGAGGCCTCGGACGGCGAACTCGCCGCGTACGGCGAGCTGCTGACCGCGTACCAGGAACGCGGCGGCTACGAGGCGGACGCCCGCGTCGACGCCGCCCTGCACGGGCTCGGGCTCGCCGGGATCACCCGCGACCGCGTGCTCGGCTCGCTCTCCGGTGGTGAGCAGTCGCGCCTCGCCCTCGCCTGCGCCCTGGCCGCCGGGCCCGAGCTGCTGCTGCTCGACGAGCCGACGAACCACCTCGACGCGGCGGCCGTGCGCTGGCTCGAGGAACACCTGCGCGCCCACCGCGGCACCGTCGTCGCGGTCACCCACGACCGCGGCTTCCTGGAGCGCGTCGCCACCACGATCCTCGAGGTGGACCGGGACGCGCGCACGGTGCGCCGGTACGGCGACGGCTGGGCCGGCTACCGCGCCGCGAAGGCCGCCGCCCGGCGCCGCGCGGCGCAGGATTACGCGCAGTGGCTCGATGAGGTGGCCCGTACGGAGGAGCTGCTGGAGGCCGCCGGGAAGCGGCTCGCCACCACCGGCAAGGATCCGCGGCAGGGCTTCGGCAAGCACCGCCGCTCGCACGAGGCGAAGCTCGGCGGGCAGGTGCGCGCGGTCCGGGAACACCTCGCCCACCTGCGCCGCAACCCCGTGCCGGCACCACCCGAACCGCTCCGGTTCACCGCGGCCCTGGCCGCAACCGAGCCGACGGCCGAGGGCCCGCTCGCCGAGCTCGACGGCGTCACCGTCGGCGAGCGGCTGCGCCTGGAGGACCGGCTGGCGATCGCCCCCGGTCAGCGGCTGCTGGTCACCGGCGAGAACGGCGCCGGCAAGACGACGCTGCTGCGCGTCCTCGCGGGCGACCTGGAACCGGACGCGGGCGCGGTACGCCGCCCCGCGCGCATCGGATACCTGGCGCAGGAACTGCCCGCGCGCTCCACGCGGCTCCCGCTCCTCGCCGCCTTCGCGGCCGGCCGGCCCGGCCTGCCGGAGGACTCCGCCGACCAACTGCTGGCACTGGGCCTGTTCCGCGAGGAGGACCTGCACGTGCCGGTGACGGCCCTCTCCGCGGGCCAGCAGCGGCGGCTCCAGATCGCGAGGCTGGTGACCCGGCCCGCGGACCTCCTCGTCCTCGACGAGCCGACCAACCACATCGCGCTCGACCTGATCGAGGACCTGGAGGCGGCGCTCGCCGCGTACCCGGGAGCGGTGGTCGCGGTCTCCCACGACCGCGGCTTCCGCGGGCGCTTCCCGGGGGAGCGGCTGGAGCTGCACGGCGGCCGCCGCCGCTGACCCTGCCCAGCCCGGGGCCGGGCCGCATTACCTCGGCGGTAATCGACCCCCACCCACCCCGCGCGGCATCGTTGGGGTCACCGGGGCCCGGCCGCCGCACTGCGGCCGGGACCCGGCGCCAGTCCCTTCGGTACGGCCCCGACGCCGACGCCGACCCCGACCTCGATGGAGGCCCGCCATGTCCCAGGCCCTGCTCGCCGGCATCTCCCGCACCACCGAGCCGCAGACCATGCTGCGCCGCTTCCTCGCGCTCGACGCCGTCGTCACCGGGGCCAACGGGCTGGCGTACGCCCTCGCCTCCGGGCCCCTCGGCCGGCTCCTGGGCGTCGACGCGGTGCTCCTGCTCGAACTCGGTCTGTTCCTCACCGCGTTCGCCGCCGCCGTCGGCTACCTGGCCTCCCGGCCGGAGCCGTCCGCCACGGCCGTCAAGCTGGTCGTCGACGCCAATGTGCTGTGGGCGGTGCTCAGCGTCGTCGCGCTCGTCGTCTGGCTGTCGCCCAGCACCGCCGGGGCCCTGTGGATCCCGATGCAGGCGGCCACCGTGGCCGGGTTCGCCGCCCTGCAGTGGTCCGCCCTGCGGGCGATGGCGGGCCGCTAGAGAGTTTGGAGGTACGCGACCGTCGCCGGGTCGGCCGGGAGGAACGTCTCGATGGCCAGCTCGGCGACCGTCACGTCCATCGGCGTGTTGAACGTCGAGATCGACGACACGAAGGACAGCACCCGCCCGTCGTGCTCGATGCGCAGGGGCAGCGCGAAGTACGGGTACGGGGTCGGGTCCTCGCGGTCCCCCGGGTCGCCGCCCGTCTCCGGCAGCGGGTACGCCGCGACCTCCTCGTACAGCAGCCGCAGTGGCTCGGAGCGGGCCAGCGCGATCTGGCGCTCCATCTGCGCCAGCAGGTGCCCGCGCCACTCCCGCAGGTTGCGGATCCTCGGTGCCAGGCCCTGCGGGTGCAGGGTGATGCGCATGGCGTTCATCGGCGGTGCCAGCAGGTGCTCCGGAACCCCTTCCAGCAGCATCGCGATACCGCGGTTGGCCGCCACCACCGTGTACGAGCCGTCCACGACGACCGCCGGGTACGGGTCGTACCCGGCGAGCAGCCGCTCGATGCCCTCGCGCAGGGCGCCGAGGGACGGGTCGTCCAGTGGCGTCTCGGCGTACCGGGGGGCGTAACCGGCGGCCAGGAGCAGCGCGTTGCGCTCCCGGACCGGTACCTCCAGATGGTCGGCGAGGCGCAGGACCATCTCCTCGCTGGGCCGCGAGCGCCCCGTCTCGATGAACGAGATGTGACGGGCCGACGAGTCCGCGCGCAGCGCCAGCTCCAGCTGGCTCAACCGCCTCCGCTCACGCCAGCCCCGCAGCAACGGGCCTATTCCGGTACCGGTAGCCAGAGTTGTCATACCGCAGACGGTAACCCACGTGTTGACCACGGGCCGGTGGCATCGGAACGTATCGTCACGGGCACGTCGTCAGCGTCCGTACCGAAACGAAACGGAGGGCCGGCCATGCCCACTGAGCCGCTGTCACAGAAGGAGATCGAGGACCGGCTGCGCGAGCTTCCCGGCTGGTCGCAGGAGGGCGACCGGATCGCCCGCACCTACCGCCTCCCCACCCACTTCGCCGCCACCGCGATGGTCGTCCACATCGCGCAGATCCAGGACGAGCTGGACCACCACTCCGACCTCACCCTCGGCTACAACACGGTCGGCCTCACCATGAACACCCACTCGGCGGGCGGCGCCATCACCGAACGCGACTTCGAGCTGGCGTCGCGGGTCGAGGCCATCGCGCCCTCCCACGCCGCCAACTGAGCCGAGCGGCCACGAGCCGAGGGGTCACGAGCCGAGCGGTGGCGGTCCGAGCGGCGGCGGGCCGCGTTGCCGGAACGGCAACAAAGCTCGCCCCCGCGGCGCCCCCACCGCAGGCTGTGCCCATGAGCCCTCACCACCACGACACCGAGATCGACTGGAACGAGATGCTGCCGCTGCTGGAGCGCGGCGCCGAGCTCCAGACCCCGCTGTACCGGCAGGCCGCGGCCTGGCTCGGCGAGCTCGCCCCGGCCACCGGTGTACGCCGCGTCCTCGACGTCGGCAGCGGCCCCGGCGTGCTGTCGTGCCTGCTCGCCGAGGCGTTCCCGTACGCCGAGGTCGTCGCCGTCGACGCCACGCCCGAGCTGCTGGAGCGCGCCCGCGACCGGGCGGCCGGCCTCGGCCTGAACCGCGTCACCACGCTCCACGCGCAGCTCCCCGACGACATCGCCGCCCTCGGCCCGGCCGACCTCGTCTGGGCGGCCGGCTCCCTGCACCACCTGGGCGACCAGCGCGCAGCCGTCGCCGGGCTGGCGGCCCTGCTCCGCCCCGGCGGCCTCCTCGCGGTCGCCGAGGGCGGCCTGGCGGGCCGGCACCTGCCGCAGCACACGGGGATCGGGCGCCCGGGCCTGGAGGCCCGGATGGAGGCCGCGCACGCCGACTGGTTCGCCGAGATGCGGGCGGCGCTGCCGGGCGCCAAGGAGGAGCCCGACGACTGGCGGGCGCTGCTGGCCGGAGCGGGTCTCACACCGAGCGGCACGCGCTCGTTCCTCCACGACGTCCCGGCGCCCGTCCCCGACGCCGTACGCGAGTACGTCCTCGCCCACTTCACCCGTCACCGCCACACCCTCGGCGAACGGCTGGGCCCCGAGGACCGCGCGGCCCTCGACCGTCTGCTGGACCCGGCGGAGCCGCAGGGCCTGCACCAGCGGCCGGACGTCTTCCTGCTCACCGCGCGCACGGTGCACACCGCACGCCGGGGCTGACCGTCCGCGGCACGGTCGCGGGACGGTCACGGCACGGGCGGCGTGTCCTGGTACGGACTGATCGGCTCCGGTGTCCGCCGCACGCTCGTCGCGTCCAGCGCCACCGCCGCCGTGGCCGTCCCCAGCGTGCCGCCCGGATGCCAGGTCCCCGTCACCGTCACCCAGGTGTCGGCGGGCGGGGCCGGGACGCCGTGGATCCGGATGCGCAGGGACTGCGAGTCGGCGGCGCAGCAGCTCACGATGAGCCGGCTGAGGTACCACGAGCCGTCCTTGGCGCCGGGCACCGGGGTCACGAACCCCGTCATCATCACCGTGCGCCCGGCGAGGCTGCCCTCGCGGTCCTGCTGTACGCGCGCGATGAACCCGGACAGGGCGAGCGGCGCCGGGTCCGCGTCCGGCAGCGGGTTGAACTCCGATACGGGGGCGATCACGTTGCCCGTCTCGCGCGACGCGGTGTACGAGCCGAGGGCGGGCGGGGCGTACAGCAGCAGCGCGAGGACCGGCGGGAACAGCAGCCAGGCGACGCGCGGCCCGCCCCGGTGGTCGTGCCCATGGTCATGGCCGGGCTGGACCTCCTCCGCCGGTTCCTCGTCCGTACGCCGGGCCGCGAACGGCAGCCCGTCCCGTACGGCGCCGACCACGCCCAGGACCAGCAGCAGCATGCCGGAGGCGATCAGGTACGGCCGCAGGCCCTCCTTCACGTACCGCAGGTAGAGCTGGGTGAGCAGCGCGATGTGCAGCACGGCCGACCCGGCGAGGAGCAGCAGGGCCGCCTGGATGTGGCGTCTCACAGCAGCCACCACCCCGTCAGGCAGGCGCACGCCACGGCCACCACGGCGGTCGCGGCCGAGAAGCGCACGGCGAAGCCGCGGCCGAAGGTCCCGGCCTGGAGGGCGATGAGCTTCACGTCGACCATGGGGCCCACCACCATGAAGGTGAGCCGCGCGGTGGGGGAGAAGCCCGTGAGGGAGGCGGCGACGAAGGCGTCGGCCTCCGAGCAGACGGCGAGCACGATGGCGAGCGCCGCGAGGAACAGCACCGACAGCCACGGTGATCCGGCGAACAGCTCCAGCACGGAGCGCGGCACCAGGACGTTGAAGGTGGCCGCGGCCATCGCCCCGACCACCAGGAAACCTCCCGCGTGCAGGAAGTCGTGCTGGAAGCCGAGGCGGAACTCCTCCCAGCGGCTGTGCCCGGCCCGGTGCCCGGTGTGGCGCGCGGGCATCTTCAGCCACTCCGCCTTGCCCCACTTGAGCCACAGCCATCCCATGGCGGCCGCCGTCACCAGGGACGCGACCAGCCGGGCGGCGACCATCTGCGGCTGCCCGGGGAAGGCGACGGCGGTCGAGACCAGCACGATCGGGTTGACGGCGGGCGCGGACAGCAGGAACGCGAACGCCGCGGCCGGGGTCACCCCGCGCCGGATCAGGCTCCCGGCGACCGGTACGGACGCGCACTCGCAGCCGGGCAGCACCACGCCCGCCGCGCCCGCGACGGGCACCGCGAGCGCGGGGTTGCGCGGCAGGGCCCGGCTGAAGACCCGCGCGGGTACGAAGGCGTTGACGGCGCCCGAGATCACGGTGCCGAACAGCAGGAAGGGCAGCGCCTGCACGGTGAGCGCCACGCAGATGGTCTGCCACGCCCGGAACCCGGGGTGGGAGAGCACGGGGAGGGCGAGCACCGCGATCAGAAGCAGCGAAACGCCGCCCGCGACGAGGACGGACGGCGGTATCGCGGACGGCGCGGCGCCACGGGCGCGGGCAGGCGCGTCCTCACGCGCAGGCTCGCGCGGCTGCCCGCGCTCGGGGACGGCTTCGGTCATGGGGCCCTACCTTAGCGAGGCAAGGCCAATGACAATCGTTTCATCTCACTGCTCCGGTGCGTGCGGGGCTACGCTGGAGAGGCATACCGGCCATCAACGAGGGGGTCGGTCCGATGTCAACAGGGACCCTCCTGGCGATCATCATTCCCATCGTGGTGCTCGCCGTCGTTGCCGCAGCAGCCTTCGTCGTGTTGCGCCGCCGTCGCCTGCGCGAGCGTTTCGGTCCGGAGTACGAACGCACCGTGGAGGACACCGGCAGCCGGCTCGCCGCCGAGCGGGAGCTGAGTGAGCGCGAGAAACGCCACGACGAGCTGGACATCAGGCCGCTGACGGGCGACGCCCGGGAGCGCTACTCCCGGGACTGGCAGCGCGTGCAGAGCGAGTTCGTGGACCGTCCGGAGGACGCCGTGCAGGACGCGGACCTCCTGGTCGCGTCCCTGATGCGCGAGCGCGGCTACCCGACCGAGAACCTGAACCAACGGATCAGGGACCTCTCCGTCGAGCACGGCCGCACCATCGAGCACTACCGCGCCGCCCACGAAGTCAACCAGCTCAGCATGAAGCACCAGGCGACGACCGAGCAGCTGCGCGGAGCCATGGTGCACTACCGCGCGCTCTTCGACGAGTTGCTGTCCGACCACGGGCAGAGGTGAAGGGAGGAGAGATGCAACGCGAGGACCTGCCGGAACCCACCGAGAGTGGTCTGTCCACCGAGGACCTGGCACAGCCGCAGCCACAGCCCCCGGAGGAGGAGACCGGGGTTCCGGCCTTCCCCGGCGAAAGCACCGCGCCGGAGCCGGCGCCGGCGGAGCAGACCGAAGGAGCCACCGGCACGACCGCCGCCTCGGCACACGCGGAGGCGGAGGAGGAGGATGCGCCGAGGCTGCTGGCCCCGGACGACGAGCAGAGCTTCCGCGAACGCTGGCAGGACGTCCAGACGCAGTTCGTCGACGACCCGCGCGAGGCCGTGCACAAGGCGGACGCGCTCGTCGCGGACGTCATGCAGCAGCTGGCCTCGACCTTCGCCGACCACAAGAAGGACCTGGAGGGCCAGTGGAACCGGGGCGAGGAGGTGGACACCGAGGAACTGCGCAAGGCGCTGCGTCAGTACCGGTCGTTCTTCAACCGCCTGCTCACCACCTGAAAGACGGAGAACGGCGCGGCCGCACACGCGACCGCGCCGCCGTCGCCCCGAAGGGCAGGTTCAGCAGACGCCGTACGTCGCCGGGTCCGGGCCCAGTCGGCGCCCCTCGTCGAGGGCCGCGACGGCCGCCAGGTCGTCGGCGTCGAGCGTGAAGTCGAAGACGTCGATGTTCTCCCGGATCCGCGACGGCGTCACGGACTTGGGGATCACCACGTTGCCGGCCTGGAGGTGCCAGCGCAGCACGACCTGCGCCGGGGTGCGGTCGTACTTGCGGGCGATCGCCACCAGCGCGGGGGAGTCCAGCAGACCCTTGCCCTGGCCCAGCGGCGACCACGCCTCGGTCGCGATGCCGTGCCGGGCGTGGAACGCGCGGCTCTCGGCCTGCTGCAGGCGCGGGTGCAGCTCGATCTGGTTGACCGCCGGCACGATCGACGTCTCACCGATCAGGCGCTCCAGGTGCTCCGGGAGGAAGTTGGAGACACCGATGGCCCGGGCGCGGCCGTCCGCGAGGATCTTCTCGAACGCCTTGTACGTCTCGACGTACAGGTCCTTCGACGGCAGCGGCCAGTGGATCAGATACAGGTCGACGTACTCCAGGCCCAGCCTGCCCAGCGAGGCGTCGAAGGCGCGCAGCGCGGCGTCGTACCCCTGCTCGCTGTTCCAGAGCTTCGTCGTGACGAAGAGCTCCTCGCGGGGGAGGTCCGAGGCGGCGATGGCCTGGCCGGTGCCCTTCTCGTTCTCGTAGATCGCGGCCGTGTCGATGGAGCGGTAACCGGCGTCGAGGGCCGTGCCCACCGCCTTCGCCGCCTCGTCGTCCGGGACCTGCCAGACGCCGAAGCCGAGCTGCGGCATGGCGACGCCGTTGTTGAGCGTGATGGAGGGGGCCTTGCTCACGAGTGGTCGTTCCTCACGTCGTGGTCTTTCCGGGTACGTGCGAGTGCAACGATCACCCGCCCCACACCTATTCCCCGCGCCGCCGTCTCCCCTCAGGGGTACAGGGCGTCGATCTCGCCCGCGTACGCCGTCTCGATCGCCCGGCGCTTCAGCTTCAGCGACGGCGTCAGCAGTCCGTGCTCCTCGGTGAACGGGTGCGCCAGTATCCGGAACGTACGGATCGACTCGGCCTGCGACACCGCCGTGTTGGCGGCCACCACCGCCCGCCGGATCTCCGCCTCCAGCGACGAGTCGCGCACGAGCTCCGCCGGGGGCAGGGGCGGCCGGTTCTGCATGGCGAGCCAGTGCTCCACCGCCTCCCGGTCGAGGGTGACCAGCGCCGCGATGTAGGGGCGGTCGTTGCCGACCACGACGCACTGCGCGACCAGCGGATGGGCGCCCACCCGCTGCTCCAGGGCGGCCGGCGAGACGCTCTTGCCGCCGGAGGTCACCAGGATCTCCTTCTTCCGCCCGGTGATGGTCAGATACCCGTCCTCGTCGAGCCTGCCCAGGTCGCCGGTGGCCAGCCAGCCGTCCTTCAGCACGGCGTCGGTGGCGACGGGGTCGCCCAAGTACCCCGAGAAGACGTGCGGGCCGCGCAGCCAGATCTCGCCGTCGTCGGCGATGTGCACCGTCGTCCCGGGGACGGGCTGCCCGACGGTGCCGTACCGGGCGCGCTCGGGAGGGTTCGCGGTGGCCGCCGACGTGGTCTCGGTCAGCCCGTACCCCTCGTACACGGTCACGCCCGCGCCCTCGAAGAACAGGCCGAGGCGCCGGGACATGGCCGAGCCGCCCGACATCGCGTGCCGCATCCGGCCTCCGAGGGCCTCGCGGACCTTGCCGTACACGAGCTTCTCGAAGAACTGGTGCTGTACGCGCAGGGCCGCAGACGGACCGGGGCCCAGGCCGAAGGCCTTGTGCTCCAGCGCCTCGGCGTAGCGCACCGCCACCTCGACGGCCCTGTCGAACGGTGCCGCCTTCCCGGCCGCCTCGGCCGACCGGCGCGCCGCGTGGAACACCTTCTCGAAGACGTACGGCACGGCCAGGACGAACGTCGGGCGGAACGCCGCCAGGTCCGGCAGCAGCGCGCTCGCCGTCAGCACCGGCTGGTGGCCGAGCTTGACGCGTCTGCGGACCGCCGCCACCTCCACCATCCGCCCGAAGACGTGCGCCAGCGGCAGGAACAGCAGCGTCGAGGCCTCGTCGCCCGGCCGGGAGCGGAACACCTTCTCCCACCGGTCGACCAGCGTGTCGGTCTCGAACATGAAATTGGCGTGGGTGAGCACGCAGCCCTTGGGGCGGCCCGTCGTCCCGGAGGTGTAGATGACCGTCGCGATCGACTCGGGCGTCACCGCCCGCCGGTGGCGCTGCACCACCTCCTCGTCGATGCCGGCGCCCGCCGCCACCAGCTCGGCCACCGCGCCCGCGTCCAGCTGCCACAGCCGCTGCAGCCGGGGGAGCCGGTCGACCACCGAACCCACGGTCATGGCGTGGTCCTCGTGCTCGACCACACACGCCGTCACCCCGGCGTCGTGCAGCATCCAGTGCACCTGCTCGGCGGAGGCAGTCGGATAGACCGGCACGGACTGCGCGCCGAGCGTCCACAGCGCGAAGTCGAAGAGCGTCCACTCGTAGCGCGTGCGGGACATGATCGCGACCCGGTCGCCGAACCGTACGCCGTGCGCGATCAGCCCCTTGGCCAGCGCCAGCACCTCGTCGCGGAACTCCAGCGAGGTGACGTCGCCCCAGCGCCCGTCGGCGCCCTTGCGGCCGAGCGCGACGCGGTGCGGATCGTCCAGGGCGTGGTCGAACACGGCGTCGGCGAGCCCGCCGACCAGGGGAGCCGTCACCATGGGGGGGACAGTGAACTCGCGCAATGGCTGCTCCTTGTGGCGCTCCGCACAGCGGAGGGTGACGGTACCCCACGGACCGGTGCGACGGGAGGGCTTCTGCGTACCGGAACCCCGGCATCGCTACAGGTCAGACGCGCCCCGGACCCGACCTGACTCCACAGTCAGGTCGCGGTGCGTGAATCTCCACGGAATCTGTACGAGCCGCTCACGCCGGGGCGCGTACGCCGGTGCCGAACCGGCCGCCGCCGACTACGCCGCGCTCTGCCCGTGCAGCCGGTCCCCGCCCGCCAGGATCGCCGAGGCGAGGGCGTCCGCCGCCTCCTTGGCCGGGCCCCGCGGATGGCCGGTGAGCAGGACGAAGTCCACGTCGCCGAGGTCCGGCAGCCCCCCCCACGACGGAAGAGGGGCCAGACCCGGCGGGATCAGGCCACGGGTGTGGGCCATCACGCCCAGCCCCGCGCGGGCCGCGGCGATCAGGCCGCTCAGGCTCGTACTCGTACAGACGACACGCCAGGGGCGGCCGTGCGCCTCCAGGGCCTCCAGGGCGCGGGCCCGCGTGATGCCCGGCGGCGGGAAGACGATCAGCGGAACCGGGCGCCCGGGGTCCAGCCGGTACCGGGGCGCACCGATCCACGTCAGCGTGGAGTGCCAGACCAGCCGGCCGTGGGTGTCGCCGCCGCGCCGCTTGGCCAGGACCAGGTCGAGGCGGCCCGCCGCCAGCTTCTCGTGCAGCGTGCCGGAGAGCCCGACCGTGAGCTCCAGGTCCACCTCGGGGTGGTCGCGGCGGAACGCCTCCAGGACCTCCGGCAGCCGCGTCAGCACGAAGTCCTCCGAGACCCCGAAGCGCAGGCGCCCGCGCAGCCGTGTGCCGGTGAAATACGCCGACGCCCGCTCGTGCGCCGCCAGGATCGTCCGGGCGAAGCCGAGCATGGCCTCGCCGTCCTCGGTGAGTTCCACGCTGTGCGTGTCCCGGGTGAAGAGCCGGCGCCCGGTCGCCTCCTCCAGGCGCCGCACGTGCTGGCTGACCGTCGACTGGCGCAGGCCCAGCCGGCGGGCGGCCTGGGTGAAGCTGAGCGTCTGCGTGACGGCGAGGAAGGTACGCAGCTGGGCCGGGTCGTACACACGGCCAGCCTACCGCCGCTCATCGCGCAACGTGATGACAGTCAGCGTGGTGTGCGGGTTTCCCGATCGCCCGGCCCGGGGGGACGATGGCGGGGCGCGACCTGATCGGAGAGCACGGGAGTACATGAACGGGAAGTACACGGGCCGGAAGTACGTGGGCCGCCGAGCCATCGCCATCCTCAGGCCGCTGATCGACCCGTACGTCCTGGCGCTGCTCGGCACCGTGGTCCTGGCGGTCCTGCTGCCCGCCTCGGGCGGTGCCGCCGACGTCGTCGGCGGGGCGTCGACCGGGGCGGTGGCCCTGCTGTTCTTCCTCTACGGGGCGCGGCTGTCGACCCGCGAGGCCCTGGACGGACTGCGGCACTGGCGGCTGCACGCGACCGTGCTGGCGGCGACGTTCGCGGTCTTCCCGCTGCTGGGGCTGGCCGCGCGGGGCCTGGTGCCCGCCGTGCTGACGCCCGAGCTGTACGGCGGCCTGCTCTTCCTGTGCCTGGTGCCGTCGACGATCCAGTCGTCGATCGCGTTCACCTCGATCGCGCGCGGCAACGTGCCCGCCGCGATCTGCGCCGGGTCCTTCTCGTCGCTCGCCGGGATGGTCCTCACGCCGGTGCTGGTGGCGGTGCTCCTGGGAGCGAGCGGCGGCGGCTTCTCGGCGGACTCGCTGCTGCGGATCGTCGCGCAGCTGCTGGTGCCGTTCCTGGCGGGGCAGGTGCTGCGGCGCTGGGTGGCCGGGTTCCTGACCCGCCACAAGAAGGTGCTCGGGTACGTCGACCGGGGCTCGATCCTGCTCGTCGTCTACACGGCCTTCAGCCAGGGCATGGTCCAGGGCGTCTGGCACCAGGTCACCCCGCCGCGCCTGGCGGCGCTGCTGGGCGTGGAGGCGGTGCTCCTCGCCGTGATGCTGACGCTGACGTGGTACGGGGCGGGCCGGCTCGGCTTCGCCAGGGCGGACCGCATCGCGATCCAGTTCGCCGGCTCGAAGAAGAGCCTGGCGGCCGGGCTTCCGATGGCGAGCGTGCTCTTCGGCGCGCACGCCTCGCTGGCGGTGCTGCCGCTGATGCTCTTCCACCAGATGCAGCTGATGGTCTGCGCCGCGATCGCCAAGCGGTACGCGGACCACGGGGACCCGGCGCCGGAGCCGGGCGCGCAGCCCGACCCGGCGCGCCACCCGTCCGCCCCGGAGACCGCGCGCCGCTGACCGCGTACGGTCGCGGGTCGCGGGTCGCGGGTCGCGGGTCGCGGGCCACGGGCTGCGCGGGTCGCGGGCCACGGTCACGGCACCAGGACCACCTTGCCCCGGTTCGCGCGGGCCTCGATCTGCCGGAGGCGTACGCGACGAGCCGGCCGCCCGGGGCCAGGGCGGCGACCGCGGGCGTGCCCACGCGCACCCCGCCGCGGCATGATGATCACGAAGGCCGCTACCGTGAGGGCCATGCCCGCACCCCACTCCGGCCGCACCTGGATACGCCCCGGCGCCTCCCGCCCCTGTTCCCTCGTCGTCTGCCGGGGCTGCTGCTGCGGTGACGCCCGCAAGAACCCCGGCACCGACCACGCGGGCCAGCTGCGGCGGCTGCGCGAGGCCGCGGCCGCGTCCGGCGGGCGCCTCGCCGTCCGCACCAGCGACTGCCTTGGTCCCTGCGGCCAGGCCAACGTCGTGGTCGTCCAGCCCTCGACCGAGGGCCGGCGGCGCGGCGCCCGCGCCGCGTGGGTGGGCTGGGCGCTGGACGACGACTGCCTGGACGACATCCTGGCCTGGGTCGCGGCGGGCGGCCCCGGCCTCGCCGCGCCCCCGGAGACACTCGCGCTCCAGATGATCGACCCGCCCCGGAACTAGGGGCCGGCGCCGGCCGTCAGTCCCGGCCGTCAGCCCCGGGAGGCCTCCGTCGTGAGGGCGATGCGCTCCTCGCCCGCGTACACGTTCATGTTCGGGCCGCGCAGGAAGCCGACCAGCGTCAGGCCCGTCTCGGCGGCCAGGTCCACGGCGAGCGACGACGGCGCCGACACCGCGGCCAGCACCGGGATCCCGGCCATCACCGCCTTCTGTGCCAGCTCGAACGACGCCCGGCCCGACACCAGCAGGACCGCCCGGTCCAGCGGCAGCCGGTCCTCGCGCAGCGCGCGGCCGACGAGCTTGTCCACGGCGTTGTGGCGCCCCACGTCCTCCCGTACGTCGAGCAGCTCACCGGTCTCCGAGAAGAGGGCGGCCGCGTGCAGCCCGCCCGTCCGGTCGAAGACCCGCTGCGCCGCCCGCAGCCGGTCGGGCAGCTCCGCCAGCAGCGCGGGCTCGATCCGCAGCGGGGGAGTGTCGGAGATCGGGAAGCGGGCCGTGGTGCGGACGGCGTCGAGGCTCGCCTTGCCGCACAGCCCGCACGACGACGTCGTGTAGACGTTCCGCTCCAGCGTGATGTCCGGCACCTGGACCCCCGGCGCGAGCTGCACGTCCACCACGTTGTACGTGTTCGTCCCGTCGTCCTGGGCTCCGGCGCAGTACACGATGGCGCGCACGTCCGCCGCCGAGCCGAGCACCCCCTCGCTGACCAGGAAACCGGCTGCGAGCGCGAAGTCGTCACCCGGCGTACGCATGGTGATGGCGAGGGGCTTGCCGTTCAGCCGGATCTCCAGCGGCTCCTCGGCGACCAGGGTGTCCGGACGCGTCGAGACGGCCCCGTCGCGGATGCGGATGACGCGGCGGCGCTCGGTGACTCGTCCCATTGCTGATCAGCCCCGGTTCTGTCCGTGGTTCTGGTGGCCTCGGTTCTGGCGCGGCCTCGACGATCTCATTCTCCTGCACCCGCGGGCCTCCCGGGCCGGCGGCCCCGGCCGCCCTGGCCGAACGATGTTGCGGAATCTCCAAGGTGCGGCCGTAATTCCTGTCGGAAAGGCTGCCCGGTTACTCACGAGTCGCTGGCGAGACTGGGGGCCACGCATCGCACAACCAAGGGGGTCCCGGGCATGACGGGCACTCGTATCGCCGCGCTCGGGCACTACCAGCCCGCCAAGGTACTGACGAACCACGACCTGACCGCGCTGGTCGACACCAGCGACGAGTGGATCACCAGCCGGGTCGGCATCCGCACCCGGCACGTCGCCGGCCCCGAGGAGCCGGTCGACGAGATGGCCGCGCACGCCGGCGCCAAGGCGCTCGCCTCCGCCGGGCTCACCCCCGCCGACGTCGACCTGGTCCTCGTCGCCACCTCCACGGCGATCGACCGCTCCCCGAACACCGCCGCCCGGGTCGCCGCCCGGCTCGGTATGGGCTCGCCCGCCACCATGGACCTCAATGTGGTGTGCGCGGGCTTCACCCACGCCCTCGCCACCGCCGACCACGCCATACGGGCGGGCTCGGCGACCCGCGCGCTCGTCATCGGCGCCGACAAGATGACCGAGGTCACCGACTGGACCGACCGCACCACCTGCGTCCTGGTGGGCGACGGAGCGGGCGCGGCCGTCGTCGAGGCGGCGCCGGACGCCGGAATCGGCCCCGTCCTGTGGGGCTCGGTCCCCGAGATGGGTCACGCCGTCCGGATCGAGGGCACCCCGCCGCGCTTCGCCCAGGAGGGGCAGACGGTCTACCGGTGGGCCACCACCCAGCTGCCGCCGATCGCCCGCCGGGTGTGCGAGCGGGCGGGTGTCGCGCCCGAGGAGCTCGCCGCGGTCGTGCTCCACCAGGCGAACCTGCGCATCATCGAACCGGTCGCCCGGAAGATCGGCGCGGTCAACGCCGTGATCGCCCGCGATGTGACCGAGTCCGGCAACACCTCGGCCGCCTCCATCCCGATGGCCTTCGCCAAGCTCGTCGAGCGCGGCGACCTGCCCTCCGGGGCGCCCGCGCTGCTCTTCGGCTTCGGCGGGAACCTCTCGTACGCGGGCCAGGTCGTCCGGATCCCCTGAGCGGGCCCGGACCCGGGCTGCGCGGCGGCTTTGTCCTCGGTGTGGAGAAAGTTCGCGCGGATTGCCGCGCAACTTCTTCCCCCTGCGGCAAAGCGCTGCTACGTTCCCCACCGAAAGCCGACGGAGGCCGGCCACACGGCGGGGAGGGGCGCGTGAGACGGATGACGGCTCGACCCGCCAACGCGCACCAGGCGCGGCTGCTGCGGCTGTTGCGTGACGGCGGCCCCAACTCCCGCGCCCAGCTGGGCGACCAGGTGGACCTGTCGCGCTCGAAGCTCGCCGTCGAGGTGGACCGGCTCCTGGAGACCGGCCTCGTGGTCGCCGACGGCCTCGCCGCCTCGCGCGGCGGACGGCGCTCGCACAATATCCGCCTCGCGCCCCAACTGCGCTTCCTCGGCGTCGACATCGGCGCGACCTCGGTCGACGTGGCCGTCACCAACGCCGAGCTGGAGGTCCTCGGCCACCTGAACCACCCCATGGACGTGCGCGAGGGCCCGGTCGCCGTCTTCGAGCAGGTGCTCGCCATGGCGGCCAAGCTCCGGGCGTCCGGCCTCGCCGAGGGTTTCGACGGCGCCGGGATCGGCGTGCCCGGACCGGTCCGCTTCCCCGAGGGCGTACCGGTCGCGCCGCCGATCATGCCCGGCTGGGACGGCTTCCCGGTCCGCGAGGCGCTCAGCCAGGAACTCGGCTGCCCGGTCATGGTCGACAACGACGTGAACCTGATGGCGATGGGGGAGCAGCACGCGGGCGTCGCGCGCTCCGTGGGCGACTTCCTCTGCGTCAAGATCGGCACCGGCATCGGCTGCGGCATCGTCGTCGGCGGCCAGGTCTACCGCGGTACGACCGGCAGCGCCGGCGACATCGGCCACATCCAGGTCGTCCCGGACGGCCGCGCCTGCGCCTGCGGCAACCGGGGCTGCCTGGAGGCCCACTTCAGCGGCGCGGCCCTGGCCCGCGACGCCGAGGACGCGGCGCGCGCCGGCCAGTCCGAGGAGCTCGCCCGGCGCCTGGAGGCGGCGGGACGGCTCACCGCCGTGGACGTCGCCGCGGCCGCGGCCGCCGGGGACGCCACCTCACTCGCCCTCATCCGGGAGGGCGGCAACCGCGTGGGCCAGGTCATCGCCGGGCTCGTCTCCTTCTTCAACCCGGGCCTGGTGGTGATCGGCGGCGGGGTGACCGGCCTCGGCCACACCCTCCTCGCCAGCGTCCGCACCCAGGTCTACCGCACCTCCCTGCCCCTGGCCACCGGCAACCTGCCCATCGTGCTGGGCGAGCTCGGCGCGGCCGCCGGAGTCATCGGCGCCGCCCGGCTCATCAGCGACCACCTGTTCTCCCCGGCCTGAGCCACCGCCCCACCGGCCGGAACGCGCACCACCTCGTACGTACGGACCCACGCGCACCTGGTACCCCGCCCTGTCCGCTCACCGGCACCGCACCCGCCCGCCGAGGGGATTCGTCATGGCAACACCAGAACCACCGCTCCTCACCATGTCCGGCATCACCAAGGCGTTCCCCGGCGTCCGGGCCCTCGACGGCGTCGACCTGGAGGTCCGCGCCGGCGAGGTCCACTGCCTGCTCGGCCAGAACGGTGCCGGCAAGTCCACCCTCATCAAGGTGCTCGCCGGCGCTCACCAGCCCGACGGCGGCGAGATCACCTGGCGCGGCACCCCCGTCACCCTCAGGTCGCCTATCGCCGCCATGCGCCTCGGCATCGCCACCATCTACCAGGAACTCGACCTGGTCGAGGGCCTGTCGGTCGCCGAGAACGTCTTCCTCGGCCACGAGCCGACCATCGCCGGATGCGTCGTCCGGGGCAGGAGCGCCCGCGCCGACACCGCCGCCCTGCTGCGCCGCCTCGGCCACCCCGAGATCGACCCGGCCCGCCCGGTCGGCGAACTCTCCGCCGCCCAGCGGCAGATCGTCTCCATGGCCCGCGCCCTCTCCCACGACGTACGGCTCATCGTGATGGACGAGCCGTCGGCCGCCCTCGACCCCGACGAGACCGCCAACCTCTTCCGGATCGTCGCCGACCTCACCGCCGACGGCGTCGCCGTCGTCTACATCTCCCACCGCCTGGAGGAGATCCGGCGCATCGGCGACCGGGTGACCGTCCTCAAGGACGGGCGTGCCGTGGCCGGGGGACTGCCCGCCGAGGACACCCCGACCCGGGACATCGTCGCCATGATGACCGGCCGCGACGTCGCGTACGTCTTCCCCGAGCGGCCCCCCGCAGCCCGCGCCCTCACCGGGCTGCCCGTCCTGAAGGTCGAAGGGCTGGCCCGTACGGGCGAGTTCGCGCCGGTCGACCTCGAACTGCGCCCCGGGGAGATCGTCGGCCTCGCCGGACTGGTCGGCTCCGGGCGCTCCGAGATCCTGGAGACCGTCTACGGCGCCCGCCGCCCGACCGCCGGGCGCGTCCTCGTCGACGGCAGGCCGCTGCGCCCCGGCAGCGTCCGCGCCGCCGTCCGGGCCGGGCTCGGCCTCGCGCCCGAGGAGCGCAAGGCTCAGGGCCTGCTCATGCTGGAGTCGGTCACCCGGAACGTCTCCGTCTCCTCCCTGCCCCGCTTCGCCCGCGCCGGCTGGCTCGACCGCACCGCCGAACGCGCGGCCGCCCGCCGCGCCACCCGCGAGCTGTCGCTGCGCCCCGACAACCCCGACGCCCCGGTCCGCACCCTCTCCGGCGGCAACCAGCAGAAAGCCGTGCTCGCCCGCTGGCTGCTGCGCGGCTGCCGCATCCTGCTCCTCGACGAGCCGACGCGCGGGGTCGACGTCGGCGCCCGCGCCGAGCTGTACGCCGTCATCCGGCGCCTCGCCGACGACGGGCTCGCCGTCCTCCTCGTCTCCAGCGAGGTCCCCGAAGTGCTGGGCCTCGCCGACCGGGTGCTGGTGCTCCGCGAAGGCCACGTCGTCCACACCGCACCGGCCCGGGAGCTCGACGAGCACCGCGTACTCGACCTCGTCCTGGAAGGGAGCCCGACGTCATGACGCAGTCCGCGCCCGTCACGACCGCCGAACCACCCGTCGGCAAAGCCGGTGGCCGACCGTCCCTCGGCCTGCGGGCCGACGTCCGCAACCTCTCCCTGCTGGGCGTCCTCGCCGTCCTCGTCGCGGTCGGTGGCATCACCAGGCCGGACCAGTTCCTCGCCGGCTCCAACCTCCAGCTGGTCCTGACCCAGGCGTCCGTCATCGGCGTCGTCACCGTCGGCATGACCTTCGTCATCACCAGCGGCGGCATCGACCTGTCGGTCGGCGCGATCGTCGCCCTCGCCTCCGTCTGGGCCACCACCGTCGCCACCCAGGAGTACGGCTTCGCCGGCATCCTCTTCACCGCGGTGGTCGTGGGGCTCGGCTGCGGCCTGGTGAACGGCCTGCTCATCGCGTACGGCGGGATGGTGCCCTTCATCGCCACCCTCGCCATGCTCGCCTCGGCCCGGGGCCTCGCGCTCCAGATCACCGACGGCAGGACCCAGATCGTCACCGTCCAGTCGGTCCTCGACCTGGGCGTCCCGGACGCGTACCTCCTCGGTGTGCCGCCGCTGGTGCTGGTCTTCGCCGCCGTCACCGTCATCGGCTGGCTGGTGCTCAACCGGACCACCTTCGGGCGGCGCACGGTCGCCGTCGGCGGCAACGCCGAGGCGGCCCGGCTCGCCGGCATCGACGTACGCCGCCAGCGCCTCTACCTCTACCTGCTGTCCGGGCTGTGCTGCGGCATCGCGGCCTTCCTGCTGATCGTCCTCTCCGGCTCCGGCCAGAACACCAACGGCAACCTGTACGAACTCGACGCCATCGCCGCCGCGATCATCGGCGGCACGCTGCTGAGCGGCGGGCGCGGCACGATCGTCGGCTCCGTGCTCGGCGTCCTCGTCTTCACCACGATCACCAACATCTTCGCCCTGAACAACCTCCAGAGCGACGTCCAGCAGATCGCCAAGGGCGCGATCATCGTCGCCGCCGTCCTGGTCCAGCGCCGCACCGCGCGCGGCCCCGGCGAGGCCTGACGCCCCGCCACCCCCCCTTGCCCCGTCCTCCGCCCCGTGTGACACCGCCCTACCGGAAGGGTCCCACCGCCATGCCACAAACCAGCCGCAGAGGGCTGCTGTTCGGCACCGCCGCCGTCTCCGCCGGCGCCCTCCTCACCGCCTGCACCAGCAACGAACCCAAGAACTCCACGCCCGCCACCAACAACGCCCCCGCCGCCGACGACAAGCCGGGCGAGCCCGTCACCATCGGCTTCGCCGGGCCGCAGGCGGACCACGGCTGGCTCAACGCCATCAACGTCAACGCCAAGGAGCGGGCGAAGAAGTACTCCGAGGTGACGCTGGAGATCACCGAAGGGTCGAACGACACCGCCACCCAGATCGGACAGATCCAGACCCTGATCAACAAGAAGGTCGACGTGCTGGTGATCCTGCCGGCCGACGGCAAGGCCCTCACCCAGGTGGGCCTCCAGGCCATGAAGGCCGGCATCCCCGTGATCAACCTCGACCGGATCTTCGCGTCCCCGCAGGCGTACCGCTGCTGGATCGGCGGCGACAACTACGGCATGGGCCTCAACGCCGGCCGGTACATCGGCGAACAGCTCAAGGACAAGCCGGACGCCACGGTCGTCGAGCTCGCCGGGCTCGACAACCTGGAGCTCACCAAGCAGCGCACCCAGGGCTTCGACGACGCCCTGAAGAACTACCCCAACATCCGGAAGGTGGCGCGGCAGGCCGCCGAGTTCACCGTCGAGTCCGGCCAGGCCAAGATGGCCCAGCTGCTCCAGGCCCAGCAGAAGTTCGACGCGCTGTGGAACCACGACGACGACCAGGGTGTGGGCGCGCTGCGCGCCATACAGCAGGCGGGCCGCGACGACTTCCTGATGGTCGGCGGGGCCGGGGCCAAGTCGGCGATGGACGCCATCAAGGCGGGGAACAGCGTGCTCAAGGCGACCGTCCTGTACCCGCCGACCATGGCCGCGTCCGCCATCGACCTGGCCCGCGCACTGGGCCAGAAGAAGGGCATCGGCGGCATGTCCGAGCTGGAGATCCCCGCCTCGATCACCCTGTACTCGGCGGTGGTGACCAAGGAGAACGTCGACGAGTACCTGCCCACGGGCTTCAGCTGACCCCTGGTCCGCCCGCCCCCACCGCGCACACGACGAGGAGGAACCCCGTATGGCACAGCAGGAGGCACCGCCGGAGGCACAGCGGAAACGGACCATCGGCATCGGCATGGTCGGGTACGCGTTCATGGGCGCCGCCCACTCCCAGGGCTGGCGCACCGTGGGCCGGGTCTTCGACCTGCCGCTGCGACCGGTCCTCGCCGCGGTCTGCGGGCGCGACGCCGCGGCCGTGCGGGCGGCCGCGGACAGACACGGCTGGGCCGCCGCCGAGACCGACTGGCGGGACCTCGTCGCGCGCGACGACGTACAGGTGGTGGACGTCTGCACCCCCGGCGACAGCCACGCCGAGATCGCCATCGCCGCGCTGGAGGCGGGCAAGCACGTGCTGTGCGAGAAACCCCTCGCCAACTCGGTCACCGAGGCCGAGGCCATGGCCGCGGCCGCCGAGCGGGCGCGCGGGCGCGGCCAGGTGGCGATGGTCGGCTTCAACTACCGGCGCGTGCCCGCCCTGGCGTACGCGCGGCGGCTCGTCGCGGAGGGCCGCCTCGGCGCCCTGCGGCACATCCGGGTGACGTACCTCCAGGACTGGCTCGTCGACCCGGACTTCCCGCTCACCTGGCGGCTGCGGCGCGAGCACGCCGGATCGGGCGCACTCGGCGACCTGGGCGCCCACATCGTGGACCTGGCGCAGTACCTGGCGGGGGAGAGGCTGGTGGGGGTCTCGGCGCTCACGGAGACCTTCGTACGGGAGCGGCCCCTGCTCGCCGGGGCGTCGGCCGGGCTCTCGGCGTCGGGGGGCACCGGGCGCGGGGCGGTCACGGTGGACGACGCGGCCGTGTTCACCGGGCGCCTGGCCTCCGGGGGGCTGGCCACCTTCGAGGCGACCCGGATGGCGGCGGGCCGCAAGAACGCCCTGCGCCTGGAGCTCAACGGCGAGCGCGGCTCGCTCGCCTTCGACCTGGAGCGGCTGAACGAACTCTCCTTCTACGACGGGGCCGATCCCGCCGAGTCGGCCGGATTCCGCCGGATCCTCGTCACCGAGCGGGACCACCCGTACCTGGAGGCGTGGTGGCCGCCGGGCCACGCCCTCGGCTACGAGCACACCTTCACGCACCAGGCGCGCGACCTGGTGCACGCCATCGCCGCGGGCACCGGCCCGGTCCCGTCCTTCGCCGACGGGCTGCAGGTGCAGCGGGTGCTGGCGGCCGTGGAGGAGAGCGCGGAGAAGAACGCCGTCTACACCCCCGTACCGCTGTAGGAGGTCCGCTGTGCCCCGTCCCTTCACCCTCTTCACCGGCCAGTGGGCCGACCTGCCGCTGGAGGAGGTCTGCCGGCTCGCCCGCGACTTCGGCTACGACGGCCTGGAACTCGCTTGCTGGGGCGACCACTTCGAGGTCGACAAGGCCCTCGCCGACCCCTCCTACCTGGCCGGGCGGCGGGCCCTGCTCGACAAGTACGGGCTCACGTGCTGGGCGATCTCCAACCACCTGGTGGGCCAGGCGGTCTGCGACCACCCCATCGACGAGCGCCACCAGGCCATCGTGCCGCCCAGGATCTGGGGCGACGGCGACCCCGAGGGCGTACGCCGGCGGGCGGCGCGCGAGATCGCCGACACCGCGCGGGCGGCGGCCGCCTTCGGCGTACGGACCGTCATCGGCTTCACCGGCTCGTCGATCTGGCACCTGGTGGCGATGTTCCCGCCGGTCCCGGAGCGGATGATCGAGCGCGGGTACGAGGACTTCGCCGCGCGCTGGAACCCGATCCTGGACGTCTTCGACGCGGAGGGCGTGCGCTTCGCCCACGAGGTCCACCCGAGCGAGATCGCGTACGACTACTGGACCACGCACCGCGCCCTGGAGGCGGTGGACCGGCGCCCGGCCTTCGGACTGAACTTCGACCCCAGCCACTTCGTCTGGCAGGACATCGACCCCGTCGGCTTCCTCTACGACTTCCGGGACCGGATCTACCACGTGGACTGCAAGGAGGCGCGGCGGCGGCTGGACGGCCGCAACGGCCGCCTCGGCTCGCACCTGCCGTGGGGGGACCCGCGGCGCGGCTGGGACTTCGTGTCGGCCGGGCACGGGGACGTGCCGTGGGAGGACGTGTTCCGGATGCTGCGCTCCATCGGCTACGACGGGCCGGTGTCGGTCGAGTGGGAGGACGCCGGCATGGACCGGCTGCAGGGTGCTCCGGAAGCGCTCGCCACGCTGAAGCGGTACGACTTCGAGCCGCCGACCGCCTCCTTCGACGCCGCCTTCGGAGGCGGTGAGTAACCCGTAACGGCAGGCCGGAGCCCGGCGGCGGACAGCCCGCCGGGCCGGTCCGCCCTGCCCGTAACCGGCTATGTCCTTCCCCGGGAGAAAGTCCAACCGAAGTCGCGCGCAAGGGCTTTCGGTGCCGGAACAACCCCGCTACGGTCCCTGAGGTGTCGCGGGACACCACAGGACCCGACACCCGCAGGACACGACCAGCGTGACGGCGCACGCCGGTCCCCGGACGCTCCCGGCCCCACGACACGTACCACCGGCCCTTTCCGGAGGACATTCGTGCACAGAAAGCAGCTCGGAGGGCGCAAGGCCCTCGCTCTCCTCACCGGCGGCCTGCTCGCCCTGACGTCGTTCGCGCTCGGCGCCTCGCCCCCTGCCGGGGAGAGCGCCGGCGAGGTGTCCGCCGAGGAGCAGTTCCAGCAGGTCACCCTCGCCAAGGGCGGCGAAGAGGTCGGCGAACCGATGTCGCTGGCCGTGCTGCCCGACCGCAGCGTGCTGCACACCTCGCGCAGCGGCGAACTCCGGCGTACCGACGCCGCAGGCAACACCAAGGTCATCGGCACGGTACCGGTCTACTCGCACGACGAGGAGGGCCTCCAGGGCATCGCCCTCGACCCCGGCTTCGAGCGGAACCGCGCGATCTTCCTGTACTACGCGCCCCCGCTCGACACCCCGGCCGGGGACGCCCCCAACGACGGCACGGCGGCCGACTTCGCGACGTACGAAGGCGTCAACCGCCTCTCGCGCTTCACCCTCAACGCCGATGGCACGCTCGACAACGCCAGCGAGAGGAAGGTCATCGACATCCCGGCCACCCGGGGCATCTGCTGCCACGTCGGCGGCGACATCGACTTCGACGCGCAGGGCAACCTGTACCTGTCGACCGGCGACGACTCCAACCCCTTCGCCTCTGACGGCTACACCCCCATCGACGACCGCCCCGGCCGCAACCCCGCCTACGACGCCCGCCGCACCTCCGGCAACACCAACGACCTGCGCGGCAAGATCCTCCGCATCAAGGTCGCCGACGACGGCTCGTACACCGTTCCGGACGGCAACCTCTTCGCCCCCGGCACGGCGAAGACCCGGCCCGAGATCTACGCCATGGGCTTCCGCAACCCCTTCCGCTTCAGCGTCGACCGGAAGACGGGCGTGCTGTACGTCGGCGACTACGGCCCCGACGCGGGCACCGCCGACCCCGCGCGCGGCCCGGCCGGCCAGGTCGAGTTCGCCCGCGTCACCAAGCCCGGAAACTTCGGCTGGCCCTTCTGCACCGGCGACAACGACCCGTACGTCGACTACGACTTCGCCACCAAGACCTCCGGCGCCCCCTTCGACTGCGCCGCGCCCAGGAACGACTCGCCGCTCAACACCGGCCTCGTCGACCTGCCGCCCGCCGAGCCCGCGTGGATCCCGTACGACGGCGGCTCGCTCCCCGCGTTCGGCTCCGGCTCCGAATCCCCGATGGGCGGACCGGTCTACCGCTACGACCCCACCAACACGTCGCCGGTGAAGTTCCCGGAGGCGTACGACGGGGACTTCTTCGCCGGTGAGTTCGGCCGCCGCTGGATCAAGCGCATCGAGCACGGTGCGGACGGGGCGGTGCAGTCCATCAACCCGGTGCCGTGGACCGGCACCCAGGTGATGGACATGGCCTTCGGCCCGGACGGGGCGCTGTACGTCCTCGACTACGGCACCGCCTGGTTCGGCGGCGACGAGAACGCGGGCCTGTACCGGATCGAGAACGCCACCGGCGGCCGCTCGCCCGTCGCCGAGGCCTCGGCGAACAAGACCTCCGGCAAGGCACCGCTGCGGGTCGCCTTCTCCTCGGCCGGCACGGCCGACGCCGACGGCGACGCCCTCACCTACCGCTGGGACTTCGGCGACGGCACCGGCACGTCGACGGCCGCCCACCCGACGTACACGTACCGGAAGAACGGCACCTACACGGCGACCGTCACCGCCACCGACCCGACCGGACGGACCGGCTCCGCCAGCGTCCACGTGGTCGTCGGCAACACCGCGCCCAAGGTGACGCTCGACCTGCCGCAGGACGGCGCGCTCTTCTCCTTCGGGGACGAGATCCCCTTCAAGGTGACCGTCACCGACCCCGAGGACGGCACGATCGACTGCGCCAAGGTCAAGGTGACGTACATCCTCGGCCACGACAGCCACGGCCACCCGGTGACCTCCGCCCAGGGCTGCTCGGGCACCATCAAGACGTCGGCGGACGGCGGACACGACCCGAACGCCAACATCTTCGGCGTCTTCGACGCCGAGTACACCGACGGCGGGGGCGGCGGCCAGGCGGCGCTGACCAGCCACGACCAGGCGCAGCTGCAGCCGCGCCACCGGCAGGCCGAGCACTTCTCGGCGCAGTCGGGCATCCGGACGTACGACAAGGCCGCCGCGCACGGCGGCCGGACCGTCGGCGACATCGACGACGGCGACTGGATCGCCTTCAAGCCCTATCTGCTGACCGGTTCCACCAAGCTCACCGCCCGGATCTCCTCCGGCGGCGCGGGTGGCTTCCTGGAGGTACGGGCCGGTTCGGCCGCCGGCACGCTGCTCGGCTCGGCCCCGGTGCCGGTGACCGGTGGCTGGGAGACCTTCCAGGACGTCGACGTACCGCTGCGGTCCGTACCGAAGCGGACCACCGAGCTGTTCCTGGTGTTCAAGGGCGGGACGGGAGCGCTGTACGACGTGGACGACTTCGAACTGTCCAGCACCCCGGTCGACCGGACAGCCAAACGGGTCCTGGTCTTCTCCAAGACCGCCGGATACCGCCACGACTCCATCCCGGCCGGCATCGCCGCCCTCAAGGAGCTGGGCGCGGCCGGCAACCTCACCGTCGACGCGACGGAGGAGGCGCGGCAGTTCACCACGAGCAACCTGGCACGGTACGACGCCGTCGTCTTCCTCTCGACGACGGGTGACGTGCTCAACGCCGAGCAGCAGAAGGCGTTCGAGGACTACGTCACCACGGGCGGCGGGTACGTCGGCATCCACGCGGCCGCGGACACCGAGTACGACTGGGAGTTCTACGGCGGGCTCGTCGGCGCGTACTTCGCCTCGCACCCGCACGTCCAGCCCGCCACGGTGCGGGTGGAGGACCACGACCACCCGGCCATGAAGGACGTCCCGGCGGCAGGCTGGGAGCGCACCGACGAGTGGTACAACTACCGAACCAACCCGCGCGGCCAGGCCCGCGTCCTCGCCACCCTCGACGAGACCACCTACCAGGGCGGCACCATGAAGGGCGACCACCCGATCGCCTGGTGCCAGAGTTACGAAGGCGGCCGCGCCTTCTACACCGGAGGCGGCCACACCGCCGAGTCCTACGCCGAACCGGCCTTCCGGCAGCACCTGCTGGGCGGCCTGCGCTACGCCACCGGCCAGGTCCGCGCCGACTGCTCGCCCCGTACCGGCTACCGGGACCTCTTCAACGGGCACACCCTGGAGGGCTGGAAGCAGGCCGGGCCGGGCAGCTTCAAGGTCGTGGACGGAGAGCTGCGCACCGAGGGTGGCTTGGGGCTGCTGTGGTATCAGGCGAGGTCGTTCTCGTCGTACTCGCTGACACTGGACTGGAAGGCGGAGGGCGACGACAACTCCGGCGTCTTCGTCGGCTTCCCGGCCTCCGACGACCCCTGGTCGGCGGTGCACAAGGGCTACGAGATCCAGATCGACGCGACGGACGCCGCGGACCGTACGACCGGCGCCGTCTACGGCTTCACGTCGGCCGACCTGAAGGCCCGTGACCGGGTGCTGCGGCCGCCCGGCCAGTGGAACACCTACGAGATCCGGGTCAGGGGCGAGCGCCTCCAGGTCTTCCTCAACGGCGTGAAGATCAACGACTTCACCAACACCGACCCGGAACGGAGCCTGGGGGACGGCCACATCGGCCTGCAGAACCACGGCGCCGGGGACCGAATGTCCTTCCGCGACATCCGGCTCAAGGAACTGTCCTGAAGCCGGCGGCGGGCGGGGAGGCGCCGTACCCCCCGCCCGCCGCCTTCCACGCACCTCATGGAGGAGGCCGGCCATGTCCGCTGCTGATCCACGTGCCGATCGACGTGTCGGGGTCTGGTTCGTCGGAGCCAGAGGCTCCGTGGCCACGACCGCGGTGGCCGGATGCGCGGCGGTCGCCGCGGGGCTGCACCCGCCGACGGGCATGGTGACCGAAACACCACCCTTCCGGGACAGCGGGCTGCCCACCCTGGCCTCCCTCGTCTTCGGCGGACACGACACGGCGGAGTGCCCGCTGCCCAAGCGGGCGGAGGAGCTGACGGCGGCCGGCGTCCTGCCGCACGGCCTGGCGGCCGCCGTGCGGGCGGAACTCTCCGCGGCGGACGGCGAGATCCGCCCCGGCGGCCCGGTGGCCGGCGACACGCGCACCGACGAGGAGCTCATCGCCGCGTTCGCGGCCGACCTCGCGGACTTCACCGTCCGTCAGGGCCTGGCCCGCACGGTCGTCGTCAACGTCGCCTCCACCGAGCCGGTCCCGGACCCCGACGACGTACGGCTTCCGCCCAGCTCCCTCTACGCGGCCGCCGCACTGCAGGCCGGCTGCCCCTACGTGAACTTCACCCCCTCCACCGGGCTCCGCGCCCCGGCCCTCGCCGACGCCGTGGCCGTGAGCGCCGTCCCGCACGCGGGCCGGGACGGCAAGACCGGCCAGACGCTGCTGCGCTCGGTCCTCGCCCCGATGTTCGTGCAGCGCGCCCTGTCCGTACGGGCCTGGTCCGGCACCAACCTGCTCGGCGGCGGCGACGGCGCGGCGCTGGCCGACCCGGCGGCCGCCGCCGCGAAGAACGCCGGCAAGGAACGCGTCCTGGCCGAGACCCTGGGCCACGCCCCGGAGGGCGAGGTCCACATCGACGACGTCCCGGCGCTGGGGGAGTGGAAGACCGCCTGGGACCACATCGCCTTCGACGGCTTCCTCGGGTCCCGGATGATCCTCCAGACCATCTGGCAGGGCTGCGACTCCGCCCTCGCCGCCCCCCTGGTCCTGGACCTGGCCCGCCTGGTGGCCCGCGCCCACGAGACCGGCCTGACCGGGCCCTTGCCCGAACTCGGCTTCTACTTCAAGGACCCCGACGCGGGCCCCGCGGCCCTCGCGGACCAGTACGCCGCGCTCCTGGCTTTCGCGACCCGCCTGCGGGGGGCCCGGTGAGGGGCGCGGAGGGACAGGGCGTGGGGGGACAGGGCGTGGGGGGACGGGGCGCTGAGGGGTGGGGCGCGGAGGGAAAGAGCTCGGAGCGACAGGGCGCGGAGGGACGGGGCGCGGAGGGACAGGGCGCGGGGCCGGTGGCACCGGGGCGGGGCCGCACCCTGCTGGTCCGCAGCTTCGGCACGCCGGACCGCCGCAGGCCGCGGCTGCGGGCATGGGCGGAACTCCTGCGTGTCTCCGCGCTCTTCAGCGTGCCGGGCGACGCGCTCGCCGGCGCCGCGGCGGCGGGCCTGCGACCGAACCGGCGCACCGCGCTCGCGGTCGGCGCCTCGCTGTGCCTGTACGAGGCGGGCATGGCCCTCAACGACTGGGCCGACCGGAACGAGGACGCCCTCGACCGCCCGCACCGGCCGCTCCCCTCGGGGCGCGTCACCCCGCGCGCGGCCCTGGCCGCCTCCGCCGCGCTGACCGCCACGGGCCTGGCCCTCGCCGCCCGCGCGGGCCGCGCGCCCCTGGCGGTGGCGTCGGCCCTGGCGGTGGCGGTCTGGTCGTACGACCTCCACCTCAAGCACACCCCCGCGGCGCCCGCCACCATGGCTGCGGCCCGCGCCCTGGACCTCCTCCTCGGCGCGACGGCCACGGCGACCCCCGCCGACCGGGCGGCGGGGCAGGCACCGGGTCAGGCGGCGGCCGGGGCGGCGCGGGCCGCCCTGCCGTCGGCCGCCGTGCTGGGGGCGCACACGTACGCGGTGACGGCGGTCTCCCGCCACGAGGCCCACGGCGGCTCGACGACGGCCCCCCTCGCCGCCCTCGCGGCCACCACGGCCCTGGCCGCCCTGTTGGCCCGGGGCGCTGCGCGATGTGTCGCCGCCGCCAGGGGCGAGCGCACGGCGGCCGTCCCCTGGCCCGCGGGCCAGGCGACGGCGGGTCGCGCCGCCGCACTCGCCGCCGCAGTTGGCACCATGGCCTACGCCCGCACCGCCGGCGTGCCCTTCCTCCACGCCGCGCTCAACCCCTCCCCACACCTCACCCAACGCGCCGTCGGCGGCGGCATCCGCGCCATGATTCCGCTGCAGGCCGCGCTCGCCGCACGCGGCGGTGCCCTCGGCGCCGGGCTCGCCGTCATGGGGCTCGCCCCGCTCGCCCGGGCGCTCGCACGCAAGGTGAGCCCCACATGACCGCCACCCCCGCTCCCACGGGACTCCGCTTCGGCTACGGCACCAACGGCCTCACCGACCTCCGTCTCGACGACGCCCTCGCCCTGCTCGCCGACCTCGGGTACGACGGCGTCGGGCTGACCCTTGACCACATGCACCTCGACCCCCTCGCTCCGGACCTCGCCGCCCGCACCGACCGCGTCGCCCGCCGCCTGGGCGAACTCGGCCTGGGCGTCACCGTCGAGACCGGCGCCCGCTACGTCCTGGACCCCCGCCGCAAGCACGGCCCGTCCCTGCTGGACCCCGACCCGGACGGGCGCGCCGCCCGCACCCGGCTGCTGCTGCGGGCCGTGCGGATCGCCGCGGACCTCGGCGCCCACGCCGTGCACTGCTTCAGCGGCACCGTCCCCGACGGCACGTCCCCCGCCACCGCGTGGCAGCGGCTCGAAGAGGCACTCACCCCCGTCCTGGACGCCGCGGCCACCGTCGGTGTCCCCCTCGCCGTCGAACCCGAACCCGGTCACCTCCTCGCCACCCTCGACGACTTCCACCGCCTGCGCCGCACCCTCGGCGACCCCGCTCCCCACCTCCTCGGTCTCACCCTCGACATCGGCCACTGCCAGTGCCTGGAACCCGCACCACCCGCCGACTGCGTCCGTGCCGCCGCGCCCTGGCTGCACCACGTCCAGATCGAGGACATGCGCCGCGGCGTCCACGAGCACCTGCCGTTCGGCGAGGGCGAGATCGACTTCCCGCCCGTCCTGGCGGCCCTTACCGCCACCGGCTACCAGGGCCTGACCGTCGTCGAACTGCCCCGCCACTCCCACGCGGGCCCCGAACTCGCCCGCGCGTCCATCGAGTTCCTCACGAAGGGAGCGCCGGCACTGTGACGCCGATCCGCACCGAACTGGACGGCCGGCTCGGCGGCGCCGCCCGCGCCTGGCTGGACGAGGCCCTCGCCGAAGCCGCCCACGCCGCCGCTTCCGCCCCCACCGCACCGGACCCCGACCCCGCCGGCGGACCGCCCTCCTGGGAGCTGCGGTTCGCCTCCGCCGGGCGCCACTGCGGCCAGGAACACGCCGACTCCGTACGCACCCTCCTCCTCCGCGAGGCCCGCGCCGACACGGACACCCTCACCCGCCTCTACCACCACGGCACCGCCGCCGAGCGGCGCGCCGTCCTGCTCGCCCTCCCTTCGCTGGTCCCCGGACCGGAGGCGCTGCCCCTGGTCGAGGACGCCCTGCGCACCAACGACACCCGGCTGGTCGCCGCCGCCGTCGGCCCGTACGCCGCCGCCCACCTCGATCCGCACTCCTGGCGCCACGCCATCCTCAAGTGCCTCTTCACCGGCGTCCCGCTCGACGCCGTCGCCGGCCTGCCCGAGCGGGCCCGCGGCGACAACGAGCTGGTCCGGATGCTCGCCGACTACGCCGCCGAACGCACCGCCGCGGGCCGCCCCGTCCCCGCCGACCTCCACCGCGCCCTCGCCGCGACCGTTCCCCCGGAGGAGTCCTGATGCGCATCTTCGACCCGCACATCCACATGACCTCCCGCACCACGGACGACTACCAGGCGATGTACGACGCCGGGGTCCGCGCCGTCGTCGAACCCTCGTTCTGGCTCGGTCAGCCCCGCACCTCGCCCGCCAGCTTCTTCGACTACTTCGACGCGCTGCTCGGCTGGGAGCCCTTCCGCGCCGCGCAGTACGGCATCGCCCACCACTGCACCCTCGCCCTCAACCCCAAGGAGGCCAACGACCCC
This sequence comes from Streptomyces sp. NPDC030862, assembly GCF_055571835.1. Lineage (NCBI taxonomy): Bacteria > Bacillati > Actinomycetota > Actinomycetes > Kitasatosporales > Streptomycetaceae > Streptomyces > Streptomyces sp. NPDC030862. The sequence continues at coordinate 775,355 of NZ_JBVIEN010000001.1, read as the reverse complement.
CGCTGCACACCCGTCCTCGACGCGCTGCCGCGCTATCTCGTCAAGGACTCCGTCGTCGCCGTCGGCGAGATCGGCTACGACTCCATGACCCCCGCCGAGGACACCGCCCTCGCCGCGCAGCTCCAGCTCGCCGCCGACCACGGCCTGCCCGCCCTCGTCCACACCCCGCACCGCGACAAACTGGCCGGACTGCGCCGCACCCTCGACGTCGTCCGCGAATCCCACCTCCCCCCGGAGCGGGTCCTGCTCGACCACCTCAACGAGACCACCGTGAAAGAGGCCGCCTCCAGCGGCGCCTGGCTCGGTTTCTCCATCTACCCCGACACCAAGATGGACGAGGAGCGGATGGTCGCGGTCCTCAAGGCGTACGGCACCGAGCGCATCCTCGTGAACTCGGCCGCCGACTGGGGCAGGAGCGACCCGCTCAAGACCCGCAAGGTCGGCGATGCCATGCTCGCCGCCGGATTCACGCCCGACGACGTCGACCGGGTCCTGTGGCGCAACCCCGTCGCCTTCTACGGCCTCAGCGGACGCCTCCACCTCGACCTCCCTTCTCCGGGCCCCCTCCACGAGGGCAACTCGATCCTCCGCGGCGGGGAATGAGAGGAGCCGGCCATGCGCTTCCGCCACCCGGACGGCTCCACCATCCACCTCGCCTACTGCACCAACGTCCACCCCGCCGAGACCCTCGACGGAGTCTTCGCCCAACTGCGGGACCACTGCGAACCCGTCCGCAGACGCCTCGGCCGCGACCGCCTCGGCATCGGTCTCTGGCTGGCCAAGGACGCCGCCCACGCGCTGACCGCCGACCCCGCCGCCCTCCGCGGCCTGCGCGCCGAACTCGACCGGCGCGGCCTGGAGGTCGTCACCCTCAACGGCTTCCCGTACGAGGGCTTCGGCGCCCAGGAGGTCAAGTACCGCGTCTACCAACCCGACTGGACCCGGCCCGAACGCCTGGCCCACACCACCGACCTGGCCCGCCTCCTCGCGGCGCTCCTCCCGGACGACGTCACCGAGGGCTCCGTCTCCACCCTGCCGATCGCCTGGCGCACCCCCTTCGACACCGCCGCCGCCGACACCGCCCGCGCCGCGCTCACCACCCTCGCCGAACGCCTGGACGCACTCGAGGAACTCACCGGCAAATCCCTGCGGGTCGGCCTCGAACCCGAGCCCGGCTGCACCATCGAGACCACCGCAGACGCGATCGGCCCGCTCACCGCCGTATCGAGCCCCCGCATCGGCGTCTGCGTCGACACCTGCCATCTCGCCACCTCCTTCGAAGACCCGCACACCGCCCTGGACGCGCTCGTCGCGGCGGGCATCGCCATCCCCAAGGCCCAGCTCTCGGCCGCCCTGCACGCCGAGCACCCGCACCTCCCCGAAGTACGCGAGGCACTCGCCGCCTTCGCCGAGCCCCGCTTCCTCCACCAGACGCGCACCCGGACCGCCGCCGGCCTGCGCGGCACCGACGACCTCGCCGAGGCGCTCGCCGCTGACGCGCTCCCCGACGGCGCCCCCTGGCGCGCCCACTTCCACGTCCCCCTGCACAGCCCGGCCGCCCCGCCGCTCACCTCCACGCTCCCCGTACTCCAAGGCGCCCTGGCCCGGCTCGTCGGAGGCCCGGTCCCGCACACCCGCCACCTGGAGGTCGAGACCTACACCTGGGAGGCCCTGCCGCCCGAGCTGCGCCCCCGCACCCGCGGCCGGCTCGCGGACGGCATCGCCGCCGAGCTGAGCCTGGCCCGTGACCTCCTCACCGACCTCGGCCTCAAGGAACTCCCATGACACGGCCCACCCCCCTCCTGGTCCTGGACGTCGTCGGCCTCACCCCCCAGCTCCTCGACCACATGCCGAACCTCAAGCGGCTCGCCCGCACCGGCTCCCACGCCCCCCTCGACACCGTCCTGCCCGCCGTCACCTGCACCGCCCAGTCCACCTTCCTCACCGGAACCCTCCCCTCCGAACACGGCATCGTCGGCAACGGCTGGTACTTCCGCGAACTCGGCGACGTCCTGCTGTGGCGCCAGCACAACCGGCTCGTCTCCGGCGACAAGCTCTGGGACGCCGCACGCCGCGCCCACCCCGGCTACACCGTCGCCAACATCTGCTGGTGGTACGCCATGGGTGCGGACACCGACATCACCCTCACCCCCCGCCCCATCTACTACGCCGACGGCCGCAAGGAACCCGACTGCTACACCCGGCCACCCGCCCTGCACGACGAACTGACCGAGAAATTCGGCACCTTCCCCCTCTTCCACTTCTGGGGCCCCGGCGCCGACATCGTCTCCAGCCAGTGGATCACCGACGCCACCCGCCACATCCTCCGCACCCGCACCCCCGACCTCGCCCTCTGCTACCTCCCGCACCTCGACTACGACCTCCAGCGCTACGGCCCCGACGACCCGCGCTCCCACCAGGCCGCCACCGACCTCGACACGGTCATGGCCCCCCTCCTCGACGACGCCCGGGCCGAAGGCCGTACCGTCGTCGCGCTCTCCGAGTACGGCATCACCCGCGTGACCCGGCCCATCGACATCAACCGCGCCCTGCGCCGCGCGGGCCTGCTGGAGGTCCACACCCAGGACGGCATGGAGTACCTCGACCCCATGGCCTCCCGGGCCTTCGCCGTCGCAGACCACCAACTCGCCCACGTCTACGTACGACGCCCGGAGGACCTCGATGCCACCCGGGAGGTCCTCGCCGGCCTCCCCGGCCTCGACCGGCTGCTCGACGACGAAGGCAAGAAGGCCCACGGCCTCGACCACCCGCGCTCCGGCGAGCTCGTTGCCATCGCCGAACCCGACGCCTGGTTCACGTACTACTACTGGCTCGACGACACCCGCGCCCCCGACTTCGCCCGGCTCGTCGACATCCACCGCAAACCCGGCTACGACCCCGCCGAGCTGTTCATGGATCCCCTCGACCCGTACGTACGGCTCAAGGCCGCCACGGCGATCGCACGCAAGAAACTGGGCATGCGCTACCGCCTGGCGGTCGTGCCCCTCGACCCCTCACCTATTCGCGGCAGCCACGGCCGCCTCCCCACGAGCGACGCCGGTGACAACGGGGACAACGGGGACAACGGTCCACTCATCATCTGCTCCACCCCCCGAGCCCTGCCCGGCCGCGTCGCGGCCACCGATGTGAAGTCCCTGCTGCTTCAACTCGCTGGTCTCCACTGAAGCACACGCCGCTGACAACGAGGAGTTATCCACATGCCCCGCACGACCAGCAGCACCGATCCCGAGCTCGCCCACCGCCTCAGCAGACGCGGCATGCTCGGCGTCGCCGCCGGCGCCACCGCCGCAGCCCTCCTCGGCCCCACCACCGCCACCGCGTCGGCCGCGGAAGCCACCGGCCGGGGCCATGGCCGGCCCGTCCTTCCACCCGGCCGCCTCGGCATCCAGCTCTACTCACTGCGCGACAAGGTCTCCACCCTCGGCTTCGGCCCCGTCTTCGAAGAGCTCCGGCGCCACGGCTACGACGAGGTCGAGTACGCCGGCTACTCCCAGGGCTCCGCCGGCCCCCTCACCCTCGCCGAGCTCAGGCGCCTCACCCGCGACCACGGCCTGCGCGCCATCGGCAGCCACGTCGGCTACTACTCCTCCGACCCCACGGCGTACACCTTCGCGCAGAACCTCACCAAGGTCCTCGACGACGCCCAGGCCCTCGGCCTCAAGCACATCGGCACCGCCTCCGGCCCCTGGCGCTACGGCGCCACCGTCGACGGCTGGAAGCGCTGCGCCGAGGAGTTCAACCACTACGGCGCCGAGGCGAAGAAGCGCGGCATGAAGTTCTACCAGCACAACCACGCCGAGGAGTTCTCCTTCGCCACCGACCGGCCCGACGTACGCCTCTACGACGTCCTGCTCGCCGAAACCGACCCCGACCTCGTCTACCTCGAGATGGACATCTACTGGGCGTACGCCGGCCGCTTCCGCTTCGGCAAGCGCGCCGACGGCACCCCCGCCCCCTTCGACCCGCTCGACTACGTGCTCCGGCAGCCCGACCGCTACCCGCTCTTCCACGTCAAGGACGGCGAACGCGACGACACCGCCCGCGACGGCTACCGGATGGTGGACGTCGGGGACGGAGACATCGACTACCGGCGCTTCATCTCGGCGGTCACCCGCACCCCCGGCGGCCGCCGCGACCACCACTGGCAGGCGGAACACGACAACCCGGTCGAGTCCTTCACCTTCGCCCGCAAAGCCGCCGCCCACCTCCACTCACTCCGTGAGAAGGACTGCTGAACACATGGTTCGCCGGACCGGCGTCCGGCGAACCATCGTCACCTGCCCGTCCTCACTGCAGCCGCTCGGGCCAGATGTAGTACGAGTTGAACGGACCGCCGCTGATATGAACGAGTTCGACGAAACCTCCCCGGATCGCCGCTTCGGGTGAGCGGAGGTTCCTGGCGTCGACGCAGATGCCGTTCACCTTGTGCTCTGGTTCGAGACGCGACCGGAAGAACCTCTCCGGGTCCTCTTGCAACGCCTGCCAGTCTCCTTCGCCGACCTCCACCGCGAACACCTCGAGGGACTGCGAGGCGATCTCACTTTTCCGGGTCACCATGCTCATGGTTCTGCTCCCTGTAGCCGAGGGCACTCCTTCCCAGCCTGCGGGGGCGGTGTAGATCGGCAACTCACGCGCGGCGTTCCTACGCCATGAGGGTCTGGCTGACGATCGACGCGCATGACCGTCTGCGGGACGATGCCCGGATGGATCTCATCCGTATGAGCGAGCGTGAATACTTCGCCAACGTCGCCAAGCGGCCCGGCATGTTCATCGGGCGGACGACACTGAGCGGCCTGGAAGGGTACCTGGAGGGCTACCACCAGCACTCCCGGCGCCACGGCGGGCCGGGGCTGGACTGGCGGGAGTGGCTTGTTCACCGGGGAAAGCGCGACTGCAACCACGACTGGGCCGGTCTGGTCCGCCATATAGCCCTTCCCGAGGGATGGGAGGCCGAGCTCACCCCTGAGCAGGAGTCGCGCGTCATCAAGGTGCTGTTCGAGCTGCTCGACGAGTTCCTCGCAGAGCGCGAGGGCGCCGTACAGGGGGGTGCTGTCAGAGGGCCCGGGTATCGTCGGGCCGACAAGGGGGGAAACCGATGACTTCTGGCATACCGAATACTCCGGACGCGGCGCGCACGTTCTCCATCGGGGGCGAATACCGGGTAGCCCGCCTCGGGTTCGGCGCCATGCGCCTGCCGACCCTGCCCGGCCCCGGGCGGGACACCGCCATCGCGGTGGCCCGGCGCGCTGTCGAGCTCGGCGTCACCCTGATCGACACCGCCCACCTGTACGGATGGGGCGCCAACGAAGAACTCCTGGCCGAGGCCCTGTACCCGTACCCGGACGACCTGCTGATCGCCACCAAGGTCGGGGTCACTCAGTCCGGGCCCGAAGGGTGGGCGTACGACGCACGGCCGGAAAGCCTGCGGGAGCAGGTGGAACAGGGCCTGCGCCGGCTCCGCACCGAGCGCATAGGCCTCCTGCAGCTGCACCGGATCGACCCGGAGATCCCGGTCGCCGAACAGGTCGGCGCGCTCCGCGAGCTCCAGCTCGAAGGGAAGATCGGGCACATCGGGCTGTCCGAGGTCACCACCGCGCAGCTTGCCGAGGCCCGGCAGGCCGCCGAGATCGCGAGCGTCCAGAACCGCTACAACCTCTTCGACCGCGACCACGAGCCGGTTCTGGAGGCATGCGAGGCCGGCGGCATCGCCTTCCTTCCCTGGCGTCCCGTCGCCGCGGAAACCGACTCCGGCCGGGCGTCCGTGCTCGCGACCGTCGCCGCCGAGCTCGAAGCCACCGTCCCGCAGGTCCTGCTCGCCTGGCTGCTCGCCCGCTCCCCGGTCGTCCTGCCGATCCCCGGAACGGGCTCGGCCGCCCACCTGGAGGAGAACCTCGCCGCGGCGGACCTCCGGCTCACCGACGCACAGCGGCAGCGCCTCGACCGTACGGCCGCATGACGTCCATGGGGGTGCTGGCGGAGCTGGAAGCCGGCATGGCGGCACTTTCCACGCCGATGCGGGTGTACGTGGCGGCCGGCCGTTTCACCGAGCCGGGCCCGGGCCCGCGCCGGGGCTCCAGCCCCGGCCTGTCGGCGCCGGCGGCCCGGATCCGTACGCTCCTGGCCGCGGTCGCGGCGGACGAGGCTTGGCGGCGCTTCCTGCCCGGGTACGCCCCGCCCTCCGTCCCCGAGATCCGCGCGGCCCTCGAACCGGTGGAAACGCACGAGGCCGCGGCCTTCCTGGCTCGGCTCGCGACCGTCGACCTGGTCTGGCCGAACCACCGGCACCTGCCCGTCGAGACCGCGGAGCGTGCGGCGGAACGGGTGGTGTCCCTGTTGGGACCGGAGGCCGAATGGTGGACCAACCACGACGCCGCATGCGGCGCCGTGAACGGACTCACACCCCTGTTCGACAGCCTGCTCGCCGGAACGGACGGTGAGTACTTCGCGCTGGCCTTGCAGATCGGCGACGACTGACCGCCGCGGCCCACCCTCCCGAGCCCCCCGAGCACAATCAGTGTGCCCGTGGCAACGCACTGTGCGCCCTGCCCCCGCGGCCCCGCCGACGAGCCGCCCCGGCCGCCTGACCACGGGATATGCGGGTGAAGGGCACCTCAAACCCCTGGTAGAGTTATCCATGTCGCCGCGGGGAACACCCCGCGAAACGGCAGACACCTTGTCCGGGTGGCGGAATGGCAGACGCGCTAGCTTGAGGTGCTAGTGCCCTTTATCGGGCGTGGGGGTTCAAGTCCCCCCTCGGACACCAGCTGGGACCCCTGATTTCGATCAGGGGTCTTCTGCTTTCCCGGAGTGGGGCCGGTCCCACCCGGCCCGGTCGGCTCGCAAAGCCACCGGCCGGCCGGAACAGGCAGGTCATCTGCCGGTTCCGGCCAGGACCCCGCCACCTGGGAGAAGGCGCAGTCGGGCCTTGCCGGCCCCGCTAGTCGGCCACGGGGTCCAGCAGGGTTGAGCGTTCCCCGTGCCAGGAAACGGCCAGTGCGTCGCGCGCCCTGGTGCATGCGACGAAGAGCAGGCAGTGTTCGGCGAGCATGTCCGAGCGATGCTGCAGTGGGTCCACCTCGGCCGGCGTGACCTGCGGCGGGAAGGGCAGAACGCCCGCTGTGACCCCGACCATGGCGACGCAGCGGAACTCCAGGCCCTTCATGGCGTGCATGCTGGCGACCCGTACGCCACTCACCGCCGGGCCGACCGCGTCCTTGACGGCCACCGCCGGAATGCCGTCGCGGCGGAGCCGGGCGATGACGGCGTCGACCAGTGTGTTGAACCGGGCACACACCGCTATGTCGGAGGGGACGACGCCGTCGTCATCGATCCACGAGCGAACCTGCTGCACCACAGCGGTGAGCTCCTCATCCTGCGTCCGCCAGCCGTGTGCCGTCGGCCTTCGGCCGTGGAGCTCGGACCGGTACCCCGTCAGGCTGTCCAACTCGCCGTCTTCGTCGTCCTCGCCGAGGCGTTCGATGCGTTGGCCGTCGAGGAGGGACGCGGCCCACGTGAGGATCTCCTCAGTGCTGCGATAGTTGATCCGCAACCTGGTGGACCGGCCCGTCACCGCTATGCCCAACGAGCGCAGCGAAACCCTCGAATCGTAGATCCGCTGATGCGGATCGCCGACGAGGAAGAGATCGTCCGGTCCTGGCGCCACGCAGGCCCTCAGCACGCGCCACTGCGCAGGGTGCAGATCCTGCGCCTCGTCTACGACGACGTGTTGATAGCGGGGGCCCTGTTCCCTCAGCAGGTCCGCGGCCTGCGCGCAGATCTGGGGATAGGTCGCCATGCCACGGGCCGACACCGCGGCGCGGAAGTCCTCGATGGCGCGCCACAGCTGGGCGCGCTGCACCGGCCCTACCGGCGTGCCACGTCCGCGCCGTACACAGCCCAAGTACTCCTCCGGGCTGCGCAGGTCCTGCGCCAACACCACATGCCGCAGCTCCTGGGCCAGGAACTGCTCCGACCACGACAGCCCGTGCCGCGCACGGACCTTGGCCCAGTGGCTGCGCTCGGCAGCGCTACTCAGCCCCTTCGGCGCGCTGCCTTGCGCTTCACGGATCACGCGCGAGGCGAGGGCGTCCACGGTGGTGACGTCGACCCGGGACAGCAAGTCCTTGTCCGCCTCACCCAGCAACAGGGCCAGGTTCTGTCGGAGCGCGTCGGCCATGGCGTTGGTGAACGTCGTGAGCAGAATGCGTCCGTCGCCTCCGCGGTGGGCCCGGAGTAGGTGCCGCACCCGGTGCAGGGCAGCCACGGTCTTGCCCGTGCCGGGCCCGCCGGTGACCTGCGCGGCACCGCTGTACCCCGGGTGGTAGGCCACGCGCCGCTGGGCCGGATGCAAGAAGACCCGCCAGCGTGCGAAGTCGTCGGCGAGCACACGGTCCAGCTCATCTGCCCCGGTCACCTCGACGATGCGGCCGGGCGTGTTGCGGATGGCCTCGGCGATGCCTACTACGGCTTCCTCGCTGCCATGACGGCCGGCCGCAGGGCGGCGCTCGGTGATGAGCTGCTCCCAGACCTCCTTCGGACTGAAATCCTCGGCGAGAAATTCGAGTACCTCGTGCTGGTCCGCGGGCATCAACGGCGGTGCCACCAGGCGCAGGTCGTCACGGTCGACGCACAGCCGCACCAGCCGAAGTGTCTGGTCATCGATCCCGAGATCACGCAGTGTGGTGTCCGAGTGGCCAGCGAAAAGCCTGGCCGGCGCTTGCTGGGCTTTCGTCTCGAAGAACGGCTCCATGTACTCCAAAGCCGTGACGTTGCGGACCTCCAGAGCACCGGTGGCGCGGTTGACCGAGTAGGCGCGCTTACGAGCCCACTCGATGGCGTCATCGTGCTGCGCCACTCTGATGAGCAGAAAGGTGTCACTGCCGTCATCCGGGGCGAGAACCACGCCGCGGTACGACTTCGTGATGCGGATCGTTCTGATCCGCGGATCACGTGCGTGCTGCAACTGCTCCAGGTGCAGGCCCTTGCCCGAGTACAACTGCGCCACGGTGAGCTGCTGGAACATCCGGATGGCGTCACGGACGCCCGCGCGGACGTGCTTTTCCAGCCGGTCGTACTCCTCGAAGAATTCCTCCGAGATGGCCAGTCTGGGCATGGGGCTCCTCGTACGGTCCTGCATGGGATCTGATGGGACGACAGCCTACGGACCCCGTCCTCCGCATAGGGCGGTGAGACGGGATCCGTCGATCTGTCGTCGGTGAAATCGTCAGAAGAACGAGAGTTGCTGCATCTCGCCGGCTTCCGAGTGGTCGGGCTCGGGGAGGAGGGAGGGGGCCTCGACCCGGTCCGGGTCGGAGCCGGCCCGCATCTCGTCGGGCGACGGCGCCCCCTCTCCGGTGCCGTCGTCCTCCTCGGCCATCATCGGGAGGACGTACTCCTGAGCCTGACCCGCCAGATGCAGCGGAAGCGGCAAGGACAGTGCGTCCGCGTAGTCGGGGGCCTGCCGCAACTGATGGACCGCGAGCCCGATCGCCTCGGGACGGTCGCGCCGCCCTGCCGCGTCGCCGTCCGGGTGACACCCCAGGACAGTGATCTCCACAAGTGCCGGGTTGGAGGCCGGCGTACCGGCTTGCGAGGTGAGCTTGCCCGCTGCGTTGACCCGTGCGGCGAGCCGGTCCAGCGAAGGGGAGACCGGCTGGGTCCGCGGTCGACTCGTGGTGCTGTAGAAGACGCGGTCTTCAGCCGGACGCGGCCCACCATCCGCGACCTCATGGGCCCAGAAGCCCGCCGGTTGTCCATTGGCTTCACCAGGCGCAGCGACACCCCACCACTGTGCGGTCTCACGGCCGCCGCTTCCGCGCACCCGCACCAGCCGGAGATCCGTGTCGAGTCGCGAGGCGGGGGCGTGGCCCGTGCGGAGCATGTCACGTACCGCCTGGCCGTCCTGCAACCAGGGCCAGTGCAGCCGGCTGTTCTGCGCATGAGTGATGAGCACGGTGGGTGTGGAGTGCAGGGAGTGGAGCACCCGCTGAACGAAGCCGGAGGTCTCCTTGCGCTGCTGGGCGAGGTTCGAACGCCATGCCTTCGACGTGACGAAGGTGATTTCCGGAGGCGGGCTTGCTGTTTGCTGAGCGGGGATGAGGGGCATCGGCTCGCTGTACGCGTCGGGACCGATCTCCGCTTGCCGTACGAGACGCAGCAGGAAGGTCGGGTACGGTACCCAGTCGCGCAGTTCGTCGTCCCAGCCCTGGATCGACGCCGATCCGCTCGTTCCGGGAAGCGGGGTCACCAGCACGGCGACCGGCAGGTGCTTGGGCAGTCTGGTCGGGCCGTCCTTGCGGCGCTTGACCATCCAGAGCGCGGCGTATTGGAGCCCCTCGGGCAGCTCGCCGGCGAGCGTGTGTTCCGGCAGGACGCGCACACCGAGCTGCCGCAGGCCGTCCAGCCATGCGTTCGCTGTCCGGTGCTCCAGGTTGCCGTCGTTCTCGATGCCGCGTTCGGCGGAGGGCGTCACCGTGAACTGCGTGAGTACCCCGGCATCCGCACAGCCCAGCCGCAGAGCGAATTTCGGGTCTGTACCGCTCGGCCGGAAGGTGCTCCGATGCGGAATCTCCACCAGGGCCAGTGACGGCAGAGCCGTGTCCGCTCCATCCGCCTTCAGCCAGGTCCGCAGGTCACGGCGGCGTTCCTGCACGGCCTGCGCGATACGCGCTCCCTGGCCCTTGAGCGTGGTGTCGAGCACGAGCCGTTCCCCGAGCCCCTCGACCAGTGGCAGGCAGCGCAACCTCAGCACAGCCTGCTCCGTGTGCCACTCCAGAACGACGGGGACGCCAGGCCGGGCTTCCTCGAAGGCCCGGTCGGAAGGCCTGGGGGTCACCGTCGTGGTGCTGTGGTCGTCGAGGCCGAGGACCTCGACGAAGGCATCGACGGCCGCATCGCGCAATTCGGCGGTCTGCCACAGCAGCCGTGCCTCGACCACCGGGCGCACGCCATCCTCCGGCACGCCGCCGGTGAGAATCGCGACAGCCCGTGCCACCGCGGATCGCCGAACCTCGGCCGACCGCCTGGCCTCGGCCGCCTTGGCTTCGTTCCCCTGCGGCTTGGGCCGCCGGTTCGCCGGTGCTCCTACGCCACGCCCGACACGGACCAGGTCGGGCACTCGGACGACGCCCTCGGGCAGAGCCTGCTCGGCCCATTCGGTGAGCTGTGAACGCTGGTGCGGCATGAAACCCGTCCCGACCTCATGGCTGCCCATGCGTGTGTGGTGCGCGACGGCGGCCCACACGCCCGGACCGTCGCCGATCCATGCCGCGGGGTCGCTCAACAGCATCTCCGGGGCGGGAAAGCGGCCGCTGAGGCTGAGCTGGTGCAGGATCCCCGCCGGGTCGGTGTGCAGCCAGCCGAAGGTGTCCTCACCCTGGTTGCCGTTGCGTACCAGCCGGGCGACCGCATAGCGGTCACTGGCGGGCGCACCGGGAAGCCATGGGATTCGGGGCCGCAGATACACCGAGGTGGCCTGCCGGTAAGGGAGGTTCAGCCGGCCCGTTCGCGCACGCGGGTGAGTGGCCCACCGGCGCACCCCCCAGTGCAGATGGAGGCGAGGCCGCGGATCGAACGGGACGGTGTGCAGCGAGATGGTGAGAACAACGGAGAACCACCACTCCTTGCGCTTGATCGTGCGGCACAGCGGCTGCGACAGCAGCTCGGCGCCCTGTTCCTTCGGCCCGCGGGGCACGGCGCGAAAGCGCAGCGTGCCGCCCTCGAACACGTAGGGGTCCAGGTCGAGGATCCGCCGCGCCAGGGCGTCGGTGGCCAACTGGAACTGCCGGGACTCCGGAGAGGCGGTGCCGCCGTCGCCCGCCTGTGCTCCGAGCAGGTCTACGCCATCGACGCTCTGCCAGCGCGGAAGGTCCGTCTTGAGTGCGGCGCTCGTGCGCAGCAGCAGATCGCGGTGGGCGGGCGTGGAGCGGGCCTTCTCCGAGCCCAGGGTACGCAGCCAGGCGTCGAGTAGCCGGCCCATGGTGGGGCCCGGCAAGGGGTCGGGAGCATCGGACGGTACGTACAACCAGAAGTCCTCCGGAGGCGGGGCCCCCTCGCCGACCGGCGGGCGCGACCGGGGCCTGACGACCAGGTCGGGGGCGAGGGTTTGCAGCACGCCGTCGAGTCGCCGGGTGGGCACGGTACGCAGCCGCTTGTCCTCGGCACGGCCGACGTTGCACAGGTCGAGCAGCCCCTCGCGCCAGTGTTCCGGGAAGGGCAGCGCACGGTAGTCCGCGCTCCACGGGGCGGCATCCGCGTCAAGCGCGTACGCCGCGCGACGGATGGAACCGTACATCCTGTTCTCCTGTCGTTCAGAGGTGTTCGAGATGGCACAGGGCCTCGTACAGCGGCTGATAGAGGGTCCGTACGAGAGCGGGGTCGGCAGGATCGGCGCACCGGCCGTCGGCCGGCTGGTCGTCGAAGTAGGGGGCGAGGACCTCACGCAGCCGTACGAGCAGCCCTCGGTCGCGCAGCCACCGAGGCGGTGTGCCGGGGATGGGCAGGGGAGCCAGTGCCGCCGCGGCCGCGGGGGCGAACGCCGCGTCGACGAAGACCACGCGGGCCGGCACACCGCCGCGCACCAGCCGACCGATCACCTGCCAAATGGTGACCAATTGGTCCCAGGCGAACGACGTCTTCTCGTCGTCCGACAGCACGGAGTAGATGTACGGGCGCGACAGCAGATGCCGCCAGACCCGGCGTGCGGCGGAGCGGAACTCACGTCCGGCAGCGTCGAGGCCGTCGGCCTTGCCCACGAGCTCGCTGAAGATGCCCTGTGCTCCGCCGCCGGGCAGGTCCCGCACGAACCGGGAGGCCCAGTCGTTGACCGCCAGGACCGCAAGGGACAGGTCGTCCGGCCGCGGGTGCGGACGTGCGAGGAAGAGCACCGTGCCGAAGGCGGCCACCCGTTCCTCCCCGGGCCGCCCGGGTACGGTCAGGATGTTGTGCCCGCGCTCGATCGCCAGCAGCGGCGCCACCAACAGTTCCGCGTCCAGGTCGTCGGCGAAGGAGGCGAGGTCGCCCCGCCGCACCGCACTCGCAGAGCCGGGGGCCGCTCCGGTGGACGGGACGTCCCCGTCCACCGCGGTGTCGAGCTCGGCGTCGTCCGCGACGAGTACGCGTACCCTGCCGTGCCAGCGTGGGATCTCGTCCAATGCGTCGGCGGCGATGGCCGCTTCCCGATAGCTGCCGACGAGCAGAAGTGCGCGCCTTCTGCGGCTGTCGGCGATCCGGCCCAGCTCCTGCTGAAGCGGCGCAGTGTCCTCCCCCCGGCCCGGGCGGGCAAGCCGGGAGACCATCAGCCGCAGCACGGCCTCGCGGTCGTCGGGGTCCTGCCCGGAGAGCCGGATGGGCCGGCCGGAGTCGTCGTACTGGAACATGAGGCGGAGCTCGGTCTGTCGGACTGCGTGCACCGCACGCTCGTGGGGCTTCAGTACGGCACGGACGGGCGCGAGCACATGGGCCCGGGTCGACGTTCCGGCCCAACTGGTGCCGGACATCAGCAGCACGTTGGGGCCCGGCACACCCTGCTCGGGCACGGCTCCCAGCTGCGGGAGGGTGAGCAGGAGTTCCCGGCCCACACCGGCACAGCGGAAGAACCGCAGGGTGCCGGTGAACCGCCCGTCCGCGTCCCGGGCCCGTTCACGGTCGTCCGGCAGGTACTGGAAGCCGAGGACGTTGCCCATCGGAGCTTCCGGCACGAGCGGCGCGTAGTCCAGGGGAGGACGGCGGGTGAGGTCGTTTCCTCCGGTGTCCAGGTGGAGCGCGGCTTCCACCTGTGGCCACAGGAACGTCACACGGTCGAGCCGCTGGTGCAGCGCGGCGACGACGAGCGTGAACTCCAGCCTTCGCGCGGACCGCTCCAGCCAGGCTTCACTCAGGGGGACGTCCGCAGGATCGGTGTCACCGGCACGGGTACGTCGCGGCGTGCGGCGCTCCGTGGCGCCCGGTGCGCCGTCGAGCAGCGTGTTCAGAAGTTCGCGGACCCGGGCGCGGGTGTTCTTCTCGTTCAGGGTGTGCAGCAGGTCGTGTGCGAGACGGGTCAGCGAGTCGGTGGCCGTCCGGTAGGGGCCCCGGTCACCGAGTGGGTCGTCACGGAACGCGTCGAGCACGCGGGTGACGTCCTCACGCCGTGCGGCGTACGGGTCGTGGGGCTGGGCTGGAGCGCGGTGGTCCGCCTCTGCGCCGAGGTCCTCCTCGTCGTCGTACAGCGCACCCTCGTCCTCGATGGCCTCCTCGTCGTCGGGCACGGTGGGTACGGGGTACCACTCGTTGATCAGCCGCTCCTGGAGGGTCCAGGCGCTGAAGTAGTCGATCTGGGCCCAGTCCCGCAGGTCCTTGTCGCCGATGAGCATGGCGTACAGCCGGTCGGTGGCGGATCCGACCACGTCCAGCGCGGCGGACCAGCGTCCCACGTCGCGGTCGGACAGCGGCAACCTGCCCTGTCGCGCCAGCTCCGCGATCTCGTGGGTCTGCAACCGGTCGAGCCATGACTCGGGCCCCCGGGTGACGAGGGTCGCGGAGGGCGCGAACATCCGGTCCAGCTGCATCTGCACCCGATCCGCCTCGTCGACGACGATGATGTCGCTGCGCAGACAGGCGAGCTCCAGGTAGCGCAGCCGTTCCTCGTTGAGCTGGCGTGGCACGGGACTCTGCACGAGGCTCGCCGGGTTCGCCACCCAGATCAGCGCGTTGACCAGGTCGCGCGACGGCCGATGCCGTGGGCAGGCGCTCCACAGAGGGCAGGCGTGCGGATGGCGTAGGACCTCCTCGTCAGCTTCCTCACCCTCCGCCTGGTGTACACCGGGGGTGGATTCGGCTGCCACGAGTCGCAGCAACTCCAGGCCGGCCGGCTGGTCGTCACCCGGTGCGGAGGTGCCGGTGGCCGGCCGGCGAGCGGGATGCAACCCGCCGCACGGCGCGTCCGCGTACCGGAGCGGTGTGGTCGCGTCCAGCCCGCGCTGCGCGTCGAGCGGGCACGCCGTACTCAGGTGCTCGAACACGCGGCCCGTGTGGTCCAGCAGCGAGCGCTGGCCGCGGGCGGCAAGGCGTCGGTGGAGCCGCTGGGCGTGCTGCTCGCGGGTGGTGTGGCCCTGCACCAGGGCGGCGGCGAGGCCGAGGGAACGGAACAGTTCCGTGAGGTGCAGCTGCTCGGCCACATCACCCACCACCAGCGTGATGCGCAAGCCCCGCTGGTGAGCCCAGACGGCGATCAGCGTCATCAGGGTCGACTTGCCCGCGCCGACCATGCCGACCAGATGCGTCAGCTGGTCCAAGACCAGTTCGCCGGCAGGCGTGAAGGAACCGCCGTCCGCGGTACGTGAGTCGAGCCTCAGCTCCGCCAGGCGACGCTCCCAGTCCCCTTTCGGCAGTCGGCGGTGGCTCTCCTGAGAGTCCATCCACCGTGCGGCGTCAGCCAGCTCGGACAAGGGGATGGCGCAGGGCCCGCCGGGTCCGGGGCGCCCCGCCGCGATGTCGTGTCCCTCCACACGTTCCAGCAGCAGCTCCTCGGTCACCGTCACGGACGTACGCCTGCGTCGGTCCATGAAGCGGTACGCGCCGGCTTCCGCCCACGGCAGGGGGTTGGAGGCGAAGGGAGGCAGCGCGCCAAGCGCCGCGTCGTAGACCCTGAAGCGGTGCGCTGCGACGGGGGGAGAGACCCGCCGCGCCGGCCCACCCCCCGGAGAGACCCGGTAGCCGCGCAGTCGCTCCGGCAGGTCCAGATAGGCGTCCAGGCTCTGCTGCCACATGCGACGCCGCCGCATCGGCCAGAGCAGATGACGGGCCGCCGTCAGCGCCAGGCGTTCGGCGGGCCCTGGCGCGATACCCGCGGCCTGCGCGAACGGATAGCCACCCAGCAGCGTCCACACGCCATCCGCCGGGCGTCCGTCGTCGAGGGTCTCCATGAGCCTCAGGCCCAGTTCGACCTGGCACAGGAGGGCCGGTTTCACGTCCGCGTGCTCGGCGGGCCAGGGCCGCAGATCCCTGACCAGGGGGTCGTACCAGCTGCTGCGGTCACGCATACTCGTCCGTTCCCTTCCCGGTGTGTCCGGCGGCCATGGGTGCGATGCGCGAGGCAGGTCCCCGATCACCACTCAGCCGGGCGTCCGCCGCCGCGATCAGCTGTTCGTCGGTCAGCAGACGCAGACCTCCGGCGCGTTCACCGCGCTCTCGCTCGTACACGTCGAGGTAGTCGCGGCGGGCGTCGACGCGGAACCGCGGTACGACCCAGCACGCCTCGTCGTAGTGCGGGTCGCGGGTCACCGCTTCCGCCGCTCGGCCCAACAGGCCCGGATGGGCCCAGTCCTTGACGTCGATCGCCCACACATGGCGGTCTGGAAAGACCACGCGGAGGTCGTACGCGTCATAGCCCGGCCACATCTCCACCGTGAGCCCTCGGCCACGCAGCGCACGCTCCAACGAGGCCTCGGCACGGCCCGGTCCGGTCACGAACTGCCGCAGTGGCCGCTTGAGCTGCCGGACCTCGCCGCACTGCTCCACCCTTAGCTCCGAGCCCGGCGGCGGTGTGCCGAGAGCACGGCACTGGTCGCGCTCGCACCACCATCCGCCGCCCTCAAGCGGCACGAGCAAGGTGAGACAGCGTCGGCACGGTGTGTACGCCCCCTGCCGCAGGTAGGCGTGAGGCACGGGCGAGTAGATGATGCCGAGCAGCTCTCGGACCGGATCGAGATAAAGATCGGTCCCGAGCTCGAACCAGTCCGTCTCGGTGAGCACCGGCTGGTTGACGAGCAGCCGCCGGAAGGCGGTGTACGCCTCGGGAGAGGCCGCGTCCCGGCAGGCTCGCATGGCCTCCGCGATCACCAGGCGGTCGTACTGCCGCCCCGCGCTGTCACCACGCCCTTTCACCGCAAGCTCATGGCACAACTGCGTGGGTCGCCCGGACGTTTCGTCGATGAGCCGGTCACCGCTATCGGGCAGCGCTTCGGCCAGCCCTTCCAGTGGCCAGCTCCCCACGGGCCGCGACCTGCACCAGCGCAGTAGCTCCGGCACCCCTGCCGGGGGCCGGGCCCCGCTGCGCAGACAGGCCAACACCACCGCGTCCAAGGCCCGCTGGGCTTGGGCCGGGTACGGCAGCGTGAAGGAATCGAGGTGCGTGACGTCCTCCAGCTGTACGACGGCGGTGGCGACGTCACGCAGCAGTCGCACATCGGGGTGAGCGAGCGGTCCGCCCGGAATCGCGTCAGTCATGGGGCCCCGTTTCCTCGGCTGCCGACGAGGCCTCGGTGACGTGCGCATCGCCGGGCGCGCACCACGGCCGGGCCCGGCAGGAGTGGCAGTGGCGGCCGGTGCGCGGGGCGTAGGAGACGTCGTCGAGCAGGGGCTGGGCGAGTCCCGCTATGACCGTGCGTGCCTCCTCCACGACGTCGGGCAGGCCTACGTCGAGGGACTCCAGCCAGCTGTCCCCCTCATTGAGGAGTTCGAGCTCCACCCGTGAGCGCTGCGGGTCCGAGCCCGGCACCGCTCCGGAAGCGAGCAGCAGTACGCCCAGAGCGAGCTGCGGGTACTGCTTCATCAGCGCCGTCCTGTCCCACAGAGGACTCGACGACGTCTTGGTCTCGCGCCAGATCCAGCTGCCGGAGCGGGTGTACAGCAGGTCGGGGTCGGCGATCACCACGACGTCCAGCTCCGGGACGTACGCGGTGACGCGGGGCTGTACGCGTACCTGCTCCTGTGCACCCAGGCGGTCGAGCGGGCACAGCGACCGGTGCTCGCGCAGCATGGCCGCGCCCTGCAAGGCGAGCGGACCCTCGAGCCGGTGCCCACCAGCCGACCAGGCCCCCGAGCCGGCCGGCACCGGGAGGTCGCGGCAACCACGAGGGGTACGCGGCCGGGTGCGGTGGTACTCGTTCAGCCAGGCGTCCACCGCCCTGCCACGCACGGCGCCCTCGTTCTCCTCCTGCAGGGAGTTGAGGTTCAGATGCCGGACGAGGTGGTATTGAGCCGGGCACTCGGCGTGCAACCGCAGGTCCCATGCGGACAATGAGCGCCGCTGGCGAGCCGGTACGGTCGGTGTGCCCTGCCACAGGCCCGGTGCCCGGCGTAGGGAGTCGCATGCGCTGATCGCCTTGCACTCCACGCAGCTGGAGCCCGGCCGGATCGCCGTACCGGTCGCCGCTTCATGGAATACCGGGGCCGCGTGCTCGGCGAACCGCTGCCGGACCTCGTGCTGGTCCCAGTCGAGGATCAGTCGCGTACTGCCGTCGGCGCTCCCGAACCCGAACGCGCGTACCCGGTCGGGGGGCCGTGGGATCCGGCTCTCGCTTTCCGGCGGGGCGACCCCCCTGCGCGGCCGGGGCCCGGGCTCACCCAGCGCCAACACGTGGGCGATGGCCGCCTTTTCGGCCTCCGACCTGTCGTGCTTGGCTCGGCCGAAGGACGGTAACCAAAGGTCGCGCACCGCACCGTCCGGGGAGGCGTACCGTCGCCCCCAGACGGTGTGTTCGTACTGCTGCGCTTCTCGGGCATCCGGCATAGGACGCTTGCGCGTACGAAAGATCCACTCGTGGCGTACCGGCTCGGTTGCGGGGATGCCGGCCTCGTGGGACGCCAACTGCTCCGCCTGGCGCGCCGCCATGAAGCGTCCCAGCACCTCTGCTGTCCATGCCAGGAGCGAGGGATGCGCGGGAGCGTCCCATCCTCCGAACACGCCTTGCGTACGGTGGAGTTCGGCGACCACCCGTTCCAGGGGCCAGCCGCGGTGCTCGATGTGATCGAGGGCTGCGAACAGCGGTCCCATTCCGAATTCCTGGCGAGGCGGGCGCCGGTACGGCACTTCCGGATGGGCCAGGAGGAGCGGGCGGATCGCCGCTCGGAGGTGAGTGGGGCACGCGGTGGGGTCGGTGCGGGCCTTGGTGGTGCTGACCCTGATCAGCCAGGAGTGCCCCGTGGTGCCAGGTGGAGGGGACATGGCCGCTCCCTATGACAGGCGTGGTGAGCAGAGCCGGGCCCTGCGCCACGCAGCGGTCGGTAGGGCACCAGCATGCCATAGGTCGGCTGTGAACTAAGTGCACTGACAAAAACTCCCTCGTCGCTTTCACGCCCGCTATGCTGACGCCTAGTCAGTCACAGCTTTGGTGTGCGGGAGGAACCTCGTTGGACGGCGGGTGGGAGCAGGTCCGGACGGGTGAGGTGCTCGACGGACGCTACGAACTGGACAGACCCATCGGCAAAGGTGGTATGGCCGAGGTATGGCGCGCGACCGACTCCACCACCGGACGCGCCGTGGCCGTGAAGTTCCTCCGGCCGGACACCGAGAACCTCCAGCAACTCGACACCCGGGAACGGCTCGCCGAGATCGACACGCTGCGGGCCAGGTTCCGGCGGGAAGGCGCACTGCTGGCCGGGCTGTCGCACCCCGGCATCCCCGAACTGTACAGTCGGGGATCCCACCGCGGCCTGCCCTACCTGGCGATGCGGTTGGTCGACGGCGTCACCCTGGACACCTTTCTCAAGGATCACGCCCCGCTGATCCTTCCGGCGGCGATTGCCGTCGCCGCCCAGGTCGCCGACGCACTCGCGTGCGCACACAAGCGGCCGGTGGTACACCGGGACCTGAAGCCGCACAACATCATGCTGTCGGAGGAGGGGGTCGCCGTTCTCATCGACTTCGGCATCGCCAAGCCCCTGGGCGCCAACGTGACCCAATACACCCGCCACGGCTCCACCCTCGGAAGTCGTGGCTACCAGGCCCCGGAGCAGATCCTGGAGAAGGAGCCGACGGCCCGCACCGACGTGTACGCCTTGGGTTGCGTCTACTACAAGCTGTTCACCGGACGCGCGCCGTTCGACGCGGACAGCACCCAGCTCCTCAACCACCACCATCTGCACGACGAGCCGCCGCCGCCCGGCCTGCACGCCGCCGCCATTCCCCCAGAGCTGGACGAACTCGTCCTGCGCATGCTCGCCAAGGCCCCCGAGGGTCGTCCCACCATCGACGAAGTGCGTTCCGTCCTCTCGCCCATGGTGCCGCGCCCCGCAGATCCCCCACCGCGCCCGCGCCTGCACCCGGATCCCACGCTGCCTTACCGCGTTCCCGTCGATGCACCGCCCGCCGGGCAGCCCGTGGCCGGACACGGGAACCTCGAGGATGACGACGAGTGGCTCGACCCCAAAGAGGTGGAACGGCTGTGTCAAAGAGCTCGGGACGAGCTGTACGACGGTTCCCCGGACGAGGCGGTCAGCCGTCTCGCAGAGCTCGCCCCGCGGGTGCGCGAGGAGTGGGGATCTCGTCGGCCGTTGGTCCGCGAGGTGTGGTTGCTCGCGGCCGAAGGGCTACGCATCGCCGGCGACTGCGGCGGGGCGGCGCCCCTCTACGACGAATTGGCCGGCAAGCTGGTCCACGGCGACACCCCGCACAACCGGGCCGAGCGCGCCGTGCTGCGGCTGCGGGCAGTCGAATGCCGTCTTGCGTTCGGCGAGATCCCCGCCGCTCTCATGGCGATCGACGAGGCCAGGACGCTTGCCGCCGGGCTCCCCATTGCTCAGGCGTCCTGGGTGGAGCAGGTGTGCCGGGAGGTGGCGGTGGACGTGGCCGAGAGGAGCGCGCGGAACGCGAACGGATAGCCGTCACTCGCCCCGGTCACCGTCACCCGGTTACGCCCACATGGTCACGAGAGGCGCCCCGCGACCAGCCGGTCGCTGAGGTCCCGGACCAGGCCCGCGCCGAGTCCTGCCAGTCCTGACACGAGGGATTCGAATTCCTTGACCGTCCTGAAAGCCTGGCTGTAGTTCCGTTGTTCCTCCAGCGGCAGTTGCAGCACCTGTAGTTTGCGCACGTCCACCCGCGAAGAGCTGGACGCATGCGTACCCGCCTGCCGGCCGTTCGACGGAGCGCGCAGGCAGCCCGCGAGGAAATGGGCGTCGAGTCTGTCCGGGGCGACACGCAATGCGTACAGCTGGGGGCCGAGAGCGGTGGGCGGCCCTTGGTGCACCCAGGCGTTGAACGCACGCGCCACACCAGCCACCACCACATCCCCTGGCTCGGCGACCGCCGCCGCCTCGTCCGCCGGCAGCCACCCGCCCGGCTCACCGCCCATCAGCAGGTCCGGCACGGTCAGCAGCGGTACGTCTCCCACCGTCGGCGTCCCTTTCCGTACCGCTCCGTCCGTGGGCTGCTGGCCGCCGCGAAGCACCAGCGCTCCGGCTCGGGCGAGGTCACCCACGGTGGTGGTCGTGTGTCGTCCGTCCCGCCCGTCCATGTCCAAACCGGACAGAGCCCTGCCCGTCTTCTGGACGTCGGCGAGCAGGCCGGCGAACCGGCTCCACGAAACGGCCAGATCGTGCCCGGCGGCTTCACTCCCCGCGGCCACGTGTCGGCCCGGTGTGAGGTCGACCTCGTCGTCCAGCAGGTCGATCAGCGGCACGCGGGCCACCTGCTGTGGCAGAGCGACGCCCGGGTCGTCCAGGGCTCCGAGGGCGGATCGTACGAGGCTGCCGAGCGCCTGCCAGTCGGGTGCGCCGGACTCGCGGCTCCCCGCTCCCCTCACGTGCTCCACCGTGTCGACGAGCAGTACTCCCTCGCTACCGGCCGACGCGGGCCCGGCCTGCAACACCCACAGATGGAGTGAGACGCTGTGTGGCTGGGCGGTACCCGGCGGAAGCGCGATCACCGCGCGCAGCAGGCCCGTCCGCAGGAGCGCCCCCCGAATACGACGGCCGGCCTTGCGGGAGGCCACGGCGGGTGGGAGGAGCAATACCGCCGCGCCCCCCGGCCGCAGACGTGCGAGGGCATGCTGGACCCAGGCGAGTTCGGGTTCCGTACGCGGCGGCAGCCCGTGGGTCCATCGGGGGTCGGTGGCCAGCTCCTCGTAACCCCAGTCACGTTCGTTGAAGGGCGGGTTGCACAGCACGACGTCCGCGACGAGATCGCAGAAGGGATCCGCCAGCAGGGAGTCCCCGACCCGCACCTCGGATGTCGCGCGCGTGTCACGGGTCTCGTACGTGAGGCGAGCCGAGGATAGAGCAGCCAGGGCGGGATCCCGGTCGCAGCCCAGAAGTTCCACGGGGTCAGCCCCATGGGCCCGCGCCGCGGCGAGGAGCAGATGCCCCGACCCGCACGCCGGATCGAGCACCGTCAGCTGCTCGGTGGAACGATTCACCCCGACGAGCAGCGCGACTTCGGCCATCAGGGCCGCGAGTGCCGGAGGGGTGGTACTGACCTGCCGGACATGGGCGTCGAGCCACCTTTGGAGCAGGAAGTCGTAAGTCTCCTTCGGGCCCTCCCGCCGGCCCAGGCGGGCCGCCTCGTTCACCAGTTCACAGGCCTGTGACGACAGTCCGAAGCTCGCCGGGGTCCGGCCACCGGCCATCCGTCGGCCCACCGCCGCGATGGCCAGCGCTGTCTCGTCCCGGCTGCCGAGCGCCTCGAACCGTGGCCAGAGCAGCTCGCGGCCTCCGGTGTCCTTGAGTTTGTCGTTCGCCCGCAGCCACTCCTCGACCTCCGCGAGCGAGAACTGCGGGCTGACGTCCGTACCACCGATCCGTTCGGGGAACGTGTCATGGCGGCGCCGCCAGTTGCTCACTGCGGCGCGTCCTACCCCCGCGATCCGTGCGATCTCGGCGAGGGTGACCGGTACAGCCTGGGCTGAGGGCATCGAGAGCTCCGGGTCGGGTGTCGGCGGGTGGTCAGAGCGGCGACCGTCTGAACCAGCGTGGGGGCGCCAGGGCACGCCACTCCGTATCAATGGCAGGCTACTACGGTCATTGACTTTGTTCACAGGCCGGCAGGTGTTCGTGGGGCCGTTGTGGAATCCGTGTGAAGGACGGTGTGGGTGTGATCGCTTCGTCGGCTGTACTGGGGGACCGCTACCGACTGGAGCGCCTCCTGGGGCGTGGCGGGACGGGCAGTGTCTGGCAGGCGAACGATCTGCGACTGGCGCGGCCGGTTGCGGTCAAGACGGTCCTGACCGATCTGCCGACCGACACGAAGGAGTGCGCGCATGCGATGCGGCGCTTCCGGCGCGAGGCCACGGCGGCAGCCTCCCTGGATCACCCCAACCTCACCACGGTCCACGACGCAGGTGTCACGGGTGACATCTGGTGGCTCACCATGCAGCTGGTCGAGGGAGCAACGCTCGACCTGGTACTCGGTGAGCAGCCCGATGAACGGATGATCACGACCTCCGCCGCCGCCGTGGCGGCGCAGCTGTGCGCCGGGCTGTCCGCAGCCCACGGCGCCGGGCTCGTCCACCGGGACCTGAAGCCCGAAAACGTGATGATCCGCCGCGACGGCATGGTGAAGATCCTCGACTTCGGACTGGTGAAGATCGTTGCCGACGGGGCGACCCGCCTCACGCTCACCGGTGAGCAGCTGGGCAACATCGTCTACGCCTCCCCCGAGCTGCTGTCCGGGGTCGCCACGATCGACGGGCGCAGCGACCTCTACAGCGTGGGATGCCTGCTGTACCAGCTGCTCGCGGGCGTCCCGCCGTTCCCGCCCGCGTACCCCTCTCTGCTGCTCCACAGGCACCTGAACGAAACGCCGCAGCCGCTCTCCGCGCACGGGGTCCGCGTGCCCGGCTCGCTCCAGGAGCTGCTCGACGGCCTGCTCGCCAAGGACCCCTCCGACCGCCCCGGTTCGGCGGCAGAGGTGTACGCGTCGCTCGGCCCGTTCCTCCCTGTCGCCGACCACCAGACCGCCATCGGGAGGTCCTTCGCGCCGGAGGATCCCTGTCGGCCGTTCGTCCTCCCACAGGCGCCCCACCCGCTGTGACCTCCTCCGCACGGACGAAGTGAGAGAATCATTGGACTCGGTGCAGTGCCGATGACGGGTAGGTGTCCGCGCGGCCGGGCAGGGCGCGCGGGCGTGGGTGAGCTGGGGACGGGTTGTGCAGCGGGCGATCCTGGGGCGCTACGAACTGGTGGAGCGGCTCGGCCACGGCGGCATGGGTGAGGTCTGGGCTGCGCACGATGAGGACCTCGATCGCACCGTGGCCGTGAAGCTGCTGGCACCCAGGGGTCAGGGCAGCGCGCTGAGGACTCTTGAGCAGCGCTTCCTGCGCGAGGCGAGGCTCACTGCCCGACTCGTGCATCCCGGCGTCCCGGTCATCCACGATCTCGGCACGCTGGACGACGGCCGGCTCTACCTGCTCATGGAACGGGTGCCGGGTCACACGCTGTCCGCCCTTGTCGCGCGGGACGGACGTTTCACCGTGGAGCGTGCCCTGGACGTTCTCGCCCAGACGGCCGACACGCTTGCCTATGCGCACGGGCAGGGAGTCATCCACCGGGACCTGAAGCTCTCCAACCTGATGCTCACCCCGACAGGGCGGGTCAAGGTCCTCGACTTCGGCATCGCGGCCGCGCTGAACCCGGACCAGGACGAGGAGCGTCTCACCGGGACGCACGCCACGCCCGGAACGCCCGGGTTCATGGCCCCAGAACAGGCGCAGGGCCAGGCGACCGAGCGCAGCGACCTGTACGCCCTTGGCTGTGTCGTGTACGAACTCCTCGCGGGGGTTCCGCCCTTGACCGCCGCCAACCCCCTGATGTTGGTGTACCGGCATATGCACGACTCCGTCCCGCCGCTCACCAGCCACCGCGCGCACGTGCCGGCCCCGCTTGCCGAGCTCGTACTGCGGCTACTGGCCAAGAACCCGGATGAGCGGCCCGCGTCCGCCGCCGAGGTGCGGGACCTGGCCCGGACGTGGTCCGAGGAGCCCCCCGTCGTTCCGGGGCCGGGGGCAGCCGCCGACGGCCGCTCGACCGCCGCATCTGTAGCCACCCCTTCGGGTGGCGGTACTCGCCCGAAGCCGACGCCGAGCGGGATGGCGCGCCGGGATTCCTTGAGTCGGGCAGCGGTGCCCGCACAACCGATGGGCGGGCAGCGCCCCGCCCTGCCCCGGCATGGCCCTTCGCCGGCGTCGTTCCCCGTGGCGTCCCTTCTCGCGGCCCTGACCCAGGCGCGGGAACTGGCGGAAAGCGGTGACCTGGCCGGGGCCGCCGCCCGCGTGACTCCGCTGGTCGGGGACCCCGCGCGGCCGCCAGAAGACGATGTGCACATCGCCGCCCGGCTCGCGTACTTCGAGTACGTACGCCGCTCCGGGGAGCCGACTCGTGCCCACGAGGGATTCGCGGCGCTGATCTCCTTCCTGCAGGGCACACGACCGCCGACCGATCGCGATCTGCTCGCCTGTCGTCTGGGACTGGCCCGCTGCCTCGACGCGCTGGGCCGAACGTCCGAGGCTCTGCGCGCGTTGGAGGATCTGCTGCTCGACCAGTCGCGGGCGCTCGGCCCCGCCGAGCTCACGGTGCTCGGTACGAGGGAGGAGATCGCCGTTCTGGTGGCCCGGGCCGGAGATCATCGTCGTGCACACGACCTTTTCCGCGGCGTGCACGCCGACCTGCGCGCCGTCGTGCCGGTCGACGACGTCAGGCTCACCCGCATTGCGCTGTTCATCAGCCGACTGGAAGGGCTTCTGCAGGGCAGCGAGAAGCCATAGCCGCTGTGCACAGCGTTCGTGATTCATGTCCGGGGAGTGTGATCACACCGTTCCCCGGCCGAAGGCGTTGACCTCCAGTACGACGACCTTGTCCTTGACCGACGCTCCCTCCGCGAGCGAGTAGGTGAAGGATTCCGTCGCCGTCGAGCCGGGGGCCAGGTCTGGTACTTGCGGATGCGTGATGCCCGTGCGATCGCCCGACGCGTTCACTGCCTCCGCCGAGACGTCGAACGTCGTGCGATAGTCGAGCAGGTTCTTTATGGTGAACCGGCACTCGAAGATGTCGCCGCCGTACTCGGGCAGCTTGCATCCGGACACCTGCACCTCGGCGACCTTTCGGCCGGCGGGTTCGTGATCGATGAGGTGGCGCACGCCATCGAAGGCGGTCTGCGGGCTCGGGACGGTACTCGACTCGGCCTGGACTTCGGGGGTGGCTGCGCCGTCGGGCACAGAGGCGTCAGAAGCGGTGCGGGCCGCAGGCTTTGTGGGCTCCGGTGTACTGGAGCAGCCGCTGAGGGCGGCCGCCGTGGCGACGGCCAAGGCGGTGAGACGAAGATGCCGCTTCGGCGTCATGGATTCGCTCTCTTTCGGTGTGGAGGTCAGCACTGAGGAGGGACCGCGGTGTGGGGCCGTCGCCGTGGAACGTCATGTCCTGCGGGCCAGATCCAGCGCCGCCGTGTGCACGAACCACTCCAGCACCGCGCAGATCTCGCCGCTGTGAGTGGCGAAGACCTGCAGAGGGAAGGAAGGCCGCAGCTCCAGCTTGGCCTCGGCGAGCACGATTCCGTCGATTTCGTTGAGACGGTTCAGAAGTTCGCGGCGCTGCTCGGTGTCGTCGAACGGACTGCGGTCCTTGAGGTACTGGAAGACGACCTCGGCGGTTCCCGTTTCCGGGTATAGGGCCAGTGGCCACAGCAGGTGCGGCTGCAGCGAGGTGCCGGCATCGAGCATCGGGAAGCAGCTGGTCTCGTTGTGGCGGCCGTAATCCAGGTAACCGCCCTGACGACGCCAGAAGTCCAGCGTGGTAAGCACGCCCTCGGCGGTGTCCGGGTGGTGCTCCCTGAGCTGCCTCTCGAACCGCTCTGCCAGCTCGGCGTTGTCGGCGTCCGGAAGCGGATCCCGCTGGGAGTCCTGGGGTACCTCCTTGCCGAGCAGCGTCGCCAGCTCTGCCGCGTCGAGCCGCCGTGAGGGATGGGCGCGGCCCGACGCGTCGAAGGGAACGCCTTCGCCCTCCAGCAGCTCCTGCGGCGTGCCTCCCTGGTGGCCGTCCGGCCACCGGAACCCGGCGGAGATCCGCCCGTCCGACGTGAGGACCCGGTACGCGCCGAGCACATCGGGATGGCTGCCGAGGTAGTTGCCCACCGGCACAGGGTGGCTGCCGACGAGCTCGGCGACATCGCCGTACGTGGTCCACGTACCACTCGGCATGGCGACCAGAGCAGCCCGCAACTCCGCCCAGCCGGGCCACTCTTCGCCCACCTTCTTGACGGCACCGACGGGGCCCGGCCACAACTCGACCGCCCGGCCGGTGAGGCGGTCGGCGCGGTCCAGGATCTCCGCCCGGCCCCAGCGTTCGGCAGCGGCGATCTCCTGGTTCATGCGCAAGGCGCTGGAGTCGAGCAGTTCCTGCTTGCGGCGGAACGGGTGGTTGGACAGCTTCGAGTTCTCGCCGGTCAGCGTCAGGTTGCCGAGGGTATGGACCAGTAGGTCGTGCAGCTCCCGAGCGCTCTGGCCGTCCTCCGTCTCCTCGGCGAGCAGATCGAGCCACGACTGCGGCGGCCGCTGCGGCAGGATGTGTTCCACGGTCAACTCGGCCTTGTCGAAGTCGACCGGTTCGCTGCCCCCGTAGCTCTCTTCGAGTCGGCGCAGCACATGGAACCGCTGGTTCGGACGGCCCGCCCAGTAGAAGGGCTTGGTGCGGATGGCCTCGCGCAGGTCCTCGTCGGTCGGCCAGTTCCGCCGGCGGCCGGAGAGGAAGCGGCGTACCGCCTCGGCGGGGGAGCGGTCCTGCTCCAGCTCCCGCGGAGCGTCCATGAAGATGCGGTTCAGGTTGTTGGTGGGGATCTGGCAGATCATGCGGCGCACCAGGTACGACTCCACGTACCGCAGTGCCTGCGCCGCTTCCTCCGCAGTGGTGCGGCCGGAGTCGACGAGGTCCAGGAGGTGCAGGGCCAGCGGGTAGTGGATCTGCATGCGCCACGCCGCCAGCTGCTCCAGGGCGGACCGAAGCGAGGCGGACTGCTCGCGGTGCGGTTCCAGGATGCGCAGCAGCCGCTCGCCACGCTCGGCCAGCAGCTCGACTTCCCGCTGCAGCGCTTGCTCGTCACCGGCCAGGTGCTTGAGACGCTTCTGCTGCTCGCTGTAGATCTCGCTCTGCTTGGCCTTGTGGTGGCCGCGTACGACGAGATCCAGCCATACCAGGAGTTCGAGGTTCTTGGGGCCCAGACGCTGCTGCATCGGCAACCACAGCTCTTGGTACACGCGCTCGCCGCGCTTGGGCAGCAGCATGAAGACGTAGTTGCGCAGCAGATCGCTCTGGCTGAGGCCGACGCCGGTGTTGTTGATCGACTCGAAGATGCGGTAGACGTTGTCGCCCTGTTCGGCCGTGATCTCCACGATCGAAAGCAGGTCCTTCAGGACGGTCTCCACGGCGCTGGGCCACCCGTCGCCCGTGTCCTCCCGGCTCTCGGCGAGCACGCCGCGGAAGAAGCGGTACGCCGCCCCGATGTTGTCCCCTCCACCCGCGAGCGGGGAGGCCTCCACGCAGGCTGTGTACGCGTCCCTGTCCGCCTGGGTGGGCAGCAGCCGGTAGTGGTCGTACCCCTCGTGGAACTCGTTGACCAGGACTTGCCGGTGCACCCGGTCCGCGGACCGCTCCTGGCCGGTGTCCTTCAGGTGGTCGCGCAGCGCAGTGAACGCGAGCATCAGGGTCGTCAGCCGCTGTTGGCCGTCGACGACGAGCCAGCGTTGGACTCCGCCCGCCTGTACCTGTCCGGGGGCCAGAACGACCGAGCCGAGAAAGTGAGGTGCGGCACTCGCGCCGGCCAGCTGTTGTTCGACGAGGTCACGTACATCGTCCCAGAGGCGCACCAGTTGGTCCCTTCCCCAGCTGTACGTGCGTTGGTAGAGCGGGACTTGAAACTGTTTGTCCCCCTGCACGAGCTTGAGGAACGTGATCTCCTGGGCGCGCATGGCGTCTTTTTCCTCCCCGGATGCCCGCGCGGGTGCTTGGCGTCACCACCTTGTACGCGGCAGAGCAAACCCTGGCATCGATCGTGAACTCAGTCAATTGACGGAATGTAAGTCTCCGCAAAGTGGGGGCAGTTCCTCGGCGGCGCTGCTACAGTCGCGCGTGTACTGAGTTCACATGGCGCGGCTGTGGGTGCGTTGAGGCGTGAAGGCTCCGCGCGAAGCGTTTGGTGGACTCCTGAGAGCCGTCCGAGCGGCGAGCCGGCCGTGCGTGGGGTGAACTGTGAACAAGCAGCGTGTCGAGAGCGTCGACGGTGGTATCCACCCCGTGGATACGGCGTATACGTACGCAGACGGGCTGACGGTGCGGGTCGGGGAAGTGAGGCCATACGAGCCCACCGGTGGGCGCACCGACGGGCACCGCCCAGGCGACGATCTCGTCTCGTGCACCGTCTCGCTCACCAACGGTACGGGAGGGAGCTTCGCCCTCGACGGGACTGAACTCCTCCTTCGCTGTGGCCCGAACGGGAAGGTGGCACGCCGGCTCCACAACTACGACTCCGACATCCTGGACAGAGACCTCCAAGGCACCCTGAGACCGGGGAGGACCGTCTCCGTAACGTGGGCGTACAGCATTCCGCCCGGCACCGCCGAGCAACTCGACATCGAGGTCTTCTTCGCCCACGACGACGAGCGGGACGGCGTCACCTTCACCACCGAGACCGGGATAGTGGGCGTTGTGCCTGCCGTGTCCGTCGAACCGCGACCAGCGGCCGCCGCCACCCGCGCGGCCCTGCCCGAACAGAACGTGCTCTTCGGGGACGGGCAACGTTCGTTGTTCAGCCCCGTGGAGGATCCGCCAGCCGAGCCCGCGCCCGAGGAGAGGGTGCGGAACAACGCCGCCGACCACGCCCATGCCGCTGCCGAATCCGGCGCCGCCCTCACCACGGATCACGATGCCGTGAGAGTCCGGCAGATCTTCCAGTTCCTCGCCGCCGCGGAGGACTCCCGTACCCGGCCCGTCCGCACGCTCGACGGGGCGCAGGGCACCGTGTGGTTCACCGACCTCCCCGACGACCCGCACATCGCCTCCGTACTTGAAGGGCCCGTGTCGGCCACGGAGCCGGCCTGGCTGACCGTGGAGCGGCCGCAGCGGGAGGAGCCGCCGGCCCTCCCCGACTGGCTCGCACCCTGGGTGGACACCGAGCGGCTGCGGGACTTCACAGAACGACACGCCCCGCGGCTGCGCCGCCGTATCGAGCCGGACGCGACGCCGCGCACATGGGGCGTCGCCCTGGAGAAGGTGTACCACGACCTCGACGAACACCCCGACAGGGAACGCATCGAAAAGCACTACGCGGCATGGGAGGTCGACTGGCTGGCCTGGGCCCAGCAGCGCCGGGAGACCGAGCCGCTCGTCAAGCTGTACGACCGACTGCACAAAATGCACGAGGACGCCACCAACCTCGGTGAGTCCTACGAATTGGTCCTCGGTGTCGGTCGGCTCACGTGGCAGTCGACCACCGGCGACCGAGTCGAGCGGCACCTTCTGATCCACCGGGCCGCCCTGCACCTGGACCCCCGGACAGGCACCCTCACCGCTGGCCCTGACCGGGGCGCTTCAGGGTTTCGGCTCGAGGAGAACATGCTCGACGCGGAACAGCACGTACAGGCGACCGTACGCGACCAGATCCGCGCATCGCTGGAGCTCGCCTCGGACGGCACTGAAGGTGAACACCTCGATCATCTGCAGACCGCCCTGCGCAGCTGGGTCAACGCCACCCACAGCGCCGGACGGCACCTGCCGGGCGTGGACCGCGCGCGCCCGCACAGCCTGGACGTCCCCATCGTCGGCTTCACCCCCGCTCTCGTCCTGCGCGAGCGCACCCGCCGCTCGACCCTGGAGGCACTGCGGGACATCGCGGGCCGCATCGAGTGCGGCGCCGAGACCACCGAGCTGCTGCGGTACATCGCCGGCGGCGACGGCGCGCTCACCGTGACCGACCGGGAACGCGGTGAATCCAAGGCATCGGGCGAGGTGTACTTCGCGCTTCCGGCCAATGAGGAGCAGCGCACCATCGCCGAACGCCTCCGCGACAACCGGCTGGTTGTCGTCCAGGGGCCTCCGGGGACCGGCAAGACACACACCATCGCCAACCTGGTCACCGACCTGCTCGCGCAGGGCAAACGCGTACTGATCACGAGTCACACGCCCCGTGCCCTGCGCGTCCTGCGCGACAAGCTGCCCGAAACCATCCGGGACCTGTGCGTCAGCCGCACGGAGGACGGCGCGCGCGCCCAGCGTGAACTGGAGGCGTCGGTCCACACCATCCTCAGCCGCCAGGCCGGCTACGACCCCAAGGCGTCCCAGCGTGAGATCGCACTGTTGGAGGCGCGGCTAGCCAACGCGCGCCGGAGCCAGGAAAAGCTGCTCGCGGATCTGGCCGCGCTGCGCGACCAGGAGACACATCACTTCCCGGTCGAGATCGGCGACTACAGCGGAAGCCTCCAGCAGATCGCCGAACGGCTGGCCGAGGAAACCGAGCGCCACGCGTGGATCGGACCGGTTCCGCGAGAACAGCCCGCGCTCACCTCGGCGGAGGCGCTGCGTCTGCTCCATGCCGCCCGAGCCTACGGGCCCGTCGAGCGGGCGCTGGCCGCGGAGGTGCCGGGCCCGGCCGATCTCCCCACGCCCGGCGACTTCGACGAGGCCGTGGCGGCGGTGCGGGCGGCGGAAGAAGCACATGCCGCAGTACGCGACGAGCCGGTCGCCGCCACGTACGACGTGCCGGTCGGCAGGCTCACCGAGGTGGAGCAGGAGCGGCTGGGCCTCGCCCTGGACGAGTTCACCCGGGACCGGGTCGGAGCCGCCGCGAAGGCCGCGGCCGCCGGAGAATGGGCCACCTCCGCGCTCAGCTCCGTCCTCGACGGTGACGACTGGCAGGTGCGCTCCCGCCAGGCGGCCGTCAAGGACGCGCTCACCGCTGTGGACGCAGCCCTCGAAACGCTGGGTGGCGCGCTGGTCACCGGCCTCGAACAGTACGAGCCGGCGACCGCCCTCGGTCTCGCCACCACGCTGTACGACGGGCTTGAGCAGGGGCAGAAGCTGCGCGGCCCTCTGGGGATGCGGACCAAGCTCGCCAAGGCGGTCGGCCCCTTCATCGAGCAGGTACGGGTCGACGGCCGGACGCCGGAGGGCGCGCAGACCGCTGCGAAGCTCCTCGCCCGTGTCCAGATGGAGCTACTCCTCGCCCGGGTCGAGGACGCGTACGCGACCGCGGCCTCCCCTTGGCAGACACACGGCCAGCGTGTCGCCGCGTTGCGCCAGGAGGTCACCCTGCTCGACGCACTGCTCGCCGTCGCCGACGCCCGTACGGAGGTAGTCACCGCGGCGGCGACCTCACCCGAGCTCGCCGCCGCGCCGTGGAAGGAGCCGTCAACCGAGACCGCCGTCCGATCGCTGCTGCGCGTTCGGCAGACCCTCCGAGCGGCCGAACGCTCACGCGACGTGATCTCGACCGCCGGGGAACTGCTCCGGGCCTGGACCGACCGCCCCAACGTCGTTCCCGCCGTGTCCCGCGCCCGCGAGGCGGTCGCCCAGCAGGACCCGAGGGCTTATCGAGAGGCATGTGACCAGCTTGCGGGGGTCCGGGAGGCGGCGCGGCTGCGGGCGGCACACGAAGCGGCGCTCACCGTCGTCCAGGACGCCTTCCCCGCCCTCGCCCAGCGGATCGTGGAGAGTCGTGAGGCCCCGGACTGGGAGGAGCGGCTTGGCCGGCTGGCGGAGGCCTGGGCCTGGTCGGCGTGGAGGGCACGCATCGAACGCCTCACCGACCCGGATGCCGAACGCGCCCTTGGTGCCGAGCTCGCCGTGGCCGACGACGAGATCAGGATCACCCTCAGCAAGCTGGCGGCGGCCCGGGCGTGGCACGGCTCTCTGGCGCTGCTCACCGGCGATCAGACGACCGCGCTGAAGGCGTATCAGCAGGCGGTGCGCCGTATCAAGGGCAAGTATCAGCACCGCTACCGCCGTGCGGCGCAGACCGCTCTGCGCGAGGCGCAGAGCGCGGTACCCGCCTGGATCATGCCGCTGCACCAGGTCGCCGAGACCGTACCGATGGAACGGCCCGGCATCTTCGACGTGGTCATCGTCGACGAGGCAAGCCAGTCCGGACTTGAGGCGATGCTGCTGACGTGGCTGGCGGGCCGCATCGTCGTGGTGGGTGACAGCAAGCAGGTCAGCCCCTCCAACGTGGGCCTCAAGCAGGAGGAGTACTTCCAGCTCCAAGACCGTCTGCTCACCGGTCTGAGCCCGGCCCGCAAGGATCTGTTCGGCCCGGACACCAGCTTTTTCGACCTCACCGAGGCGCTGGCCGGCGGCCGTGGCACGCTGATGCTCAAGGAACACTTCCGCTGCATGCCCGAGATCATCGGCTTCTCCAACGAGCTCTGCTACGACAACCAGCTGCTGCCCCTGCGGCAGTACGGCGCTGACCGGCTTCCCCCGGTGCGCACCGTGTACGTCGAGGAGGGAGCGACCGAGGGCAACGGCGCACAGATGCTCAACCATGCGGAGGCGCGGACTTTGGTGGACGCCGTCGCGCGGTGTTGCGAAGACCCGACGTACGCGGGCCGGTCCATGGGAGTGATCAGCCTGCGCGCCAGCAAGGCCCACCTCCAGGAACTGGAGAACCAGCTCGTGACGCGGCTGTCGTACGAGGAGCGGCAGGATCGCCGCCTGCGCGTCGGGGACGCGGAGGACTTCCAAGGAGATGAACGCGACATCATGTTCATCTCCTGTGTCAACTCCGCGACGACCGCTGGTGGCGGGGTCCCCGGTGGCTACAGCGGCAAGACGTATGAGCAGCGCATCAACGTCGCCGCATCACGCGCCCGTGACCAGGTCTGGGTGTTCCACAGCGCACGCACCGACCAGTTCCACGAGAACGACCTGCGCCGCGCCTATCTGGACCATCTGACCGCACCGGTCGAGGAAGCGGTGGAGACGGTGACCGGCGAGGTGCTGCCCGACCAGCGGCACGAGGCCTTCGAGAACCTTTTCCAGCAGCGGGTGTATGTGGAGCTGATCCGAGACGGCTACCGGGTGCGCCCGCAGTACCGAGTGGGTCGTCACGCCATCGACCTGGTGATCGAGGGCGGCACCCGCCGGCTCGCCGTCGAATGTGACGGCGATTCCCTTGCCGAGGGTGAGGACGCCGCCACCATTGCTGCCAGACAGCGTGATCTGGAGCGCGTGGACTGGACATTCGTACGCATCCGGGGGAGCCGCTTCCATCTCGACCGGGACCAGGCCATGGCGCCGCTCAGGGCCGAGCTGGAGCGGCTGGGTATCGAGCCGGTGACCGCGGCGCCCCGTGAAGAGCCGACACCGGCGGGCGAACACGCGGCGACCGCCCACACGCCCGTCCTTACGGACAGGCGCGCCGACGTCGAGGAGCGTCACGAGCCGCTCACTCGGCACCCCGGCCCCTTCCCGGTACGGTCGGTTCCGGCGAGCTGCTATCAGCGGGTTCTTCGGGAGCTGCGCGCGCTGCAGGAAGCGGTCTCCGCACCGGACGAGACGCCCGCGGATGTAGACGCCGCCAACCTTGTCTTCCTTCGCAAGACCCAGAAGGACCGCCGTACCCGTTTCGAACGACGCATCCTGCATCTGCGCTCGTTCTTGGACTCCGTGGTCCCTGAACCGGAGGCGGGTGCACCGGCCGTCGTCGTCCCGGGCGCGGTGTTCGTGCTCGAACTGGACGGCGAGATCAGTGAAGGGCTCCACACGGTGGCTGAACTGGCCACCGGCGAGGGGGACCATATCTCGCCATCCTCGCCACTGGGGATGGCACTGATGTGGAAGAAGGCGGGTCACCAGGTCGAGTACGTCACAGCTGACGGCCTTACCCGGCGCGCCGTCGTCCGCACTATGCGGGCATGACGTACTTCGGTCAGCGGCTCCCACCCCGGGGCTGCGCCTACGACGCCGCCGGAGCCGCCAGGTGCGAGGTCGCCCCTCGCCCCTGGCGGCTTCCTGCAGCGGGGGCGCGTTACCAGCGGGCGCCGAGGAACTCGCCCTCGTGGTAGCCGCCGCTCGTGATGGAGTCACCGCTGTCGTGCTCCAGGGTGTGGAACTTGCCCTTGCTCCACTCGCCCGACCAGAAGCCTGCCTGGCAGGTGGTGTCGCAGGCGTTGTCGTCGTTGTCGCCGTACGCGGCGGCGGGGACGGTGCCGAGTGCCGTGGCGGCGGCCACCAGGGCCGCGCAGGCGAGAGCCTTCTTGAGCATCTGTTCCTCCGGATCGCAGGGAGCTCCGCCCGGTGAGTCCGGGCGGGATTCGGAGACAGGGGTTCCCCTCGGCCTTCACTTCCGTGCGCGAGGCGGCCCGAAGCCCACTCTTTCGAGGGCGGTCCGGTCAGCTCATCTGACGGTATACCAATTCATGCAAATGGCCCCCGGGTGTCGCCAGCAGGGAGGCCGGCGGCCCCTGTTCCACGATGCGGCCGGCCGACATGACGATCACCCGGTCGGCGTCCATGACCGTGGAGAGCCGATGGGCGATCACCAGGCGCGTGGCGTTCAGGCGGCGCGTGGAGTCGATGACGATGCGCTGCGTCTCGTTGTCGAGGGCGCTGGTCGCCTCGTCGAAGAAGAGGATCCTCGGGCGGCGGATCAGCGCCTGGGCGATCATCAGTCGCTGGCGCTGGCCGCCCGAGATGGCGCCGCCGCCCGCGATCATCGTGTGCAGGCCCATCGGCATGCGCTTGATGTCCTCGGCGAGGCCCGCCATCTCGGCGGCCGCCCACACCTCGTCCTGCGAGAAGGTCTCCGCGCCGCAGATGCAGTCCATGATCGAGCCGGTGAGCGGCTGCGCGTTCTGCAGCACGACCCCGCACTGGCGGCGCACCGCCGCCTGGTCCAGCGCGGCCAGGTCCTGGCCGTCGTACAGGACGCTGCCGGAGGCCGGCCGGTCGAAGCCGATGAGCAGGCGCAGCAGGGTCGACTTGCCGCAGCCGCTCGGGCCGACGACGGCCACGAACTCGCCCGGGCGGATGTCGAGCGACACGTCGTCCAGGACGAGCGGCGCGTCGTCCGCGTACCGGAAGGAGACGTTGCGGGCCTCGATGGCGCCCGACAGGACGCCCGGCTGGGCCGTGGAGCCGCGTACCTCCGGGGCCTCGTCCAGTACCGGCTTGATCTGTTCGAACATGGGCAGCGCGGCCGCCGCCGACACCAGCGCCCCGGTCAGCTGCGTCACCGACGTCAGCAGCATCGTCACGGACGTACTGAACGTCAGGAACGCGCCCGCCGACATCGAGCCCCGCGCCGGGCCCGCCAGCAGCATGAACATGATGAGCGAGCAGAGCGGCAGGTACACCGCGTCCAGGACGGTGGTGATGTTCTTGATCCGGCCCGCCCGCTGCTGCAACTCGCGCGAGCGGGCGAACTCCCGCGCCCACGCCGCGTACGCGAAGCTCTCCGCCGCCGCCACCCGCAGCTTCGGCAGCCCGCGCAGCGTCTGGAAGGCCTGGTTGTTCAGCTTGTTGCCCAGCTCCACCAGCCGCCGCTGCCACCGCACCTGCCACAGCCCGAGCCCCAGGAAGACCGCCCCGATGACCAGCAGCATGGCGACCGCCGCCAGCGCCAGCGGCACGCTGTAGCAGAACAGCAGCACCAGGTTCATGGCGCCGATCGTGGTCGCCTGGAGCGCCACCGGCCCCACGCCGGTCATCACCCGGCGGATCGCGCTGATCCCCAGGGCGGCGCTCGCCAGCTCGCCCGTGGAGCGCTCGGTGAAGAATCGCGTCGGCAGCCGCAGCAGCCTGTCCCACACGGCCGGTTGCAGCACGCTCTCGATGCGGCCCTCCATCCGCAGCAGGGTGAGGTTCTGCAGCAGCATGAACGCCGCGGACACCACGCTCGTGACCATGATCGCCAGCGACACCTGCACGATCAGGCTCTTCTCGGCCGCCGGGACGTACGAGCCGAGCACCTTGCCCGTCGCGATCGGCACCAGCGCCCCCAGGCACACGGTCACCAGACCGGCGAGGGCCAGGTTGCGCACGTCGCCGACGGTGCCGCGCATGCTGAACCGCAGCAGCCCCCAGGGCGACAGCGGCCGGTCGGGCAGCGGGCGGTAGAACATCACGGCACGCGGCTCCAGCTCGGCCGCCTTCTCCGCGCCCAGCCGGATCCGCAGGCCGGACGCCGGGTTCACCGCCTCGTACCGGCCGCGCCGCCACAGCAGCGCCACAGGCGCCCCCGACTTGGCCCAGTGGCCGACGAGCGGCCCCGAGTCCGTGCGCCACCAGTCCCCGTCGAGCCGGACCGCGCGCGTACGGACCCGCGACGCGACCGCGATGCGCTCGACCGGGCCCATCCGCTCGTCGGCCGTACCGTCGCTCCGCACGGCCTCCGCCAGCGTGATCCCCGCCGCCCGTGCGACCCGGCGGCACACGGCGTACGTGGCGTCGTCGCTCGCGCCGCCCCCCGCGCCGGACTTCCGCCCGGCACGGTCCGTGCCGCCGATGGACGCCAGCAGCGCCTGGTCCGCCCGCGCGCGGACGGCCTCACCCGCGCGGATGCCGGCCGCGGCGCGGTCCTCGTGCGCCCGCTCCAGCTGCTCGATCCAGCGGTCCACGGCGGACAGCAGCCGGTACTGCTGGTTGACCATCCGCTGCCACAGCCCGCCGTCCACCAGCAGATCGCCCGCGGCGTCCGCGCTGTACGCGGCCCCGTACTGGACGCTTCCCGGGGGCACCGGCATCCACAGCATGTCGTCGTCGGCGACCGCCTCCCCCTCCTCGGCGGCCGGCCGGCCGTCCAGCGGGGCCTCGAACAGCACGCCCAGACTCCGGGCGGTACCGAGCGCGAAGGCCTGCTCCAGGGGGCTCTGTTCACTGTACGGATCACCGTACGAACCCTGCGGCCCGTACGCATGCGCGCCGTACGGGTCGTACGGGTCGTACGCGCCACCGCCGTACAGCTCCCGCAGTGCGATCCGGCGCAGCGCGCAGTCCTGGGTGGGGCGGCCGACCAGCGTGTGCTGCGGGCCCTCGACGGGGCCCAGGAGCAGGCTGCCGGCCTCCAGTCGGCCCAGGAAGTGCCAGTTGCCCTGCTGCGCCGCGTCGACCGCGAAGAGGTCCAGGCCGCCGCCGACGACCAGCCACAGGACGTACGGACCCTCCAGGTGCACACTGCGCACCCCGGCGCAGTCGACGGGCGTGCCGAGGCCGCCGAGGGCGTGGGTGACCGGGTCGGTCCCCATGACGGAGGGGACGGGGTGAAGGGACACGTCAGCGCTCCCGTACCAGTTCGGCGTACGCGCCACCGGCGGCGATCAGATCCTCGTGGCGGCCGCGTTCGACGACCGTGCCGTGGTCCAGCACCACGATCTCGTCGCTGTCGCGCACGGTGGACAGCCGGTGGGCGATGACGACGCACGCGCAGCCGCGCCGCCGCAGGTTGTCGATGATGACCTCTTCGGTCCGCGCGTCCAGGGCGCTCGTCACCTCGTCGAGGACGAGGATCGACGGCCGTCGCACCAGCGCCCGGGCGATCTCCAGCCGCTGCCGCTGACCGCCCGAGAAGTTGCGCCCGTCCTGTTCGACGCGGCTGTGGATGCCCTCCGGCCGCCGCGCGATGACGTCGTCGTACAGGGCGGCGTCGCGCAGCGCGGCGACGACGGCCTCGTCCGGTATGGAGGGGTCCCACAGGGCGACGTTGTCGCGGACGGTGCCCTCGAAGAGGAAGACGTCCTGGTCGACGAAGGAGACGGAGGCGGCCAGCGCGCTGCGCGGGATGTCCTCCAGGCGCTGTCCGTCGATGCGGATGGTGCCCTCCCACGGGGCGTACAGGCCGGAGATCAGCCGGGAGACGGTGGACTTCCCACTGCCGGAGCCGCCGACGAGCGCCACCTGCTGCCCGGGGCCGACGGTCAGCGAGAAACCGGTCAGGAGCGGCTTGTCGAGCGGGCTGTAACCGAAGGTGATGTTCTCCAACTCCACCAGCCCCTTGAGGCGGCGGGTGCTCGTGTCCGCCTCCACGCGCGCGTAGAGGGTGTCCGCGGGGAAGTTCTCGACGTCCTTGAGCCGGGCCACGTCGGCCGCGAAGTCCTGGATGCGGCCCGCCACTCCGTTGAGCCGGGTGAGGGGCGCGGTGAAGCGCGTGACCAGCGCCTGGAACGCGACCAGCAGGCCGATGGAGATATGGCCCTCCACTGCGCGCAGGCCGCCGATCCACAGGATCAGGGCGCTGTTGAGCGTCGCGAGGGTGGGCGCGACCACCGCGAGGACCGCGCTCGGCACGCCGAGCCGCTGCTGCACCTCCAGGGTGGTGGCGTGCTGCCCGGCCCAGCGGCGGAAGTAGCCGTTCTCGCCACCGGTGGCCTTCATGGTCTCGATCAACTGGAGACCGGTGTACGAGGTGTTCGTCAGCCGCGCGCTGTCGGCGCGCAGCTTCTGGGTGTGGGTCGCGCGCAACCGGATCACTATCCGCATCGCCACCACATTGAGGAGGGCGATCCCCACGCCCACGACCGTCAGTTGCGGGTCGTACGTCCACAGCAGCAGCGCGTACAGGATCACCACGATGCCGTCCACGCCGGCGGCGGCGAGGTCACGCGCGAGCGTCTCGGCCACCGCGTCGTTGGACTGGAGCCGTTGCACCAGGTCGGCGGGGCTGCGCTGGGCGAAGAAGGTCACCGGCAGCCGCATCAGGTGCCGGAGGAAGCGGGCGCTGCTGAGGGTGGAGGAGATGATCCGCCCGCGCAGCAGGTTCGCCTGTTGCAGCCCGGTCAGCACGGCCGTGAGCGCCACCATCGCGGCCATCGACGCGAACAGCGGTGTGAGCACCGAGCTCTGTCCGCCGATCAGGAACATGTCGATGTACGTACGGCTCAGCGCGGGCACCGCCGCCCCGACCGCCACCAGCAGCAGGCTGGCCAGGAGCGCGGCCAGCAGGGTGCCGGTCGTGCCGCGCAGCCGCGCGGGCATGGCGCGCAGCACCCCCGGCCTGCGCCCGCCCCGCCGGAAGGAGGCACCCGGCTCCATGACCAGGGCCACCCCGGTGAAGCTGGTGTCGAACTCCTCCGTCGACACGAAACGGCGGCCCTTGTCGGGGTCGTTGATGTGGACGCCCCGGCGCCCGAACAGGCCGAACCGGCGCCCCATGCCGTCGTAGACGACGTAGTGGTTGAACTCCCAGAAGAGGATGGCCGGCGCCCGCACCTCCGCGAGCGCGGCCGGCTCCATCTGCATGCCCTTGGCCTGCAGTCCGTAGCTGCGCGCCGCCTTCAGGACGTTGCTGGCCCGCGAGCCGTCGCGGGAGACGCCGCACGCGATGCGCAGCTCCTCCAGCGGCACGTGCCGCCCGTGGTGCGCGAGCACCATGGCGAGACAGGCGGCGCCGCACTCCACGGCCTCCATCTGCAGGACGGTGGGCGTGCGGACGGCCTTGGCCTTCGGACCCCTGCCCGCCTTGGGCGCCGGCTGGGCGCGGCGCCGTCCGCCGGTCGCGGCGCTCACGGCAGGAGCCAATCGATCGGGTGCTGCTCGGCGAGATGGACCGAGCCGGTGGCCAGGGTCATGGAGTCGAGGGGGTACGAGGGCCCGTCCGACGTCGACCACGCGTACCCGGTCTTCGTCGAGGGGGACGGCTCCAACCGGACCAGGACCATGACCGGCGGGCCCTGCCGGGAGAACTCCTCACCGAGCTGGCCGCTGCCGAGGAAGGCGGTGATGCGCTGGCGGGTCTGCGCCGTCCGTCCGACCGCCTTCACCCGTCCGCGCAGCACGCCGTACTGCTGCGCCGGTACGGACTGGACGGTGAGGTCCACGGAGGCGCCCACGGGCACGGCGGCGCCGCGGTCGGCGGGGACGTACAACACGGCCATCAGCGGGTCGTCCTCCTCGCCGGCCCGCTCCACCGCCGCGACGTCGGCGCCCGTGGTGACCACCGAGCCGATCGTGGCGACGAGAGCCGTCAGCCGGCCGGCGGCGAGGGCGCGGACGAGGGTGGTGCCCTCCGGGGTGCGCACCTCGACCAGCGGGGCGTCGGCGGCGACGTACTCGCCCTCCTTGGCGCGTACGTCCACGACCTGGCCGGAGACGGGGCTCTGCAGGATGTAGCTGCCCTGCGCGTGCGTGAGGATCCCGGGCGCGGAGAGGGTGGAGGAGACGGAGCCGGTCACGGCCCAGACGGAGGCGGCGATCATGGCGAGCACGGTGACGGTGAGGACGAGCAGTCCCTGCGGGCGCGCGAAACGCACCGGCAGGTCTATTTCCTCCGGTGATTGCAGCTTGGAAAGGGCCTTTTGGCGGAACTGCACGTAACTCTTCCCTCGACTGCACATGTCCGTTTAGGGAGTGAAACAAGGAAAAGCGGGGTGAGCCCCGGAACTCTCCTGTTCCGGGGCTCACTCAGGCCGTCTCAGAGGCCGGCGACGAAGCCGGTGAGAGCCGAGGAGTTGAGGCCGGCGAACGACTCGACGGCGCCGACGGCGGAGGTGGCGACACCGGAGACCGGGGCGATGGAGTCGACCGTCGCGGTCACGTTGGCCACGGCGCTGCCGGCCACGGCGGAGTGCAGGCCACCCGACACGTTGTCGAGGTCGGCGTCGGAGATTTCCTGGGTCTGGATCTGGGGGTTCATGCGGAGGTTCCCTTCACACGGATAACTCGAAAGCACTGCGGGAGATCGGCACTTTGTGCGGAGGCCCGCAGTGCGATGGATCAAAGCACGGGGGCGCGTCGCTCAGCCAATCGGCCGGACGGCGTTCCGAGCGATATCCCGCTGACGAATTACCACCGTGTGCAGGGGTGTTCATGAATTGGTGCCGGGTTCTTCACAGGCCCCTCCGTTCCCGGTGGTCGGTGCGCACGGGCCGAGTGATGCGGAATTGGACATTCCGGCATCAACGCGTCGACCTGACGATGTGTCAGCTGACTGGCGATGGGAGAAGGTGTGACGCCTGTACATTCGGTGTGCAGATTCGCTGGCATCGCGCCATAACGGACGCGAAGAAGCCCCCCGCGGCCCGGGCGACGGCCCGGGCTCCACAGGGGGCTGGTGCGGACCGGTCAGACCCGGTCGGCGGCGATGAGGAGGTAGTGGAAGCTGCCTTCCTTGTACGCGGTGAGGAACGGCTCCTCGATGCCGGTGGCCAGCGACGACTTGGCGCGCAGCTCCCAGTACGGGATGGTCTGCGGCGTCAGGTCGACGACGTTGATCGGCACCAGGTTGTTGGCCGCCAGGGCCTTGAAGTAGGCGCTGCGCGGGTGGATGTTGCAGGTGTAGTGCTCGTCGATGCGGCTGACGGCCTTGGAGCGGCCGCCGGTCACGTCGTTGTAGCAGCCGGTGATGCAGACGTAGCGGCCGCCGAACTCCAGGACCCGCGACACCTCGGCGTACAGCTCGAACAGGTCGACGTACATGGTGGTTTCGTTGGTCCACGCGCCCCGGCGCGAGGCCGTCTCGAAGCGGGTGTCGAGCATGTTCCGGAAGTGGAACCGCACCCGGTCCGAGACGCCGCGCTCCTCGGCCTGCGTGTTGGCGAAGCCGACCTGGTACTCGGAGATCGACACACCGTCGACCTTGCAGCCGAAGCGCTGGTTGGCCATGAGGCTGGTGCCGCCGCGCCCCGAGCCGCAGTCGAGCAGCATGTCGTCGGCCGTGACCGGGCCCAGGTGGTCCAGCAGGACGTCGGCCTGGGCGGTCTCCAGCCGGTGGAGTTCGCGGGTGATGCGGTCCTGGCGCGTGTCCTCCGGCCCCTCCAGCACGGAGGGGTCGTACTCGCCGAGCCCGTAGTGGTGGTG
Source organism: Streptomyces sp. NPDC030862 (assembly GCF_055571835.1). Lineage (NCBI taxonomy): Bacteria > Bacillati > Actinomycetota > Actinomycetes > Kitasatosporales > Streptomycetaceae > Streptomyces > Streptomyces sp. NPDC030862. Next base: position 732,872 of record NZ_JBVIEN010000001.1, on the reverse strand, counting down.
GTAGAGGCCGTCGACCTCACCGAGGCGCAGGTTGACCGGGTCCTGCTGGTTGGTGTTCCAGTACGCGGCGACGGACTTCTGGTACTCCGTGCGCAGCACCTCTGCGGGGGAGGTGGTCGTGGTCATGCCGGATGGCTCCTTGCGATGTGGGGGGAGGGGGAGGAAGGGAAGAGGGGAAGGGAGGGGTGAGTCGGATGCGACGTCAGGCCGCTTCGGCGACGTTGTAGCGGGCGCTGCCCGCGTGCCATTCGCGGTTGCCGCCCACCCAGGCCCACGTACCGGCCAGAAAGCGGCGCAGTTCGGGGGAGCCGGTGACGGAGAGGGCGGCCGCCTCGGCCTCGAAGGTGTGCATCAGCTCGTCGTGGACCTCGACGCTGCGCTCCACCGCCACCTCCATGGAGCACTGCTCCTCGGCCGCGATCAGCATCGGCAGGCTGAAGTCCGTGGGGTCTTCCTTGCCCATCGAGTACAGGTCGTTCATGAGGACCGTCGCCGTGCCGGCCAGGTTGAACGTCCGGCGCACCCGGGGGTCGGAGAACTCAGCCATCGGCACCTCGTAGCCCGCGATGGCGTCCACCAGCACCATGCACGGGATGAAGCTGTTCTCGTGCCGGTGCATCAGGTACTCCCAGACCGGCGGCCGTTGCCCCTTCGTGTGCCACACGCCTTCCTGGCCGTACGCGACGAACATGATGGCCAGCTCGTGGCGGAGGCGGCGCACCTGGGTCGTGGTGGCGTGGTCGTGCAGGTTGGTGAGGGCGGAGCGGAGGGCCATCGCCACCGGGTCCGCGCGCACCACCTGCTCCAGCTCCGGCGCGTACCGCAGCGGGAGCTGGGCCTGGTCGATCACCGAGTGGGCGATGGCGAGCCGTCGGCCCAGCAGGTCGTGCCGGGCCTCCTCCGCCTCCCCGTCCACGTAGTGGTCGTCGACGGCCCACTCCGCCAGCGCGCACTTCGCCGCCGCCAGCAGCCGGTCGGGGTCGTCCGACTCGGGGTGCGCCAGCATCATCAGCCGTCCGAAGTTCGCCGAGCGGACCTTGTCGAGCTGACCGGGGTAGATCCCGATCTCCTCGGCCCAGGAGACCAGCCGTTCGTTGACCGCCTCGCCGAGGGCGGGGTCGTCGCGGAGGGCGGGCGGGCAGTACAGCGTGGGATGCGACCCGGTGGAGGGGGCGGAGGCGGTCTGCCCGCCGGGCGTGGCGGTTCCGTCGTGCGCGGTGGGCGTGGTGGTTCCGGAGGGCGCGGTGGCCCCGCCGGGTGCGGTGCGCCCGGCAGGGGCCGGGGAGCCCTTCGCCGCACCGCCCGCCGGCCCCAGGGACCACAGCCGGGCGGCGGCGGAGCCCAGCCCCGTCGGACCGGTGGGCAGCCGGGGCGCCGGGGGCGCCGACAGCTTCGCGGGCCCCGAGGGCCCGTTCAGCACGGCGCTCACCAGGCCCGCGAGCTCATGGACGGCCGCAGGCGCGGACATCCGGGACAGCAGTGACATCGGCCCGGCCCTCCTTCACCTTCCGGTTCGTTCGCACGCGGCTGCGCAGGCGGCTACGCACGCGGACGGACCTCGATGTTCTCGAGGATGCCGATGGCGTCGGGGACGAGGATCGCGGCCGAGTAGTAGGTGCTGACCAGGTACGAGATGATCGCCTTCTCGTCGATCCCCATGAACCGGACGTTGAGGCCCGGCTCGTACTCGTCCGGCAGCCCCGTCTGGTAGAGGCCGATGACACCCTCGTTGTCCTCGCCCGTACGCATCGCGATCATCGAGGACGTCTGGTGCTCGGTGATCGGGATCTTGCCGCAGGGCAGGATCGGGATGCCGCGCCACGCGGGGATGTGGTGGCCGCCGATGTCCACGCTGCCGGGGTTCACGCCCCGCTTGGTGCACTCCTTGCCGAACGCGGCGATCGCGCGCGGGTGGGCGAAGATGTACTGCGTGCCGCGCCGCATGCTGATCAGGTCGTCGAGGTCGTCCGGGGTCGGCGGACCGGCGGGGCTCTGGATGCGCTGGTTGTAGTCCGTGTTGTGCAGCAGCCCGAAGTCCGGGTTGTTGACCAGCTCGTGCTCCTGGCGCTCGCGCAGCGCCTGGATCGTCAGCTTGAGCTGCTGCTCGGTCTGGTTCATCGGCTTGTTGTAGAGGTCGGCGACCCGGCTGTGCACCTTCAGGATCGTCTGCGCGACGCTCAGCTCGTACTCGCGCGGCTCGAGTTCGTAGTCCACGAAGGTGGTCGGCAGCGGCGGCTCGCCCTCGTGGCCCGAGAGGAAGCTGATCTCCACCTCGCCGTACTTGTTCGTCGGCCGGTGCCCGTTGGAGGTGAGCCCCTGGACGTGGTCGCGCAGCGTCTCGTACTGCGACGCCACCGTCTTGTACGCCGACTGGGGGAGCGTCAGCACGGTGGTCGTGGTGAGGGCGCGGACCGAGAACTCCCACTTGGCGTCCGCGGCGCCCGCCAGCACCCGGCCGCCGAAGGAGTCGCCGTCGGCGAGCATGCCGAGACGCGTCTCGGAGTCGTCGTACTTGCCCTTGCCGACCTTCTCCACCTTGCCGTGCGCGATCAGGAAGACCGTGTCCAGCTTGCGGCCCGCCTCGACGAGGACCTGACCCGGCTCGTACGTCTTCTGGACGAACTTGTCCGCCAGCGCCGCGAGGGCGGTCGGGTCGTTGAACCCGCGCAGCAGCGGCAGTTCACACAGCTCGGCCGGGACGACCTGCACCTTGGAGCCGGTCTGGACGAAGGTGACGCGGCCGTCCCCGACGGAGTACGACAGGCGGCGGTTGACCCGGTAGGCGCCACCGGGGACGTGCACCCACGGCAGTTTGCGCAGCAGCCAGCGCGAGCTGATCTCCTGCATCTGCGGTTCGGACTTGGTGGTCGTGGCGAGATTCCGCGCGGCCCGCGTGCTGAGGCTGAGCTGGACGCTCTCCTGGGTGAGGATCTGCGGCGGCTCGGGAGCGGGACGTGTCTCGACGGCCATGGAGGGCTTCCCTTTCGTATGGTGATCCGCCTGGCTCCTCATGGCGGGCACCGACCCGACTCCACCAGGCGTCATCACGCGTAGTGAATATGCGTGACGCATAGTGGGCCTGGATTGAGGTGCGCGTGCGCGTGTCGCGCCGCAGCGCGCGGCCTGCGCGTACGCCCCCACGCGCGCCTGCGCGCGCCCCTCTCTACCGGTCGCCGACCACCAGGACGACGTGGAGGGTGCGCGGGCCGTGGACTCCCTCGACCCGGTCGAGCTCGATGTCGCTCGTCGCGGACGGCCCGGACACCCAGGTCAGTGGACGCCCCGGCACCAGGCGCGGCAGCGCCTCCGGGAGCGACGCGACGACCTGGCCCGGCGCGCGCACGACGCACACGTGGAGATCCGGCACCAGCGTCAGGGCCCGGCGGCCCTGGCCTTCGGCGCCGTCCAGGACGAGGGTGCCGGTCTCGGCGATCGCCAGGGCGCAACCGGTGACGACGGCGTCGATCGCGTCGAGCTGCCGGGGTGTCAGCGGTTCGGTGCGGGTGTCATGGAGCCGCTCGACGCCGGTTCCGGCGAGCCAGGCGGCCGGCAGCCCGGGCGGCACGGCGAGCGACCGCACGCCGTGTTCGGCGAGCAGGCCGGCGATGACCTCCGGGAGCCGCTCCTCGGCCGTACGGTGCACATGGGCGCGGTAGTCGGTGAGGTTGTGGTGGAGGAGGTCCAGGAGCGCGGCCGGGTCGTCGGACGGGGCGTGCGCGGTGAGGTAGTCGCGGGCCGGCTCCGGCGCTTCGGGTGCGTCGGCGACGGCCGCGCGGATACGGGCGAGGATCCGCTCGCGGGAGCCGCTGCGGGGCGTGGGCGGGGGCACGGGCGCGGGATCGGTGCCGTCGCGGGGTCCGGTGCCGTCGCGGGGTCCGGCGCTGGTGCGGGGCTCGTCGCCGTGCCGGGGTCCGGCGCTCGTGCGGGGCTTGTCGCCGTGCCATGGTCCGGCGCTCGTGCGGGGCTCGTCGCCCTTACGGGGGTCGGCGCTCATGCCTGGTTCCTCCTCCACCACTCGCGGAACGACTGCTCGGGCATCTCCGGCAGTTCCCGGCCCTCCGTCCACGGCCCCGCGCCCGGCAGCCGCGACGGATGCGCGCGCCGGGTAGCGGAGGCGAGGCGCTCACCGGCGGCGAGGGCGGTGGGGTGGTCGAGCAGCCAGGTCGCCGCCCGGACGGCGGCCTTCTCCAGCCGGTGCCCCCTGCCGCCCTGCTCGGCGACGCGCCCGCGCAGGTGCACCAGCACCTCGGGGATGTCGATGGCCACCGGACACACCTCGTAACACGCCCCGCACAGCGACGACGCGTACGGCAGCGAGGCGTCGATCCCGCTGGCCGTGCCCCGGAGTTGGGGCGTGAGGATGGCACCGATCGGGCCGGGGTAGACGGAGCCGTACGCGTGGCCGCCGGCCCGCTCGTACACGGGGCAGACGTTCAGACAGGCCGAACAGCGGATGCAGCGCAGCGCCTGCCGTCCGACCTCGTCGGCGAGCGCGGCGGTGCGGCCGTTGTCGAGCAGGACGAGGTGGAACGTCCGGGGCCCGTCCCCGTCGCTCGTGCCGGTCCACATACTGGTGTACGGGTTCATGCGCTCGGCCGTCGACGAACGCGGCAGCGTCTGCAGGAACACCTCCAGGTCCCGCCAGGTCGGCACCACCTTCTCGATCCCGACGACCGAGATCAGGGTCTCGGGCAAGGTCAGGCACATCCGCCCGTTGCCCTCGGACTCGACCACCACCAGGGTGCCCGTCTCGGCGACCATGAAGTTCGCGCCGGAGATACCCACTGTGGCGCGCAGGAACTTCTCCCGCAGGTGAAGGCGGGCGGCCTCGGCCAGTTCGGCGGGCGTGTCGGTCAGGCCGTCGGGCGCGGGCCGCCCCCAGGCGCCCATCCGCTCACGGAAGATGTCGCGGATCTCGCCGCGGTTGCGGTGGATCGCGGGGACCAGGATGTGCGAGGGCCGGTCGTCGCCCAACTGCACGATCAGCTCGGCGAGATCCGTCTCGTACGCCGCGATGCCCTCCGCCTCCAGGGCTTCGTTGAGGCCGATCTCCTGTGTGGCCATGGACTTGACCTTCACGACCTCGCGCTCGCCGGTGGCCTTCACCAGCTCGGTGACGATCCGGTTCGCCTCGTCGGCGTCCGCCGCCCAGTGGACCGTGCCGCCCGCCGCCGTGACCGCCTCCTCCAACCGGAGCAGATACGTGTCCAGATGACGCAGCGTACGGTCCTTGATCCGCTTGCCCGCCTCCCGCAGCTGCTCCCAGTCCGCCAACTCCGCGACCGCCCGGGCCCGCTTGTCGCGGATCGTGTGCGTCGCGTGCCGCAGGTTCGCCCGCAGCCGCTCGTCACGTACGGCCGTGGCCGCCGCCTGGGGAAACGCCGGCATCCCGACGAACGTCGTCGTCCCGCTCACCGCAGCGGCTCCTCTTCCGTGCTCGCCAGGATCTCGGCGATGTGCACCGCCCGCATCCGCTCACCCTCCCGCCGCAGGATCCCGCCGATGTGCATCAGACACGAGTTGTCCGCGCCGCACAGCACCGCCGCGCCCGTCCCGGTCGCGTGGCGCACCTTGTCGCGGCCCATCGCCAACGACACCGCGGCGTTCTTCACCGCGAACGTCCCGCCGAACCCGCAGCACTCCTCCGCGCCCGGCAGCTCCACCAGCTCAAGGCCCTTCACCCCCTCCAGCAGCCGGCGCGGCCGGTCCCCGAGCCCGAGCATCCGCAGGCCGTGACAGGAGGGGTGGTACGTGACGGTGTGCGGGAAGTACGCCCCCACGTCCGTCACACCCAGCACGTCGACCAGGAACTCGGTCAGTTCGTACGTCCGGGGCCCCAGCTCCGGCGCGCCCAGTTTCGGGTAGGTGTCCCGCACCATCGCCGCGCACGAACCCGACGGCGTCACGACGTACTCGTACCCCTCGAACGCCCGCACCGTCCGGCGCACCAGCGGCAGCGTCTCGCTTCGGTAGCCGGTGTTGTACTGCGGCTGGCCGCAGCACGTCTGCTCCGCCGGGAAGTCCACCTCGACCCCCAGGCGCCGCAGCAGCCTCACCACGGCGATGCCGGTGGCGGGGTACACCGCGTCATTGACGCAGGTCACGAACAGCGCGACGCGCATCCTGGCTCCTCTCTCCCTCTCGACATGGGGCATCCGGGCGTCGGCCCCGTCCCCTGCCCGTGTCGCCGCGCCGCGCGGAGTGTAGTGGCGCGGCGGCCGCGCCGTGGCGACCGGGTGCCGCATGTCCGCCAGGTGGTCCGTCCGGCACTTCGGCCGGCATTCCGGCCGGCGGACGCACGGCCCGGGCTGTGATGGCCCGGACCGAGTCGCCCGCCCCCCGTCGTGTCCGGGTCAGGCCCTGCCGCCGATCTGTTCGAGCGTGTGCTCCAGTTGCGGCAGGCAGCCGCGGGACTCCTCCGTGTCCAGAGCGCCGAACTCGTCGATCAGCGACCGCAGTCGTGCGGTGGCCGCGTCCGTACGGCCCAGGCCCTGCTCTGCCCACGCCGCCTGGACGGCGCACCGCGCCCGCTCGTCCAGCGCGCCGGCGCCGAGCGCGGCGAACGCCGCCTCCGCCCTCTCCAGCAGGAGCACCGCCTCGCGCCGGGCCTCGGCGGCCGAGGCAGCGTCCTGCCGTGCCCCGCCGGCGCCCTCCGCGTCCGCCCTGCCCTCCGCGTCCGCCGTGTCCTCCGCTTCCTCCCCGTCCTCCGCGTACAGCTCGTCCAGGATCAGCTCGGCCGTCTGCGCCCAGGTACGCGCACGCTCCACCAGCAGCTCGGCCCCCTCGCCCTCGACCGCCGTGAGCGCCCTCGCCATCAGCTCCTTGGCGGCGGCCGGGTCGCCGCCGCGCATCTCCAGCCAGGCGAGCGAACGCAGCGCGCGGGCGAGCGAGACCGGATCGCCCACGCTCTCCCACAGCTCGACGGCCCGCTGGTACGCCGCGACCGCCTCGTCACGCAAGCCCGCGCCCGAGAGGCACTCGGCGGCGAGCGTCGCCAGCTGGGCGTGCGCCCCCGGGTGCTCCCAGCCCTTGGCCACCTCGGCGGCGAGAAGGTACTGCTCCGCCGCGGCCCGCCGGTCGCCCAGTGCGCGCAGGTTCCGCGCGAGCGTGTCGCGGGCGCGTACGGCCTGCTCGTCGCCGTGCTCCAGCAGGTCCGGCAGCGCGGACTCCAGCACCTCGGCTGCCTCGGCGGAGCGCCCCGTCTCGCCGAGGGCCTGGGCGAGGACGAGCCGGGCGTACGCGCCCGCTCCCGCGGAGTCGCCCGCCGCGTCGAACCAGTGGGCGGCCTCAAGGGCGTACTGCGCCGCCTCGGCCTCCTCGCCGTCCCGCTGGTACAGCACCTCCGCCAGCGTCAGCCGTACCACGCCGAGTTCGTGCGGGTCCACAAGCTCCGCGCCGTGTGTCACCGCGGCACGCGCCGCCTCCTCGGCGTCGTCGAGGCGGCCGAGCCGCATCAGCAGCCGGGCCCGCCGCGACAGCGGCTCCGCGGCGTCCCAGGGGTGGCCCGAGGCGATGACGCGCCGCGCGGCCAGGGCGAGCAGCTCGTCCGCCGTGTCCGCGTCGCCCGACCGCCAGGCCAGGTCGGCGCGGATCCTGTCCGCCTCGGCGAGCAGGTCGTCCACACCGCTGCCTTCGCCGCCCGTGTCGCGCCCGAACTGCTCGGTGAACACGGCCAGATCGGCCGCGAGGCGTGCGTCGCCGTGGTCCTCCTCGTCGTGGCGCAGCGCCGCGTCGATCTTTATCTTCAGCAGGGCGGCCGTCGCGATCCGGCGTGTCCTGGTGGGGTCGGCCGGGTCCAGGGCCTGGGCCGAGGCGGCGGCCGCCGCCGTCAGGTCGCGGATCTCCTCCGGCTCCGCGCCCGCTCGCACCGCCGCGGTGGCCACACGCAGTTCGGCGAGCGCGGCACGGCTCGGCTCACCGGCGGCGCGGTAGGCGGCGGCGGTCCGTTCGAAGAGCTCCCGCGCGCTCTCGTCGCCCGCACGCCCGGCGCGGATGGCCCGGTGGTCCAGCAGGTCGGCCGCGAGCAGCGGATCGGCGGTCTTGCCCCTCTCCGCGGTCTCGCCCCCCTCCGCAGCCTCGCCCGCCTGCGAGGCCAGGGCTTCCACCCGGTCCCAGGCGGCCGTCGCCCGGGGGTGGCCCTGGGCGCGCAGCTCCCGGGCTTCGGCGACTGCCTCGGCGACCAGTTCGGCCGGGGAGGCCGGGGAAGCCGGGGTCCCGGGGGCCGCCGCCTGGTCACCGCCACGCGGAACCGGCGCCACCGGCGCCGGGGTGGGCGGGCCCGCGAGCCGGACGGCCCGTACGCCCAGCGGCAGACCCGCCAGCAGCGGCTCGCGCTCCAGCCGGTGCTTCAGCCGCCCGGACACGACATCGCTGCCGTTGCGCTCGTCGAAGCGGGCCGCGATCCCGGTTGCCTCGGCGGTCAGCAGCTCGTGCAGCTCCCGCACCGTGCGCTGCCGCCCCGCGTACGCGACCGCGGGCTGCTCGCCGACGCCGAGCTCCAGCAGCCGGCGCGTCAGGACCAGGACCCCGGTGAGCAGCTCCAGCCGGGCCCACGGGTTGCCTTCGGACGCGAGGTGCGCGGCGTGCTCCGAGAGGATCTCCAGGCCCCGGCCCTCGTTGCCGGTCAGCGCGCAGAACTCGATGTGCAGGCCGATCGAGGGCAGCAGACTCTCGTTGCCCCGGGCCATGCGGTAGCCGCGCAGGTGGTGGGCGCGAGCGTCGTCCAGCCGGCCCGTCCGCACCAGCGGGAGCAGCGACTTGGCCAGCACCCGGTGCGGCTCCTCCATGCAGCCGGCGCTGCCGTCGAGGACCGGCCCCCACGTGCGCAGGGCCTCGTCGTCCTGTCCTTGGCTCAGCCGGTAGTGGCCCTGGTCGTTGAGCTCGCAGGCGTGGCAGTTGGCCATCCGGTCGCGCTCCGCCGCCGTCCACGCGGCGAACGCGCGCGCCGCCCGCTCGGTGTCGCCGGTCTCCTCGGCCAGCTCGAACTCGGCCTGCCGTACGGCGCGCTCGCTGTATCCGGCCATCCGGTAGCGGCGCTCCATCTCGCCGAGCCACTGCTCCATGGTGGCGAGCGGGATCTCCGGCAGCGTCAGCATTCCGGAGCTGACCCACTTGAACATCCAGTGGAAGGTGTGGGTGTCGGCCCCGTCGAACGCGGACGGGTCACGGTCCCACTCCTGCATGAGGCGCGCGAACGGCACCAGCATCTTGCCGCGCTCGGTGCTGTACTCGTACGCCCGGATGAGCCCGAAGAGCGCCTGCCGGAGCAGGTCCCGGTCCCCGGTGGCCTCGGCCGCCGTGACCAGCTCCTCCGCCCGCGCGTTGCGCAGCAGCCCGTTGGGCGCGGACTCGTTCTCCCACAGGGCCCGGCGGATGTCGTCGGGGCCCGGCTGGCCCGCGTGTTCGGCGGTGGTCACTTGTCGTCCTCCCGGGTGGTGCCCTCGGCGGGGGTGGTGGTGGGGTGCGTCGCCCATTCCAGGAGCCCGAGGAAGGCCCGGTTGAGCAGTGAGGTGTCGGCGGGACGCAGCGGGCGCTGCGCCATCAGCAGGGCCTGCCCGTACAGCGACTCGACCGCCGTACCGGCCAGCTCCGGGTCGGTGATCGCCGCGACGCGCCGCACCAGGGGGTTGTTGTGGTTGAGCACCAGCCGGGCGCGGGGCGCCGAGCCGCGCAGGGCGCCGAGGATGTCGCTCCACAGGCTGTCGGCGCCCTCCTCGGCCGCCGCGCGGTCCCGCTCGTGGCGGGCCTCCCGGTCGTCGAGGTACAGCGCCGGCACGGTGACGGGCTGGAAGGCGCGCAGCGCCACATCGCAGCCCAGGGCGTCGAGCCGGGTCCGGGCGGTGGCGAGGAACGCGGCCAGGGCCAGCTCCTGCCGCGGTTCGACGGGGTCGAGGTGGGCCGTGACGGCGCCCGCGTCGAGCTCGCTGACGGTGACGCCCTCCCTGACCTGGGGCAGCAGGGCGATGAGGTCCGCGTCGTAGGTGTACCCGCCGTTGACGACGCCGAGGCCGTGCGCGGCGGCGATGGGGGAGACCTGCCGGAACTCCTCCACCGTGCGCGTGAAGTGGACCTGCGGATGGGCCCGTACGAACTCGTCGAGGGTGACCCGGCCGTCGCTGGTCTCGAACGGCAGCCACGGCAGCATCAAGGTGAACAGCTCGGCGTCGTGCCGCGCCATCGACTTCACGCCCAGGTGGTGCACGGTCAGGAACGCCGCCAGCCGGTCGGGGTCCCCGGCCGCGAGCTCGGCGAGCCACTCGCGGATGCGGACGCCGAGCGCCTCGCGCACGGCGGCGAGGGTCTCGTCGTCGTACAGGTTCTCCCGGGAGGCCGTCGGGCGCAGGGTGTCGGTGTCCAGGACCACGCGGACGAAGAACGCCCAGTCGGGCAGGAGGTTGTCCGCCCGGTCGGTGAGCAGCATGCCTTTCAGGTAGACCCGGTGCGCCGCCCGGTGGGCGGGGCTGGTGGCCGAGGGCAGGACGTAGGCGACACCGCGTACCCCCGCGACCGGCAGGTCCAGGTCGATGGAGTCCAGCGGCGTGAACCCGAAGACCCGAGCGCAGTGCCCGGCGAGCGCGACGCGCCGCGCGGTGGGCGTCGGGTACGCCCGGTCCCACACGGCGGGCCGCTCCGTCAGCGGTCGGTCGGCGGCGTCCGGCCCCGTGAAGGTGACCTCGTGGGGCAGCAGCGAGCCGAAGTCCCTCGCCAGTTCGGCCACGCGCCCCGGCTCGGTCCACTCCTCGGCCCCGGGGCGCGGCTCCAGCCGCACGGTGGTGCCCGGCTCCGGACGCGCCTCGTGGGGCAGCGTCCGCACCGTGTACGACCCGTCGTCGCTCGCCAGCCACTCCACCGGCGGCTCGTCGGGCTTGCGGGCGGAGCGCGACACCACGCGTATCCGCTGGGCGACGACGAAGCACGCAAGCAGTCCGATGCCGAACTGCCCCAGGAACTCCTGCCGTGCGCTGTCCAGAGCGTCGCGCTTGGAGCTGCGGCCGATGGTGGCGAGGAGGGTGTGCACCTCCTCGGAGGTCAGACCGATGCCGGTGTCCTCCATGACGACGGCGTCGCCGGTGGCCGTCAGCCGGATGCCGGTGGGCGCGGCGGGGTCGTGGGCGAGGCGGGCGGTGACCGCGTCCACGGCGTTCTGCAGCAGTTCGCGGACGTACACGCGCGGGCTGGAGTAGAGGTGGTGCGACAGCAGATCGACGAGGCCGCGCAGGTCCACCTGGAAGGTGTTGACCGACGGCTCGGCGGCTTCGGCGGCTTCGGGAACTTCGGAGGAATCGGAAGGGCGCAGGTTCATGGGCACAAGGGAGCACCCTCACGGCCCCGGACGGCGGCCGCGGGTGCGGGTCGGGCGATCGCGGGGTCCCCCCCTCACAAATCGCGATGGACCCGGCCCTGACCCCGGCGCCGTACACGGGCATACGCGCACGCCACCGAGGAGGACTCGGAATTGCTGACCATCGTAGGGAGGGCCACTGACAATGCCCAGGTACTTTCCCGCGGGCTTCCCGTGGGGGCCGTCAGATCCCGCGGCTGGTCACTTCCGTGGGCTCAGTGCTGCGCGGTCCGCTTCGGGCAGCCACCAAGGGGCGTCGGGAAGACGATGCCAGTGATGGGCCCTGGCGTAGGTGTGGACGAGCTCCAGAGCACGGTGGGTGGCGGCCGTCGCGGTGGTGGCGTTCCAGACGGCGTGCCAGGGGTAGAGAGGGACCGGGCTGGTCAGAGGGCGAGCGGTCAGGCCCTCGGGAAGCTGCCCCGTGGTGAGGCCGAAGGCGGGGTAACCGCGGGCTTGCACGGTTGCGTGGATGGCGGTGCGGCCGTGCCCGCGTACGCGGAGCGCGCTGCGCAGCCCGAAGGCGGCCATGGTCTGGTCGATCCAGTCGCGCCATTCGGCGGCTTCGTCGGCGGTGTGGACGAGGAGGGGGTGGTCGGCGAGAGCGGCAAGGGGCACCTCGTCGCGTTCGGCGAGAGGGTGGTCGGCGGGGACGATGACGCCGATGGGCTCCAGCCGTACGGGCATGGTGGCCAGGGGCGCCGGAAGTTCTCGGCCGAGGCCGAGGCCGAGGCCGTGGATACGGCCGAAGGAGAGATCGAGATCCCCGGAGAGCAGGCGGGGCAGTGCGGCCGCCAGGCCCTGGCTGTGGACGACCTCCAAGGGCAGGCACGGGGTCTGGGAGCTCAAGTGCCGGGCGAGGAGCGAGGGGGTCAGCCCCTCGGTGAGGACATCGATGCGCAGCGGTGTGCTGGCGCGGGTGAGGTCGTCGACGAGTCGCTGAGCATCAGTGAGCAGACGCTGTGCGCGGGTGGTGAAGACCTCGCCCGCGGGGGTGGGGGTGACCTGGCGGCGGTCGCGGTGGAACAGCTGGACGCCGAGGCGCTTCTCCAGGGCGGTGATCTGAGCGGACAGGGTCTGCTGGGCGATGGAGAGCCGGGCGGCGGCCCGGCCGTAGTGACGTTCTTCGGCGAGGGTCACGGCGTAGCGAGCCTGGCGCAGATCGAGATCCACCCCTTCACCGTAACAGCCTGAGACTGTTGCGTGTCTGGTGGAGAGTGTTGGACCCGCCAAGGTCCGCAGACGTTGACTGGGGAGCAGAAGGCGCCATTCGAGGCATATCCGAAGCCTTGGGTGGCTATCTAACCGCTCATTCGAAGGTGTAGGCGCAAGCGTGATGAAGGCAGTGGTGATGGACTCCTATGGCGGCCCGGAGGTGCTGCGGGTGGCTGATCTTCCCGAGCCGCAGGCGGGTGCGGGACAGGTCCGGGTGCGGATCAAGGCGGCGGGGCTGAACCCGATCGATGCCAAGATCCGGCGCGGGGAGTTCGATGCGGTCTACGACATCTCTTTCCCTCAGCAGCTCGGCAACGAGTTCGCCGGTGTGGTGGACCAGCTCGGTGACGGTGTCGACGGTTTCTCGGCCGGGGACGAGGTGATCGGGTTCGTGGACATGGCGGCCTACGCCGAGCAGGTCGTCGTCCCCGCGGAGAACCTGACGCCGAAGCCCGCGGTCCTCTCGTGGGAGACGGCCGCGGTCGTGGGGGCGGTCGGGCAAGCGGCGTTCAACGCGCTGGCCCGGCTGGAGCCGAAGGCCGGGGAGACGGTGCTCATCCATGGCGCGTCGGGTGGCGTCGGGAGCCTGGCGGTGCAGTTCGCCCGAGCGCGGGGCGTCCATGTGATCGGAACGGCGGGCGAGGCCAACCACGACTACCTCCGCTCCCTCGGTGCCACCCCGGTGGCGTACGGCGAGGGCCTGGAACAGCGGGTGCGCGAGTCGGCCCCGCAGGGCGTGGACGCCTCGCTGGACCTGACGGGTTCCGAGGAGGCCATCAGCGTGTCCGTCGCCGTGACCGGCGACACGCGCCGGATCGTGACGCTGGCCGGCCCGCGGCTCGCCGAGCGGTACGGCATCACCATGATGTTCGGAACCCGCTCGGCCGCCACCGTCGCCCACGTCGCCCAGGCGGTGGCCCGCGGTGAGGCCACCCTGCCCATCGCCCGCCGCTTCGCGCCGGCGGACATGGCCGAAGCGCACCGGCAGATGGAGACCGGCGGACACCAGGGCAAGCTCGTCCTGACTGTGGACTGAACCCTGGAGCCCCGGTCGGCCGCTCCCTACGAACCCCCGCCCGCCACCGCGTAGTCCGGCTCCGCCGGGTTGCGGAGCCCCTCCGCAGCGTCCGAGACGCGGCGCAGCAGGGCCAGGAAGACCGTCTGCTCGGCGGGGTCCAGGGGGGCGAGGAAGACCTGGTTCATCCGGGCCGTGCGGACCGCGAGGCGCTTGTGCACGCGTACGCCCTCCTCCGTGGCGTGCAGCACGGAGCGGCGGCCGTCGCGCGGGTCGCGCACCTTGTCGACGAGGCCGCGGTCGGCCAGCCGGCGGATCACCTCGGCGATGGTGGAGCGGTCGAGGCCGACCCGCTCGCCGACCGTCCGCTGGTCCAGGGCGTCTTCGCCCACCAGGGTGTTGAGCACGGCGAACTGCGGGGAGGTGACCTCCTCCGAGACCATCGTGGTCCACAGCAGCGTGTGCGCCTGCTGCAACCGCCGGGCCAGATGGCCCGGATGGCTGCCGAGATCGAGTGCGGGCACGGTGGACTCCTCTCTCCCGATGACTCTCCCAGGAGACAGGTGTCCCCGAGCCGGGACAGTGTCTCACGTACGCACAGTGCACTGAGGGTCTTGACCGGCCCAGATCGCGGTGCCAGGCTGCTGCCCGACGACGAATGCTCAGTGTACTGAGCGTTTCTTTCCGCTCGGGAGGAACCAGCCGGATGGACAAGGTGGTGGCCACGGCAGCGCAAGCGGTGGCCGACATACACGACGGAGCGTCCCTGGCCGTCGGCGGCTTCGGCCTCAGCGGCGTACCGAACACGCTCATCCAGGCGGTGTTCGAGACCGGCGTCAGGCGCCTCGCCGTCGTCTCCAACAACTGCGGAGCCTTGGAGTCCGGTCTCGCCGTCCTCCTGGCCGCCGGGCGCATCGCCCGCGTGACCGGCTCGTACATCGGCGCCAACAAGGAGTTCGCCCGCCAGTACCTCGGCGGCGAGCTGGAGCTGGAACTGATCCCCCAGGGCACCCTCGCCGAGCGGCTGCGCGCCGGCGGCGCGGGCATCCCCGCCTTCTACACACCGGCCGGCGTCGGCACCCAGGTCGCGGACGGCGGCCTGCCCTGGAGGTACGACGGCGACGGCGGCGTCGCAGTGGCGTCCCCGCCCAAGGAGGTCCGGGAGTTCGACGGCGTACCGCACGTCCTCGAACACGGCATCCGCACCGACTTCGCGCTCGTCCGCGCGGCCAAGGGCGACCGCCACGGCAACCTCGTCTTCGCCAAGTCGGCCCGCAACTTCAACCCGCTCGCGGCCATGGCCGGGCGCGTCACCGTCGCGGAGGTCGAGGAGCTGGTCGAGCCCGGCGCGATCGACCCGGACCACGTGCACCTGCCGGGCGTCTTCGTCCAGCGCGTCGTCGCCCTCACCCCGGAGCAGGCCGCCGACAAGAAGATCGAGAACCGCACGGTCCGTACGGTCAGCCCGGTCCGCTCGGTCCGTATGGACCCTCCGGCGCGTACGGACCGTACGGCAACCCGAGAGGCGCGTGGCTGATGCCCTGGACCCGCGACCAGATGGCCGCCCGCGCCGCCGCCGAACTGCGCGACGGCGAGTACGTCAACCTCGGCATCGGACTGCCCACCCTCATCCCCGACCACCTCCCCGACGGCGTCCACGTGGTCCTCGAATCCGAGAACGGCATCCTGGGCACCGGCCCCTACCCGTACGAGCACGAAGTCGACCCCGACCTCATCAACGCGGGCAAGGAGACCGTCACCGTCCTGCCCGGAGCCTCCTACTTCGACTCGGCGCTCTCCTTCGCGATGATCCGCGGCGGCCACATCGACGTCGCCGTCCTCGGCGCCATGCAGGTCTCCGCCCGCGGCGACCTCGCCAACTGGGCCGTCCCCGGCAAGCTCGTCACCGGCATCGGCGGCGCCATGGACCTCGTCCACGGGGCCCGGCGGGTGCTGGTCACCATGACGCACACCGCCAAGGACGGCAGCCCGAAGATCGTCGAGGAGTGCACCCTGCCGCTCACCGGCCGGGCCTGCGTCCACCGGATCATCACCGACCTCGGCGTCCTCGACGTCACCGACGACGGCCTGGTGCTCGTGGAGACGGCCCCCGGAGTCACCACCCGGGACATCGCCGACCGCACGGCCGCCCCGGTGCGCACCGAAGCGACCCAAGCCCGTTGAGCCCGCCGATCCCGCAGGAGTTCACCGCCATGGCACTCACCCAGCAGGACATCGACGTCGAGATCGTCCGGCAGCGCACCGCGTACGAGAAGTCCGTCGCCGACGGCGCCCCGCGCGCCGACCACCCGCCGCGCGACTACCCGCCCTACCGCTCCAGCGTGCTGCGCCACCCGCGCCGGCCGCTCGTCGCCATCGCCGCCCAGCGCGACCCGGAAGCCGTCGAACTCGCCGCGCCCGCCTTCGGCGAGACCGACGTCACCGAGCTCGACAACGACCTCACCCGCCAGCACCCCGGCGAACCGATCGGCGAGCGCATCACCGTCACCGGGCGCGTACGCGACCGCGACGGGCGTCCCGTACGGGGACAGCTCGTCGAGCTCTGGCAGGCCAACGCCGCCGGCCGCTACGCCCACCGGCGCGACCAGCACCCGGCCCCCCTCGACCCCCACTTCACCGGCGTCGGACGGACCCTCACCGACGACGACGGCCACTACCGCTTCACCACCATCAAGCCCGGCGCCTACCCCTGGCGCAACCACACCAACGCGTGGCGGCCCGCCCACCTCCACTTCTCGCTCTTCGGCTCCGCGTTCACGCAGCGGCTCGTCACCCAGATGTACTTCCCGAACGACCCGCTCTTCCCGTACGACCCGATCCTCCAGTCCGTCACGGACGAACGCGCGCGGCAGCGCCTGGTCGCCACCTACGACCACACCCTTTCCACCCCCGAATGGGCCTTGGGCTACCGCTGGGACATCGTCCTGGACGGCCCCGCCGCCACCTGGATGGAGGACGGCCGATGAGCGCCCTCGACCCCACCCCTTCGCACACGGTGGGCCCCTTCTACGGGTACGCCCTCCCGTTCCCCGGCGGCGGCGAGATAGCCCCCTTCGGACACCCGGACACCATCACCGTCCACGGGTACGTCCTCGACGGCGAGGGCGGGCCCGTCCCGGACGCGCTCATCGAGATCTGGGGGCCCGGCCCGGACGGCGAACTGCCGCGCAAGGGCGGCTCGATGCGCCGCGACCCCGTCACCGGGGGCTTCCTCGGCCGCAACGGCGTCGACTTCACCGGCTTCGGCCGCGTACCGACCGACGCCGACGGCCACTGGACGGTACGGACCCTGCGCCCCGGCCGGCGTGGCGCCGGCGCCCCCTACCTGAGCCTGTGCGTCTTCGCCCGCGGACTCACCCACCACCTCTTCACCCGCGCCTACCTCCCCGAACTCGCCGAGGCCGGGGCCACCGACCGGGCCACCGACCCCCTGCTCGCCTCGCTGCCGCCCGCGCGCGCCGCGACACTGGTCGCGCGCCCCGAACCGGACCAGCCGGTACGGAACCCGACGTACCGGTTCGACATCCGGTTGCAGGGCGAGGGCGAGACCGTCTTCCTGGAGTTCACATGACGGCGTACACGGCGACCGAGTACGACCCCGAGGAGACGGGCCTGCTCGCCCCCGGGAGCGCCGGCACACCGGCCGAGGCCGCCACCTCCGACGCGGCCTTCCTGCGGGCGATGCTCGACGCGGAGGCCGCCCTCGCCCGCGTCCAGGCGCCCCCGGAGGCCGCCGAGGCCATCGCGGCCGCCTGCGCGCGCCCCTTCGACGCCCCGGACGTACGGGACCTGGCCCTGCGCGCGCGTACCGGCGGCAACCCCGTCATCCCGCTCGTCGCGGACCTGACCGCCGCCGTACCGGAACACGCGCGGGCGTACGTCCACCGGGGCGCCACCAGCCAGGACATCCTCGACACCGCGGCCATGCTCGTCGCCTCCCGCACCCTCGCGCTGCTCCTGGCGGACCTGGAGCGCACCGCCGCGTCCCTGGGCGCCCTCGCGGCCGCGCACCGCGACACGCCGATGCCCGGCCGCACCCTCACCCAGCACGCCGTCCCCACCACCTTCGGCCTGAAGGCGGCGGGCTGGCGCGCCCTCGTCCTGGACGCCCGCGACCGGCTGTACGCCGTACGCGACCGGCTGCCCGCCCAACTCGGCGGCGCCGCCGGCACCCTGGCGGCCTTCGAGGCCCACGGCTCCGACCCGCTCGCCCTCGTCGGCGCGTACGCCCGCGAACTCGGCCTCGCCGAACCGGCCCTGCCCTGGCACACCCTGCGTACGCCGGTGGCCGACCTCGCCGGCGCCCTCGCCTTCACCGCCGGGGCGCTCGGAAAGGCCGCCGCGGACGTCCTCGTCCTCTCCCGTACGGAGACGGGCGAAGTGACCGAGGGCAGCGGCGGCGGCTCCTCCGCCATGCCCCACAAGACCAACCCCGTACGCTCCACCCTGCTCGCGGCGGCCGCCCGGCGCGCGCCCGCCCTCGCCGCCGTCCTGTACGCCTCCGTCGCCGCCGAGGACGAGCGGCCCCCCGGCGCCTGGCACGCCGAGTGGGAGCCGCTGCGCGACCTGCTGCGCCTCGTCGGCGGCGCCGCGCACCACGCCGTGCGGCTGGCCGAAGGGCTGCGCGTCCACCCCGAGCGGATGCGGGCCGATCTGGACCTCACCCGCGGTCTGATCGTCTCCGAGCGGCTGCGGACCCGCTTCTCGAAAGACGTGCTCACGCGTGCGGCGGAGGAGGTCCGTACGACCGGCAAGCCGCTCGCCGACGTACTCGGCGTGCCATCCGAGCTGACGGACCCCATCCACTACACGGGCGCGGCCGGGCCCCTCACCGACCGCGCCCTGGAACGCCGATGAAGCCGCTGAAACCGATGAAGCCGATGGATCAGCCCGCCCTTCTCCACCACGTCACGGAGGGCGACGACACCGCCCCCGCCCTCCTCCTCGGGCCGTCCCTGGGCACCTCCACCGCCCTGTGGGACCGCGTCGCACCGGGGCTCACCGCCTTCCGCCGCGTGCGCTGGGACCTGCCCGGACACGGGCACAGCCCCGCCGGACTCCTGCGGCCCGGCACCACCACCGTCACCGTCGCCGACCTCGCCGCGCACGTCCTGCGCCTCGCCGACGCCCTCGGCCTGGAGCGGTTCCACTACGCGGGCGTCTCCCTCGGCGGCGCCGTCGGCCTCCGGCTCGCCGCGCACCACCCCGACCGGCTGCACCGGCTCGCCGTCGTCTGCTCCTCGGCCCGCTTCGGCGAGCCCGGCCCCTGGCGGGACCGTGCCGCGCTCGTACGCCGCGAGGGCACGGCGCCGGTCGCGGTGACGGCGGCCTCCCGCTGGTTCACGCCCGGCTTCACTGGTGACCCCCTGGCCCGACGCCTGGTCGACGACCTGCGCCGGGCGGACCCGGGCGCGTACGCCGCCTGCTGCGACGCCCTGGCCGCCTACGACCTGCGCGACGCCCTGCCCTCCATCGCCACCCCCACTCTGGTGCTCGCCGGCCTCGAGGACCCGGCCACCCCGCCCGCCCACGCCCACGAGCTTGCCACCGCCCTCCCCGACGCCACCCTCACCGAGCTCCCCGGCGCTTCCCACCTGGCCCCTGCCGAGCGCCCCGAGGAGGTCCTCGCCGCCCTGAAGTTCCACTTCATGGCGTGAGGACGCATAGCCGAGCGCGTGCGGGTTACCCGGATGACGTGCCGAGCGCGGTGGGAACGCCGCCGCGCGTCGCCGACAGCACGGAAGCGAGGAGTCACTGATGAGCACGGTGAAGGAAGCCGTAGAGGTCGAGGTGCCCCTGCACACCGCCTACAACCAGTGGACCATGTTCGAGTCGTTCCCCCACTTCATGGAGGGGGTCGAGGAGGTCAGGCAGGTCGACGACCGCCACAACCACTGGGTCACCAAGATCGGCGGGGTGAAGCGGGAGTTCGACACCGAGATCATCGACCAGCTCCCCGACGAGCGGATCGCGTGGCGGACGATCAGCGGCGACACCCGTCAGAAGGGCATGGTCAGCTTCCAGCCTCTCGACGACACCCACACGCGCGTCGAACTGGTCATGGACGTCGAGCCGAGCGGTATGGCGGACAAGGCCGCCGACATGACCGGCATGATCGACCGCCGGGTCAAGGGCGACATGCGCCGGTTCAAGGAGTACATCGAGAAGCAGGGCGGCGAGGACGGCGGCTGGCGCGGCCGCATCCGCCCGGGCGACTGACCCGTCGGCCCGGCTAGCGGCATGAGCCTCCTGGCCCCCGGACCCGCGCGGTCCGGGGGCCAAGCCGCGTCGTACGCTCGTGCGCCCGCCCCAGCACCTCTGCGCAACGGCCGGACCGGCGGCGAGCGGACGAGAACGCCCTGCAGTCAGTCCTGTGCAGTCCCGCCTCTCAGCCGAAGATGTCCAGGATGTCCGTCCGGGAGCCGTCGTCGGCGGGGCGGTAGCGGGCCACCATCGGGCGCGGCTCCGGATAGGCCGCTGCTGCGGCCCTCGCCCGGACGATCTCCGGCCCGCCGCACGCCGCGACCGCGAAGGCGCCGAAAACCTTGGCGAACGCGGCCGGGTCGCGAAACTCCACGCCGTACGCCCGGCCGTCCAGCAGCGGCACCCACACCACCCGGTCACGCCGTGTCCACTCCAGCACCGGCTGGTCGTCGGCGGTCGACAGCCCCTCCAGCCACAGGCGCGCCACGTGCAGCAGGTTCACCTCCTCCATCGGCAGCCGCCTACGCCGTATACGCAGTTCACGTGTCGTCAGCGTGACCTGCTGGTCCTTCTTCGGATACCAGAACACGCCGATCCCGAACGGCACCCACAGCACGAGCCAGATGAACGGCCAGGTCATAGCGTCGTTCCACGATCGGAGCAGTCCACCGTCCACCAGGTACAGGACCCCGAAGACCAGAACCCACTTCGCCGTCATCCGCCAGAACCCGCTGCCCTGCCGGTACAGCACCCGCCGCTTGCTCTCCCTCGTCATGCCCGCACGCTACCCGCAGCTCCGCGGTGACCAGACCCAGGTGGCGACATCGCTGCGCGCTCGGCCGCGCTGCGATCGCTGGTCGTTCCTAGTCGTTCATGGTTCCGAGTCGGTGACCCTCGGTTTTCGTTCCGACGCCTTCGAGTCGGGTCGGTTCTCCGCCTGGGGTAAACGGACGGTGGAAGGTGAAGGCGTAGGGCGCGGAGCCGTGTTCGTGGAGGTGCTCCAGCCGGGAGACCCCGTCCTGCCACATAGGTATCGCGCCGTCGGCGACCCACCAGAACACGTAACCCGGGTGCCCAGTCCGCTCGAACCAGTCGTAACGCCTGTTGAGCGCCGCGCGGTGCAGGCCGGTGTAGATGGCGTCGAAGGCGGCGCCCAGATCGCTCCAGAGGGAGAGGGTCGCGGCCAGGGCGGTGGTTTCCGCACTGCGGCCTTTGCCGTACCAGGCCGGAACGACGAACTCTCCCCATGCGCCCCAGTCGGCGTCGAAGAGTACGCCCTGGACGTGGTGCGCCGGTTCAGCGTGAGTGATGAATCCGGGGTGCCGGCCGATCTCCTGGTAGACGGCCTCACCGCTTTCGTAGAACTCCCGGGTGAGAGGCCCGGGATCGGTGAGGGGTGACTTCAGCACGCTGAACGTGTACAGAGCGAGATGGGGCATGCGTCTCTCCCTGGCCGAGTGGGCCTGGTGGGGAATTCCTGACGGTCCCGCCGTCCGGGCGTGGACTCGATTCGATGGCCTGCCCGTGGGGGGAGTTACAGGCGTGATCGACTCAGCCTGAGGGAACTCCTGTGCGACTCTGGGCGCCGCCGAATGAGAGGTGACGATAGCCACCTCCGCAGACTCTGTCGAAGTTGCGTTTTCCCTCGTCAAGTGGCCTCTTGCAGAGGCCCTGGTGGCGGCTGAGGCGGTGCGGGAGGTCGGCCGGCGCTGCTACGGGTGAGGGCGTCGGGCCGAGGCGGTCCGCCTCACCCCCCGCCCACCCCCACCAGCTCACCGCCCGACCGGAGGCCCGGAACACCCCGCGGGTCCACCACCACCAGTTCGTACGGGTGCGCGCGGCCGCGTTGCCACTGGCCGCCCGAGAGGCGGATCGTGGCGACGTTCGGGACCGGGCCCGACGTCCAGTCCAGGGGGCCCGCCATCGTGTGCAGGCGCGTCGTGGCGAGGGCCGCCGTCACGGAGGGCGGGTCCGTCGGGTCGGTGGCGGTCGTCAGGGCGTGGGCGGCCACCTCGAAGAGGGCGTACGCGAGGCCCAGCGGCTGGAGCCATCGGTTGCCGGTGGCGCGCTCGTACGCCTCGGCCAGCTCCGCGGCGGTCATGCCGTCCAGGGACGAGCGGTACGGGTGGGCCGGGGTCCAGTAGACGAGTGTCGCCACGTTCGCCTGCGGGGGCTCACCGGTGGCCGTCGCGGCGGGCGGGTACGCCAGCCACCGCGAACAGGTGATCAGCCGGGGCCGCAGCCCGTACGCCGCGGCCTCCCGCCGGAACAGGGCGAGGTCCGCCCCCGTCGCCGCGCTCGTGACGACGTCCACCTCCGCCTCCCGGAACGCCGCCAGGGTCCCGCCGGTCCCGTCGAAGCCCCCGGACGGCTCCCGGTACCCCGGCGGGTCCACCAGCCGGTAGCCGCGCGCCCGGGCCGCCGGAAGGAAACCGTGCTCGGCGTGGCGCGACCACGCGCCCTGCGGGCCGTCGTTCCACAGGCACCCCACCGCGCGGCCCGGTCCCGCACCCGCCGCCTCCCACAAGTCCGCGAAGGTCTCCGCGATGTCGTCGAGACCCCAGCAGAAGTGGTACGTCCAGCGGAACGGACGCCGATCCGTCGCGCCGCGCCCGTAGAAGTACACCTGCCAGGGAAAGGTGCTGGACAGGCACGGAACACCGGCCTCCTCGCAGCTGTCGGCGACCGCCGGGAGCACCTCCGTGCCCGCCAGCGTCACCACCATCCGCGCCCCTTCGTCCCGCACCAGCTCCCGCACGGCCCGCCGGGCGCCTTCGGCTGTGGAGCGGCTGTCACGGCTCACCAGGCGCACCCGCCCGCGCAGTTTCGGTGCCAGGAGCTCCATCGCGTACGCCAGCGGATCCCCGAGCCGCGCCAGCCGGCCGGTGCGTGCGACGACCACGCCCACGGTCGGGATCCGTCCCTCTTGCCCGTTCTTCTGTTCCATGCCCCGGACAACGCCACCGCGCCGCGGGCGTAACGATCCGTCTCCGCGCACCGCCGGGGCTGCGGCCGCGCTGTGCCCTGGTCGGGGCCGAGATGCCGGGTTGAGCAGTGTCGTCGGAGACCGGGGCTCGTTGCACTTATCTGTAGGAACCTTTCTCTTCTTCCGATCCGTACAGGAGCAGAGCAGATATGAGCATTCGTCCCGGTATCCGACTGATCACCGTGTGCGCCGGCGTGGCGGGCGCGAGCATGGCGGCGATCGTTCCGGCCGCCGCCGTCGCGACCACCGTCGCGGAGCACCCGCCGGCCTCGGTGGGTACGCCCATCTCCTCCAACCTCAACAGCACGGGCCTGCTCGCCTCGGGCCCGCAGGGGCAGGGCAAGCCCGGTCAGGCCTCACCGCTGCCGGTCGGTGGCGGACCCGTCGGCAGCCTCCTCGGTGGTGTGCCCGCCGGTCTTCCGCTCGGGGGCTGACGGGCGGGACGGCGCCCCGGCGCCACCGCACCGCCACACCACCGCATCACTGCGTTCCTGCGCCACGCCCGTGCTCTTCCAGCGTGCGCAGGAACGCCGTGGTCGCCGGAGTCGGGTTGAACTCGCTCCAGACCAGGTACTCGACCCGGCGCGGCCCCCCGGTGATCGCTACGGTCGCCAGCCCGGGCAGGCCCGCCGCGACCGCGGACGGCAGCAGGGCGATGGCGAGCCCCTGCCGGACCAGCCGCACCATCAGATCCGGCGCCAGCACTTCGAACGCGACCTCACGCGTCAACCGCGCCTCCCCGAACGCCCGGTCACTCTGGGCCCGGCCGGGCGTTCCGGCGGGGAAGTCGACGAACGTCTCCTCGGCGAGCCGCGCCAGGCCCACCCGGGCCCTCCCCGCCAGCGGGTGCCCTTCGGGTACGACGGCGACCAGCCGGTCGCGCGCCAGCAGCCGTGCGCGGACGCCCCGGGGCCGGTCGCCCTCCGGCAGGCCCAGGGCCGCGACATCGAGGTCTCCCGCCACCACCTGGGCCGTCAGCTCGTCGCTGGCGGCCACGCGGAGGCTGATACGCACCTCGGGGTGGCGCTCCCGGAACACCCGCAGCACCGCCGGGACGTCGATCGCGGCGCCACCGCCGCGGCGGCCTCGGCGGCGGCGCGGCCGGCCGCCTCCAGTGACTGCCGCGCCGCCGGCAGGAACGCCTCCCCGGCGGCCGTCAGCTCCACCCGCCGGCTCGTCCGGGCGAACAGCTTCACCCCGAGCTCCCGTTCCAGCGCGGCGACGCGGTGGCTCAGGGCGGACTGGACGACGAAGCACCGCTCGGCGGCGCGCGTGAAGTTCCGCGTCTCGGCCACGGCGATCACGTAACGCATCTGCTGCAGATCCACCGATTCATCGTGCAGCACGATCGTTGGAATGAAAACCATGCGTTGGATTCATGGCTGCTGGGCGCCGACACTCGATGCATGACCACGGGGACGGCGCTACCGCGCACCACGACGCAGCAGATCAACCCATCGGCCGACCGGAGGGCACGGCGCTCCCGCTGGGCGCTCCTCCTTCTCATCGTCACGACCGCGCTCGCGCCGATGGCGTGGGGCACGACCTACTGGGTCACGACCGAACTCCTCCCGCCCGGCCACCCGTTGTTCGCGGCGCTGACGCGCTCGCTGCCGCTGGGGCTGCTCGCCGTCGCGGTCACCCGCACACTGCCGCGCGGTGACTGGTGGTGGAAGGCCGCCGTGCTGGGGGTGCTCAACATCGGCGCCCCCTTCCCGCTGCTCTTCGTCGCCGCGGAGCGGCTGCCCGGCGGTGTGGCCGCCACCCTCGGCGCGGCCCAGCCGCTGATCGTGGCGGGGCTTGCGATCGTCGTGCTCAGCGAATCGCCGTCGTCCTGGCGGTTGTCGTGGGGGGTGGCCGGAGTCGTCGGCGTAGGGCTCGTGGTGCTGCGCCCCGGCGCCGGGTTCGACGCGCTCGGCGTCGTCGCCGGGGTGGGGGCCGCCGGGTCGATGGCCGCGGGGGTCACGCTCACCAAGCGCTGGGGACGCCCCGCCGGGGTGGGCCCGCTGCCCTTCGCCGGCTGGCTGCTCTCCGGCGGGGGACTGTTCCTGCTGCCGCTGGTCCTGCTGTTCGAGGGCGTACCGCCGTACGTCGACGCGCACGCGGTGACGGGGTACCTCTGGCTCGCGACCGCCGGCGGGCTGATCGCCTATGTGCTGTGGTTCCGCGGCATCGGCCGCCTGCCGGTCACCGCCACCTCCCTCCTCGTCCTGCTCTCCCCGCTCGTCGCCGCGGTGGTCGGGGCCGTGCTCCTCGGTGAGGTCTTCACGCCGACGCAGCTCGGCGGCTTCGCCCTCGCGCTCGCGGCGCTCGTCGCCGGGCAGTTCACCCCCTCACGCGTACACCTCCCCCTACCGCGGGCCGACGTGCCGCGCACCCGGAAAGGCCACCACTCATGAGGATCACCGTCATCGGCGCCACCGGCATGGTCGGCTCGCGCGTCACCGCCGAAGCCGTACGCCGCCGTCACCACGTGACCGCCGTGTCCCGGCGGCCTCCCGAGCGGCAGGCGGCGGGCGTGACGGCGCTGGCCGCGGACTTCACGACCGCCGGTCTCCCGGACGCCGCCCTCGCCGGAGCCGACGCCCTCGTGCTGAGCGTCCCTCCGGCCCTGGACGACGCCACCGCCGTGACCGGCTCCACGCACCGCCTTCTCGACGCCGCGGCGACCGCGGGCGTCCGGGTGCTGGTGGTCGGCGGCGCCGGACCGCTCCGCACCCCCGGCGACCCCGCCCGGCTCGCCGTCGACGACGAGACGTTCGTCCCTGCGCAGTGGCGGTCCATCGCCCGCGCCAGCCTCGCGCAGCTGCGCGCCTGCGAGAGCCACACCTACCGGGGCTGGACGTATCTCAGCCCGCCCGCGCTCCTCGAACCGGGCGAGCGCACCGGCACCTACCGGTGGGGCCGGGACACGCTGCTGACCGACGCCGCCGGGGTGTCGCGCATCAGCGCCGAGGACCTCGCGGTGGCCGTCGTCGACGAGCTGGAACGGCCCGCCGGCGCGGCGCACCTGACCGTCGCCTACTGACCGGAAGGGCGCTACGGCCGGCGATGCGCCACCGTCACCGTCACGGTCACCGACGGCGTGAACGCGACCCGCGTGAGCGATCCGTCGCCGGTCCAGCGCACCTCCACCGAGTCGCCGCCGTCCGTGCCTTCCAGGACCGCCGCCTCCGCGAGCGGAGCGGGGTCCGGGGAGGCGGTCAGGGAGGCGAGGGCCACCAGCAGCGCCGTACCGCCGTCGCACGGACCGGTGCCGACGCGGGGGACGGTGGCCCAGCGGGTGTACGCCGTCCCCTGCGGCGCGCGCAGCTCGGCGGCGTCCGCATCCGCCCAGCCGTGCAGGCCGTACAGCTGCGAGACGAGCGGCTCGCCCGGGCCCGTGGCCCACCCGGACAGGTGGACGCGCGCACCGCGCGGCAGGCCCGTCACCCGGTGCACCCGCAGCTCGTACCGGCCGCGCGCCACCGTCACGTGCTCCACCCGCAGGCCCGGCACCATCGGCGCGCCGGAGGGGAAGGAGGGCCGGTGCCAGGAGGCGGCCCAGCCCCAGCCGTCGCCGTGGCCCGCGCCCAGGGGACGGACCCGGCACCGTACGGACGGGACGCCGTCGACCTCGACGGACAAGGTGGTTGTCGGGTGCGTTGGCGGCCGACGTCGGCCCGGTACGGGTCGAGTAGGCGAGCCGTCCGTACAGCACGTCGTGCCGGTCCGCCGACTCGCCCTCGAAGGGCCGCAGAGGGTCGCTGCCGTGGTTGTGCAGCCGCGCGATCCCGTCGGCGGCCGTCGTCTGCACCAGCAGCCCCGGCGCGGGCAGTGCCCGCACCCGGTCGGCGCCGTCCTCGGCGGGCGCGGCCTCCTCCCGCACGGTCCACAGCGGGTCGTCCGCCGGGACGAGCAGCGCCACGAACGCCTTGGACGCCCAGTACGGCGACGCCGGGCCCGAGTACGCCTGGAGCGTCGGCTCGTGCGGGCCGTGCCAGCCCGGTGTCAGCAGCCCGTCGCCGTCCACGGCACCCCGGTCCAGGAAGTACCGCAGGCAGCCGCTCAGCAGCCGCCGCGAGACCCCGGGTGTCAGCGGCGTGTGCCCGGTCAGCGCGCCGAGGCCCACCGCCGCGCCCGCCGCGAAGCGGTACGTCAGCGACCGACCGAAGTGGACCGGCGCCCCGTCCCCGCCGAACAGCAGCGAGAACCCCTCCAGATGCGCGCGCAGCCGGGGCCCGTAGACGTCCAACAGACCCTCGTCGCCCGCCAGGTGGGCGTGGAGCACCGGATACAGGTGCAGGGCCCAGCCGTTGTAGTGGTCGAAGGCGCGGCCGTCGCCGTCCGCGTACCAGCCGTCGCCCCGGTACCAGGACTCCAGCAGCCCGAGGCCCCGCTCGACCGCCCGCGCGGTCTCCGCGTCGCCGCGTCCGACCGACTCCAGGAACCCGGCCACGGTGAGCGGGAAGAGGTACCAGTTGTTCGGCGCGGGCGTGTGCCGCAGCGCCCCGCGCAGCCACGCCTCCGCCCGGTCCCGTACGGCGTCGTCGAGGCGGTCCCACAGCCACGGCCGGGTCAGCCGCAGCCCGAGCGCCACGGAGGCGGACTCCACCATCGGCTGCCCCTGGACGTGGTGGTCGAGGACGAGGGGCCACGACTCGGCGTCGTCGCGGCCGGGCGTGCGCGTACCCGCCGCCAGCCCGTCCGCGTACCGTCCGAGCAGCCCGTACGGGTCCCCGCCGCCGGCGCCCGCGACCCGGAAGGCGGCCGCGAGGAAGGTCCGGGCGTATCCCTCCAGGCCGTCCGAACGGACCCCGGACACGGACGGGCGCCCCGGCAGGTCCAGCAGCGCGCCCCCGGGCGTCGCCCAGCGCCAGGCCGCCCGGACCAGGCCGTCGGCCACCGCCTCCCAGTGGGCGCGGGTGAAGCCGGTGTACGGGCTGGACTCGCGGTCGTCGGGCGGCAGCTGCGGCACCTGCGGCATCGTGTCACTCCCGTCGTCGGAACACGGGAAGGGTGATCGCTCGGCGGTGAGCCGGTCAATGGATCGCCGGCAACCGATCAGGCGATCAGACGATGAGACGGTCAGCGGAGTCGGGTGGCGATCTCCGCGATCGTCTCCGGCCCCACCCGGCAGCACCCGCCGATCAGCCGCGCCCCGGCCCGCCGCCAGCCCGTCACACGGTCGGCGGAGAAGGTCGGACGACCGTCCCACGCGTGCGCCCGGGCGTCCCAGCGCTCGCCGCTGTTCGGGTACACGACGACCGGCTTGCCGGTCACGCGGGCGGCGAGCGCGACCGCCCGGTCGGCGTCCTCGGGGGCGCAGCAGTTGACGCCGACGGCCACGATCTCCTCCGCGTCCGCCGCGAGGGCGAACGCCTCTTCCAGCGGCTGCCCGGCGCGCGTCCGCTCCCCGGCGACGGTGTACGACAGCCAGGCCGGCACGCCGAGTCCGCGCACCGCGCGGAGCAACGCCCGCGCCTCGTCCGTGTCCGGCACGGTCTCCAGCGCCAGGACGTCCGGCCGGGCGGCGGCCAGCACCTCCAGACGCGGCCGGTGGAAACGCTCCAGCTCGTCGACGCCCAGCCCGTACCGCCCCCGGTACTCCGAGCCGTCGGCCCGCATCGCCCCGTACGGCCCGGCGGATGCGGCCACCCACAGCGCCCGGCCGGGGCTTTGGGCCTCTACCCGGCGCGCGGCCTCGCGCCCCAGCTCCACGCTGAGCGCCAGCAGTTCGGCCGCCCGGTCGTGGTCGATGCCGTGCCGGGCGAAGCCCTCGAAGGTCGCCTGGTAGCTGGAGGTGATCACGACGTCCGCGCCCGCCGCGTAGTACGCCCGGTGCGCCGCGACGATCGCGTCGGGCCGTTCGGCGAGCAGCCGCGCCGACCACAGGTCGTCGGAGAAGTCGTACCCGGCGGCCTCCAGCTGGTTGGAGAGGCCGCCGTCCAGGACGAGGGCGGGGCCGTCGGTGAGGGCGTCGGTGAACGGGGGAGGGGTGACGGCGCTGCTCATGACGCCGAAGCTAGCGGAACCCGCGCCGTGCGCCGCGCTGCCGGGGGAGGGCGCCTGAGGTTTCTTGGTGCCATGAACGCCGTGAACGCCATGAGCGCCTTGAGCACCTTGCACCGTAAGAGACGTACCGCCCTGCTGGTCGCGGTTGCCGCCATGACCCTGCCTCTGCTCCCCGTCTGGGCCGTCCTGCCCGCGCACGCGTCGACGGCGTACGGGCAGGCGGTGGACGACTGCACCGGGACCCGCTACGGCTCCGGGGCCGGGACCCGTGTCGTGCCCGTCGTCTGCCACTTCGACGTCCCGCCCGGCACGTACGACGTCACCGTCACGCTCGGCGGCGAGCGCGCCGGCGCCACCTCCGTCACCGCCGAGACGCGGCGCGCGATGCTCCCCGAGACCGCCACCGCGGCCGGTGAGCGGATCCGCCGCTCCTTCACCGTCGACGTACGCACCCCCGAGGGCGAGCCCACCGGGCCCGCCGGGACGCCGGGGCTGCAGCTGGTCTTCGGAGGCCCGGCGCCCGTGCTGTCCGCGGTCCGCGTCACCCCGGCGCCGTACGCCACCCGCAGGATCGTGCTCATCGGCGACTCGACGGTGTGCGACCAGCCGGGTGAGCCGTACGCCGGCTGGGGGCAGCGGCTGCCCGAGCTCCTCAGGCGCGGGCTCTCGGTCGCCAACCACGCCGACTCCGGCGAGAGCACCGTCACCTTCCTCGCCCACCCCGCGCTCTTCCCGGCCGCGCGACAACGCGTCCGTCCGGGCGATCTGGTGCTCATCCAGCTGGCCCACAACGACAAGCGGACCGACGCGCCGACCTACCGCGCGAACCTCACCGCGCTCGTCGACGGCGTACGCGCGCGGGGCGGCCGTCCGGTGCTCGTCACGCCTATCGTGCGCCGCTGGTTCAACGCCGACGGCACGCTCGACAACGACGCGGCCCTGCTCGTCAACGCCCTCGGCGTCGACCACCCGGCGGAGATCCGCGCCCTGGCGGCCCGGCTCGGCACCCCGCTGGTCGATCTGACCGCGCTCACCAAGGCGCGGGTGGAGGCGCTCGGTACGGAGGCGTCGAAGGCCCTGTACCTGACGGACGAGAAGCGCGACAACACCCACACCTCGGTGCGCGGCGCCACCGAGTACGCCGGGCTCGTCGCCGACGAGCTGGTGGCCCAGGGCCTGATCGGCTCGTGGCAGCGCAGGTGAGGCGGCGAGAGCGGGTGAGGGACGGTCAGACGCAGGTGCCGAGGGCCGCCAGGGCCGGCCACGCCGAGTCGGCGGCGAACAGACGGGGCCGCGCCGCCGCGCCGGGTGTCAGGAGCGCGTAGTGCAGCGGCGTGAGGGACAGTGCGCCCCACGGCTCGACGGTGTGGACGCGGGCCAGTACCTCGCCGCAGCGACCGCAGCCGATCCACGGCACGACGGCCTGACCGGTGCCCTGGGCCGGCAGCGGCCGGGCGTCCGGGTGCTCGATCAGCCGGAGCGGCGGCTCCTCCGCGCCCGGCCGGACGGCGGCGCAGTGCAGGAGCCGGGGCGTGAGCACCTCGCCCATGCCCCACTCCCGGGCCACGACCGCGATCTCGGCGACGACGGCCTCGCTCACCACCACGCCGTGTGCCTGGAGACCGGCCACGAGCCGGTCGAGACCGGCTTCCTGTTCTCCTGTGGCCCACAGGTCCCTGACCTCGGTGGCCGCAGGCTCCGGCAGCAGGTCGGCGAAGCGATACCAGCGAGTAACTTCATCGATCACTTGGAGAGATTATCGGGAGGAAGGCGAAGGTGAACGGTCCGGGGGCAGGACGGGGCCCAGGCCGCCTCCGAGGACGGTCAGGGCGATCGGTGGCCGGGTTCCGGACCGGCGCCCCCTGAATGGCGGGAAGTTGCTCTCTGGTGATGAGCCCCTTCACGGTGTAGCGTCGATGCCAGATGTCGTGGTTCGCAGTTCCTGCCCACGCGGAGGCGTGGGCTTCTTGCTGTGCAGTGCAGGACCAGGGCGATCACCTCCGGGTCCGCGCGGTGCGGACCCGTCATCAAACTGAGAGGCACCAGCATGGCCAGCGGAACCGTGAAGTGGTTCAACTCCGAAAAGGGCTTCGGCTTCATCGCGCAGGACGGCGGCGGTCCGGACGTCTTCGCGCACTACTCCAACATCAACGGCAACGGCTACCGCGAGCTCCAGGAGGGCCAGGCCGTCACCTTCGACATCACGCAGGGCCAGAAGGGCCCGCAGGCGGAGAACATCACCCCCGCCTGATCGCCGTGACGGCGCCCTGAGCGCGCCTCGCGCCCAAGGGCCCCCGGAAGCCGGTGCTTCCGGGGGCCTTCGCCGTCCATCCCTCCGCCAGGCTCAGGGAAGCTTCGTGAACGGCGAGAGGAACGCCCGGGCGCCCGGGCTGTCCAGGCGGTAGGTCACATTGGTGGCGTAGCACGGCGAGTCACCCGTGACGGTGGTGGCGACGAGCGTGCGCCTGCCGCCCAGCGTCGCGAAGTTCGGGCCGCCCGAGTCGCCGTAGCAGGCACCGCCGTTGCCCTGCGGCGCCGTCATGGCCAGGCGCAGCCAGGCGCCGTTGAGGGCGTCGTACGTGACGGGTGCCTTCATCCGGACACCGCCCCCGGGGTGCGTGTGGCCGCCCGGGCCGCGCCGGGCCTCCTGGGTGCCGTAGCCCGCGACCGTGAACGGCGTCTCCCTGAGCCCCTGCGGGCCCAGCGCGTTCAGCGCCCCCGCCTTCGGCAGCGCGGCCGGGGTGAACGCCCAGCGTGCCGCGAGCCGGTCCGCCGGTACCTCGACCACCGCGATGTCGTGGGTGTCCGAGGCCGGGCCGGGGTACGCCGGGTGGTGGTGCGCCGTGCCGGGGACGGCGACGGCGCGGGCGACCGCCGCCGGATCGCCGGGGTGCCGCTCGGCGGCCCGGTCGAGCGCCCCTTGGACGTCCTGGTCGAGGGAGACGAAGAACCGCACGTTGGCCGGCCAGTCGCTGGTGCAGTGCGCCGCCGTCAGGAACGTGTCCGTGTCGATCATCGTGCCGGAGCACACCCAGTCGACCCGGTCCGCGGTCGCAGGGTCGTCGTCGTGGTCCCAGGTGGCCACGAGCGCGCCGACCTCGGTGCGCTCGGGCGCGGGCGTGGCGTTGTACGAGTTGATCGCGGAGGACGGCAGGGCCGCGCCGAGGACGAGCGCGCAGGCCGCGGCGAGGACGGCGGTCGCGCGCGCGGAAACGGCGGTGGAGGCCGTGGCGAAGGTGGTGGTCAAGAGAAACCCTTCGGTGCGTCGGGGCCGGGACGGGGGATTCTCCTGTGGGGGGAGCTGCGTCAGTGAAGCGCGTGAACGGCCGGCCGGGCAAGGGCCCTGCACGGCTCAGGACCCGGCGCCCTGGTTCAGCACCGTCGCCAGCTGCGCCCGCGAACGGACGTCGAGCTTCTGGTAGATGCGCGTCAGCCGTGCTTCGACGGTCTTCACGCTCAGGTACAGCCGGGCCGCCGCCTCCTGGTTGCTCGCCCCCTCGCCGACGAGCCGCGCCAGGTGCAGCTCCGCCTCGGTGAGCCGGGACAGGGCAGCGTTCCCCGCCGGTGCCGCGCCCGGCGCCGGCTCTGCGTACGACGGGTTCTCCGCGGTCAGCGCCAGCCACGGCACCGCGCCCGCCCGCTCGAAGACGGCCGCCGCCGCGTGCAGCGCCTGCTGCGCCGCCGACCGTCTGCGCCGCCTGCGCTCCACCCGCGACAGCGCGATCAGGCAGCGCCCCTGCTCCAGTACGAGCCCGTGGGCGGCGAACCGGTCGGCCGTCTCGGCCAGCAGGGCCACCGCCTCGTCGGTCTTGCCGCCCGCCGCCAGGCACAGTGCGTACGCCCGGTCGAAGCCCAGCAGCACCGTCGTACGGCCCAGGCGCTCGGCGACCGGGCCGACGTCGGCGAGGAGCGCCTCCGCCTCGTCCCGCGCGTCGTTGGCCAGCAGTGCCTCGGCCAGCTCCTCGTGCCAGCGCACCATCGACGGGTCCACGGCGCACTGGGCCTTCTCCGCCTCCTGCACGCGGCGCAGCGTCTCCAGGGCGCTCGCCACGTCCCCCGTGACCAGCTGGACGCGGCCGAGGGCGTAGAGGCTGCGCGAGAGGAAGACGTGGTCGCCCTCCTCCTCCGACGCGCGCACACTGCGCCGGGCGTATCCCGCGGCCCGCGCGAAGCTGCCGCCCGCCGTCTCCGCGAGCGCCAGGTGGTACCACGCGGGCCCCGGCGACAGGCCCGCCTCCAGGGTCAGCGCGAGCGACCGGTGGGCGTGCGCGAGGGCCGCCGCGCACTGCCCGCGCCGGGCCTCCACCTGGGAGAGGGTGTTCAGCAGCTCGATGGCGTCCTCGACCGGGCCGCGCCGCTCGACCAGCGGGAGCAGGGCGTTGAGCTGGTCGCGCGCCTCGGTGAGCCGGTCGTCGAAGAGCGCGTGCCGGATGGTCAGGATCTGGGCGGCGTTGCGCACGCCGAGCGGCCGGTCGGTCATCTCCAGGGCCCGCGCCTCGGCCAGCGTCCGTTCGGCGTCCGGCGAGCCGAGCGCCCTGTCCATCCGGGCCTGTACGGTCAGGGCCTTCGCCGCCGTGTGCCGGTCGTCCACCGACGCGGCGAGCGCGGCCGACTCGACGGCGGCCGCCCGCGAACGTACCGGATCGCCGTCCGCGAGCACGTACTTGACCGCGAGCCGCAGCAGGACGCCCGCCCGGAGCCGCGGGTCGCCGTCGGAGTCCTCCATGGCGTGCACGTACAGCTCGTCGAGGTCCGTCAGCCCCTGCCCGGCCGTGTCGAGTACGGCGAGCCGGGCGCGCACCCGGTCGGCGGGCGCCGCGTCGCGGGCGAGCAGGTCGGCTGCGGCGCGCATCGCGAGATCGGCGCGGGCGGCGCGGGCGGCCTCCTCGGCGGCGTCCACCAGCCGGGCGATGCGCCGCTCCCCGAGGCGTACCGGCGTCGACTCGGCGGCCAGCAGCGCCAGTTCGGCGGCGAGCGCGCTGTTGCCGCGGCGGCGGGCGGTCTCCGCGGCGGTGGTGACCTCGGCGGCGAGGTCCTCGTCGGGCACGTCTGTGGCGAGCGCCCGGTGGCGTACCGCCTCCACCGGGTCGTCCGCCACGCGCGCGAGCGCCGCGTGTCCGCCGCTGCGCTCGGTCCAGCAGGTGTCGTGGACGAGGGTGGAGGGCAGCAGGCCCGCCGTGAAGGCGACCGTGCCGTCCTCGGTCACCGATATCAGGCCGGCGCGCTCGGCCGCGGCCAGCTCCGCCTCGGCGGTGGGGCGGCCGGCGCGGCGGATCAGCGCCGCCGTCGGGCGCAGCGCGAGCGCGGCGAGCAGCAGCGTGGCGCGCACGTCGGGCGTGGCGGGGGCGAGCATGCGGCGTGCGAGGTCGCGGGCCCGGCCGGACAGCGGCAGCGCCTCGGCGTGGTGCACGGGCGTCCGCGCGTCGGCCAGCGACCGGCCGACGGCGAGCGCGAGGCGCGGGTTTCCGCCGCTGGTGCGGTGGATGCGCCCGGCCATCCGGGACGGCAGCCGGTGGTGGACGAGGAGTTCGGCGATCTCGTCGGCCTGGAGCGGCGGTACGAGCAGGACGTCGGCCTCCGAGGGCACCCACAGGGTGCAGGAGGCGCCGTCGGCGTACGGGTCCGGCGTCTCGACCGCGAGGACGCGCAGCGTGGGCGGGGCCAGGTGGAGGGCGAAGCGCAGCAGGTCGGCGCTCTCCGCGTCGATGCGCTGGACGTCGTCGACGACGAGGAGGACCGGCCCGCGCTCGGCCAGGGTGCGCAGGATGCGGGCGATGCCCAGGCGCAGCGCCACGGGGTCCCAGCCGGTTTCGGGCGCCGTGGCCTCGCGGCACAGGACGGCGACGGCGGCGCGTTGCGGCTCGGGCAGCCCGTCGAGCGCGGCGGCGGGCACGGAGGCGATGAGGGCGGCGGCCGCGGCACCGGCCATGTCGCGGTCGGCGGGCTGCGGGGCGAGCCACAGGACCGTTTCTCCACGGCCGCAGGCGGCCTGGTCGGCGGCCGCCTGGGCGACCTCGGTCTTGCCGATCCCGGCCGGGCCGGTGAGGAGCGCGCGGCCGCGGGTACGGAGGACCTGGTCCAGGCGCGTCAGCAGCTCCGCCCGGCCGACGGGCACGACGCGTTCTCGCGGGGTGGCGCGCTCGCGTGACGTCGTGCGCTCGCGTGACGCCGCCCGGTACGGCGTCGACCCCGCCTGCACCACGCTCACCACCGCCCTCCGTCCCCGCTTGGGAGCAGAGAATACGAACCCGGCCACCCTCGTCCAGGTGTCGTGTCCGGCATGTGGACGGTCCGCCGGGGAAGCGCGACGGGGCGTGCCCGCGGCGCAGTGCCGCGAACACGCCCCTGACCAGCGGTGGAGCAGGTCATGCGAGAGGATCAGAAGGTGAGACCCCAGGAGTCGATGTAGCCGGTGTCACCCGAGGCCACGTCCTGGACGCGCAGTTTCCAGACACCGTTCGCGGCCTCGGACGAGGCGTCGACGGTGTAGGACGCGAGGACGTTGTCGGCCGAGTCGTTGCTGCTGGAGTTCTTCAGGCGGTACGCGCTGCCGTCCGGGGCCACCAGGTCGATGACCAGGTCACCGCGCCAGGTGTGCTTGATGTCCACGTCCACCTTGAGGGCGGCGGGGGCGTTGCCGGTGCGGCCGGTGACGGAGATCGAGGACGTCACGGTGGCGTTGTCCGCGATGTTCACATTGGTCGCGTTGGCGAAGTTCGCTCCGGTGCCGGGGGCGCCCGTGCCGCCGGTCACGGCCTGGACGGTCTTCGCGGCGTCGGCGATGCCGGTGCCGCAGCCGCCGGAGCAGGTGCCGGGCAGCGGACGGGCGTTGCTCTTGATCGCGGTCTCGATCTCGGCCGGGGTCAGCGAGGACTTGGCCGACTTGAGCAGCGCGGCGAGACCGGCGATGTGCGGGGCCGCCATCGAAGTGCCCTGGTACGGCTTGTAGTTCTCCAGCGACTGGGTCGTGGTGCCGGAGTTCAGGGTGGAGAAGATGCCGTTCTCGGGCGTGGTGATGGTGCCCGGCGTGTCGGTGGCGCGGCGGGTCTCGCCGCCCGGGGCCGACACGTCGATGATGGTGCCGTAGTTCGAGTAGTACGAACGGTTGCCCTCGCGGCTGGTGGACGCCACGTTGATGACGTTCGCGCAGTTGGACGGCGTGAAGCCGGACGCGTTGGCATTGCTGTTGCCCGCCGCGACGACGACGGTCGCCCCCCGCGCGACCGCCCCGTCGATGGCGTTCTTGTACACGGTCGGGCAGGTGGAGCTGGCGCCGCCGAGGCTCATGTTGATGACCTTGGCCGGGGTCGGGTTCACCGGGATGCCCGGGACGGTGCCGCCGGAGGCCCAGGTGATCGCGTCGGCGATGTCCGAGGACGAGCCGCCGCACTTGCCGAGCACGCGCACGTGCTGGACCTTCGCCCCGTACGCGATGCCCGCGACGCCCTTGGCGTTGTGGGTGGTCGCCGCGATGGTGCCCGCCACGTGGGTGCCGTGCCAGGAGGAGTTGCTCGCGCGGGAGCCGGTGCCGCACTCGCCGTCGGTCGCGTTCCAGTCGCCCTCGTCCTTGGGGTCGCTGTCGCGGCCGCCGCCGTCGCGGGCGTCGGCGGAGCTGGAGATGAAGTCGTAGCCGGCGATGGTGTTCGCGCTGAGGTCGCTGTGCGCGGCGTAGCCGGTGTCGATGACGGCGACGGTGACGCCGCTGCCGGTGGTGGTGTCCCAGGCGCCGGGCACGTTCATGCCGCCGGTGGGCTCGAAGAGGTCCCACTGCTTGGCGTACTCGGTGTCGTTGGGGGTGACCGCCATCGCGTAGGCGCGGATGTCGGGCTCGACCGAGGCGACGGCCGGGTCGGCGCGAAAGGCGGCCATGACCTCGGAGAGGTCCTGCTTCGACGCCGCCTCCTGGCCGAGGTCGACGAGCGCGGCGCCGCTCGCGAGGCGGCGCTCGAAGGAGAGGTCCTCACCGGTCTTGGCGGCCTTCTCGGCGGCGTCGCCCTTGGCGGCGGTGTTGGACGTGGCCTCGGCGGTGCGGGACTTGTAGGTCACGATGACCTTCTCGACCGGCGCGCTGGGCAGCGTGACCCCGGCGGCGGGCCGGGGGGCGGGCTGGGGGGTGGCCTCTGCGGCGAGTGCCACCGACGAGGTGGCGGCCACGCCGATGATCGTGGCGCTCGCGGCCACGACGGATATGAGTCTCCGCCTGGAACCGTTCAAGGTGTTCCCTTTCAGGGCGGCTCCGGCGACTCCCGGAGCAGCTGACGGTGCAGGGCGCGCGGCGGGCGGCTGCGGGGACCGCGGTGCACCATGGGGGCAGTGCTCCGTGGTCCCCGGGCTGGGTGGGCCCGTGGCCGCCGCCGGCGCGACCGGTGGTGCTCAGGGGTTACATGCACCTGACATACGAGGCCAGGGAATGAGAACCGCCGGTGGGGCAGACAGTAGGGAAACCCGAGGTGAACCCGATATGGGGGAAACCCTTGTCCTCCCTGCGGGGGGTAGGGGGAGCCCTCCGCGGGGCGCTCCCCAGAGCCTCCTGCGGTCAGGCTGCTGCCCGCCTGCGACCCGGGCGGGACCCTCGTGGGGGCTCGCGCCGTGGGCTCGGCCGGGGCCGGTCAGGCAGAACCGGAGTGGGGCTCCGGTAAGGTCGTCGCATGCTCTGGACCGCTCCGCGCGGTCGGTGCCGTAGACGAGACCGAGGAGTGTCCGATGCCGGTGCTCGCCACCTACGCCCGCGTGTACGTCGACGACCTGGACACGGCGCTGCCGACGTTCCAGTCGCTGACCGGGACCGAGCCGGAGCTGCGCTTCGCGTACCGGGGCGTCGAGTTGGCCGCCGTCGGCGCCTACCTGCTCGTGGCGGGAACGACGGAGGCGCTGGCTCCGTTCCGCGATGTGCAGGCCACCACCGTTGTCGAGGACCTCGACGAGGTCCTGGCGCTGGTCGCGGACGAGGGCGGCCAGATACTCGACGGGCCGACGAGGTGCCGACCGGGCGGAACCTGACCGTGCTGCACCCCGGGGGCGCGGTGGTCGAGTACGTCGCCTTCGACCCCGCCAAGGCGCCCGCACCGCAGGCGCGGTAGGCCCGGCAGGCGCGATGGCGCGATGGCGCGATGGCGCGAGAGGTGCGTAGCCGGTCGGTCAGATCCTCACGCGGACCCTTCGGTCAGCGCCGCCAGGTCCGCCAGCGCCTCGGAGGCGAGGACGGGGGACAGCTCGCCCAGACGCAGCCGGCTGTCCCGCGGGGGCGACCAGTCCCCGGGGCGATCGTGCAGCCAGACGGCGTCGAGCGGCTGCTCCGGATAGACGTCGACGGCACCGACGGCTATCCCGTCGCGCGGGTTGAGGACCAGGTACCGGTCCGGCCCGACTTCCTTGCTGAGCCAGCACTCCACCCCGGCGTCCTGGGGCTCCCCGCGCCGCCAGCCGCGCCGCTCCAGGCCCAGCAGGCTGCCGGTGGGCACGGTGATGCCCTCGAAACGGGGCAGCCGCCACCCCGCCGCCTCCTCCTCCGTGAACCGGTACACGGGCCGCTCCAGTTGCCGGACCGGCTGCTCGATCCCGTGGGCGCCGAACACCGCACGCCACGCCGCCAGTTCGCCCTCGATCTCCAGCGGGTGGGCCAGCCGTACGGAGGCGGCTGCGGGAAGCTCGCGGTGCCGGCCCGCGACGTCCGTACACGCCCGGTCCTCCGAGACCCGGAACGACCACACCGCGTCCCCGTCTTCGGTGAGCCACACCAGCCCCCGCGCCAGGTGACGCAGCAGCGGGTGACCGGCGATCAGGTCCCGGAACTCCTCCACCGTCCAGGCCCGGCCCGCCACCATGGCCGCCTCCAGCCGCCGCGCCTGGTCCGACGCGACGGTCCGCACCTCCTTCTTCAAGGCCGTGAACCGCGCGCGCTCCGCCGACGCCCGTTCCGGATCGTCCTGCGGGCCCGGCTTCGGCAGGCCTTTCAGCCGCTTGCCGGACCCGTCCCGCACGTATGGCCGCAGCCGCTCGTCGAAGCCGACCGTGAAGCGCCGTGCGCCGTAGTCCAGGACCGTGCCGCCCGTCGCGTCGAGGCCCGCGTCCGGCACCAGCCGGTCGCCCAGCTGCTCGCCGGTGAGCCCGAGCCCCCGCGCCACCTCGGCGATCCTCTCCTGGGCCCGCGCCTTCAGCGCCTTGAACCGTACGCGCTGCGCGATGCGGTGCAGCTGTGTCAGCGCCTCGTCGGTACCGATGGCGGCCAGCACGTCGAGCCCCTCCACCGCACGGTGGTGCGCTCCCTCGCCCGGCCAGGCCCGCAGCACCGGGGCCAGCCGCCGCACGGTCTCGTCGTCGCCCAGCAGCCCCAGGGCGTGCAGCGTCCAACTGTCCTCGGCGGGCATCCCCGCCGACCTCCACCGCTCGAACAACTCCCATCCGAAAGCGGCGAGCGAGCCGCGGTCGCACAGCTCCCGCACCACCGGCACCCCCGGGTAGACCCCGCCCGGACGGGACATCGCCAGCATGGTCAGCGTGTGCCGCACCGACTCGGCGGGCAGCGCGCCGCCTCCGCCGCGCAGCAGGATCTGCGGAAGCACGACGGGATCGGCCCACTCGGGGAGCGCGGGCAGTGTGGCGGGCAGGGCGGCCTGCAGCGGATCGGCGGTCGGCGCCAGCACCTCCCCGACCACCTCCGCGACCTCCTCGCCGTACCGCGCGGCCACCACCCCGCACACCGCCTCGGCCCCGTGCGCGGACCCGATGAGCCCCAGGGCGTACGCGGCGTGGCGCCGCGCCGGTCCCGGCGCTCCCACCGCGTCCGGCACCAGCAGGGTGACCGCGGCCAGGCCGTGCCGCGCGAACCACGCGCGCGCCACCCCGCCCGCCTTCTTGAGCCGTACCGTCCACTCGGCCATCAGCCGGGCGGTCCCGGCGTCCCGGAACGGCAGCAGCAGCGCCCCCAGCGTGGCCGGTCGACGCACGGCTGCCCGCTTCAGTACCGGCAGCGCGTCCGTCCCGTACCGCGCGGCGACCGGCCGCAGGGTGTTCTCGCCCTCCCAGTAGTCGTCCGGCGCCCACGCGGCGAGCAGGGGACGCAGCTCTTCCTCCGGGCCCCGGAGGAAGAGCTGCGCCGACGACAGGTCCTCCAGCCCGTAGCGGCGCAGCGCCTCCACGTCGACGGGCATCGTCTCGGAACCGCCGTCCATGGGGTGCAGGTACGGCGACCGGGTGGCCGCCCACGCCTCCCGCTCGCCCGGCAGCCACTCCACGACCGGTGCGGCGTCGGCGTCCAGCCCGGCGATCACCCTCGACGCACCCGCCTCCGCATCGGCCTCCGGCTCCTCGGCCTCCGAGCTCGGAGGAACCAGCCACGGCGGGCTCGTCAGCAGCGCGGGCAGCGCCTCGGCGGGTGCGTCGGGCACCCGGTCCGGCCGCTTGAGGAACGGCCGGACGGCCGCCGCGAGCGCCTCCTCAAACGTGGGCAGAGCAGCCGTAGCGAGCTCCTCATGGGCGCCGATGTGCTCGCCCAGCAGCTGCCGCGCGACCTCGGCGGCCCGGCCCGCTCCCTGCGACGCCTCGGCCAGTACGCGCAGCGCCGTCACCGGCCGGCGCTCCATCGCGCCCAGCAGCGCGGGCCGTACCCGCTTGTCGTCCGCCCGGGACAGCAGCGCCCGGACCGCCGCCTCGCCCGGCAGCTCGACCAGCGCGGCCGCGGCCGCCCTCACGCTCGCGGCGGAGGCGTACGGGCGGTCGAAGACCTCCGCGACCAGCGGTGCCGCGGCCGCGCCCAGCCCCTCGGCCACGGTCGCGATCGTGGAGAGCGGCCA
Source organism: Streptomyces sp. NPDC030862 (assembly GCF_055571835.1). Classification (NCBI taxonomy): domain Bacteria; kingdom Bacillati; phylum Actinomycetota; class Actinomycetes; order Kitasatosporales; family Streptomycetaceae; genus Streptomyces; species Streptomyces sp. NPDC030862. The sequence goes on along the minus strand of NZ_JBVIEN010000001.1, from coordinate 692,307 downwards.
GTCGATGTCCGCCTTCCCGCCCAGCCGGACGACCTGCTCCGGCGCGTCCATCGAGCAGAAGAGCATCGACCGCAGGTACCCGTCGAGGGAGACGAGCGGACCGGGCTCGGCGCAGCATTCGTTCACCCAGCCGGTCTCGGACGGCACGAGATACGACACCGCGATCCGCCGCCGCTCACCGTCACGCGCGCCCGCCAGAACGGCCACCGCCGCCCGGTAGGTCTCCTCGTCGGCCGCCGCGAGCAGGGCCCTGACGCGGTCGGCCGACGGCCGGCGCTGCTCGGTGAGGTAAGGGATGCACGTCGCGGAATCCAGCACCGTGAGACCCGGATCCGACCGCGTGCCGCCCGACTGGATCCACACCGCCTCGATGTCGAACAGCTCCACCACGGCCCGGGCGGCGAACGGCAGCCCGTGCTCCGCTGCCCAGACGTCCGCCCACGCGGCGGCCGTCGGCGGGGGCATCGCGACCATCGCGGCCACGGCGGCCGCGCCGAGCGGCGAGGGCCCGCTGCCGTCCAGGTGCGCCCGCGCCGCCGCCACCAGCCGCGCGTCGCTGCCGGGCGCCGTGAGGAACTCCTCTATCCAGTCCTTGTCCTCCGTCAGGCGTGTTTGGAGGAGGGACGCCGCGTCCTTGTCCGGTCTGCCCGGCGTCCTCCGTACGCCGCCACGCCGCGGATGCAGCTTCCGCCGCCACGCCGCGGGCAGGACGAACGACTGCTCCGGCTCCCCGGCCGCCAGGCCCGGCAACTCGTCACGGCGCACAGGCCCTCCTCGTTTCCGTCCACGTCGATCACTGGAAACGACCGTAGCGCGCACCACTGACAACGCCCTCGACCAGGCGTTTCAGAGCCGGGACTCGACCCCCGGCACCGTCCACGACGGTGCGATGCCGGTGAGCTGGCAGACCATCAGGTACAGGGGGATCGGCGGCGTGTACGGCGAGGTGCTGTCCGGCCGGTGGATCAGCCGGGGCCGGCGGTCCGGTACGCAGGCGTCGGCGGCGTAACAGGCGGGCAGGGGCCACCGCAGCTCCGTGTCCGAGCCGGCCGGGACGATCCACCACCACCAGTCGGTGTCGGCGAACACGCAGCCTGTGCCGGGCAGCCGCGACAGCAGCCGGAACCCGTGCCGCGCCGGTACGCCCACCGCGTCGCAGCCCAGCGTGGCCGGCAGCGACGGGGGCGGGGTCAGCCGCACCTGGTCCCGCGAAGCGTCCGGTCGGCCGTGGCGGCCACGCGCGGCGAGCAGCGTGGCCATCGACCTCAGCATGGTCCCGCCATACCGAATGAGTTATCGGCGCCATCGAGTGCCAGTTCCGCCCACACCACGCGCCCGGCGCCCTGCCGGGCGTCGTGTGCGCCCCACGCGCCGCACACCGCCTCCACGAGAAGCAGCCCCCGCCCCCGCTCCTCGGCGTCGACGTGCCGCCGCCGCGGCTCGGTCGCCGGACAGCCCTCGTCCTGCACCGCTATGCGCAACCGCCCGCCTCCGTCGCGCAGTTCGCACACGACCCGGCCACTCGCCGTGTGCACCACGGCGTTGGTGAAGAGCTCCGAGACGACCAGTGCGACCGTGTCGCGCACCTCGCCCCCGAGGCGCCACCGGACGAGCCGGTCGTCGGCGAGGCGTCTCGCCCGGGCCACCGACTGGGCGCGCGCGGGCAGTTCGAAGGAGAAGTGACGGTCGTCGGAAGAGGAATACGCATCGGACGCGGTTGTGGATGCGGACGCGGATGCGGAAACGGTCCACGGTCGCGGAGCGGCCATGACATGAGGCGTCAGCGCATTACCAGGGACCACGACCGCTTCCTAACGTGGGGCGGCAGTACGCACGTTGCCTCTCCCGGAGCGGAGTGCGGGCTGCCGCGTGAACTGGTTCACCGGAATACTTTCCTCCCGACTCCGACACTTGGCAAGTAGCACTCTGAAAATTACAGAGTGAGCTGTTCTGTCTGACCGTCACATGGCACACTCGCCTCGTCGAAACAGCGCGTGGGGAGGTCTGAAGTGAGCGAGCCGCGGTCCGCCCCCACCGTGGGACAGGTCGTTCTCGGCAAGCGCCTGCAGGAACTGCGGGAGCGCGCGGGGCTGAAGCGCGAGGAGGCCGCCAAGGTGCTCCGCGTGGCCCCGGCGACGATCCGCCGCATGGAGACGGCGGAGGTCTCGCTGAAGATCCCGTACGTCCAGCTCCTGCTGCGGGAGTACGGAGTCCCCGCCGACGAGGCCGACGGCTTCGTCCGGCTGGCCGAGGAGGCCAACAAGCCGGGCTGGTGGCAGCGTTTCCACGACGTCCTGCCCAGCTGGTTCAGCATGTACGTCAGCCTGGAGGGCGCCGCCAGCCTCATCCGGGCCTACGAACCGCAGTTCGTCCCCGGCCTCCTCCAGACCGAGGACTACGCCCGGGCCATCCTGCGCGGCGGAGCCGTCGGGCAGGTCAGGCCGGACGACATCGAACGCCATGTGGCCCTGCGCATGGCACGGCAGTCGCTGCTCACCCGGCAGGACGCGCCGAAGTTCTGGGTGATCATGGACGAGACGGTGCTGCGCCGGCCCGTCGGCGGCAGCCCCGCCGTCATGCGCGCGCAGATCGACCGCCTCCTGGAGGCGACCGCGCTCCCCAACGTCACCCTTCAGATCGCCGAGTTCGCCACCGGGCACCACCCGGGCACGTACGGACCGTTCGTCCTCTTCCGATTCGCCATGCCGGAACTGCCCGACATGGTCTACAGCGAGTACTTGACCGGCGCGGTCTACCTCGACGCGCGCACCGAGGTGGCCTCGCACCTGGAGGTCATGGACCGCATGGCGGCGCAGGCCGCCACCGCACCACGTACGAAGGAGATCCTCCGGGGTTTCCGCAAGGAGCTGTGAATGGACCGCGACCGCATATACAACGGCATGCCCGCCGCCGAGCTCGGGGCCGAGGGGTGGCACAAGCCGTGGAGCGGCGGCAACGGCGGCAACTGCGTCGAGGCCATGAAGCTGGCCGACGGCAGGGTCGCCGTACGCCAGTCCGCCGACCCGGACGGCCCCGCACTCATCTACACCCACGGCGAGATCGCCGCGTTCATCCAGGGAGCCAAGGCCGGACAGGCCGACTTCCTGCTCACCTGATCCCCATCGACTCAACCCAGCCGATCGACGGATCAACCGACGTACCGACCAGCCACCCAGCCGACCACTGGAGCGCCAGATGACCGGACAAGAACCCGTCGCCGTACCGCCTGCCACCGTGCACATCGACACGAGCAAGCCCCACCCGGCCCGTATGTACGACTGGTTCCTGGGCGGTAAGGACAACTACCCCGTCGACGAGGAGATGGCCAAGCAGCTCCTCACCGTCGACGCGCGCGGCCGGGACATGGCCCGGGTCAACCGCGCCTACATGCACCGCGCCATCCGGTGGCTCGCCGCCCAGGGCGTACGCCAGTACCTGGACATCGGCACCGGCATCCCGACCGAGCCCAACCTCCACCAGATCGCCCAGGAGACGGCCCCCGAGTCGCGGATCGTCTACTGCGACAACGACCCCATCGTCCTCGCGCACGCCGAGGCGCTGCTGCGCTCCACCCCCGAGGGCGCCACCGAGTACATCCAGGCGGACGCGCGCGAGCCCGAGGTGATCCTGGAGCGGGCGGGCAAGGTCCTCGACTTCGGCCGCCCCATCGCGCTGTCCATGCTGGCCCTGCTGCACTTCGTGGACGACGAGGACGGCGCGTACGAACTGGTCCACCGGCTCGTCGAGCAGCTCCCGTCCGGCAGCTACCTGGTCCTCTCCCACGTCACCGGCGAGTTCGACCCGGAGGGCGCCGCCAAGGCCCGCGCCCTGTACACGGCGCGCGGCCTCACCCTGCGTCCGCGCACGCGCGAGGAGTTCACGCGGTTCTTCGACGGCCTGGAGCTCGTCGAGCCCGGGGTGTCGCTGACGGCGGACTGGCACCCGGAGCTCGGCGAGGTGGTCCCGGTCGCCGGCGACGAGCCGATCCCGGGCTACGCGGGCGTCGCCCGCAAGCCGTAGTCCGCGTCGGCCTCACGGGGCCTCCGGGGGCACCAGCGTGACGAGGAACCTCTCCGCCGCGCCGGTGTTCCCGGCCGCGTCGACCGTCCGGTACTCCACGGTGTGCGTGCCGTACTCCGGCGTGGCGTCGTCCCACGGGACCACACGCGCGCGGCCCAGCTTCCCGTACACCAGGCCGTCGATCTCCGTCCCGCCCGGCGTGAAACGGAAGGGCGCGTCCGCGTCCGTCGGCCAGCCGTAGTAGGTGTACCAGCCGTCACCGTCCACACGGAACTGGCGGACGACGTACCCCTCCTGGTCGTCGCGCGCGGTGAGCCGCATCGTGAACGGCCCGTCGTAGACGTACTCGACGGGCCGCCCCGGCCGACGCACCGTGCGCAGCGGCTCCGAGAGTTCGTACGCCGCCGTCGCCGCAGTGGCGTCCACCGTCCAGCGCAGTTCGCCCTGCGAACCCGATTCCCCCGGGCCCGAGGTGCCCGCGATCCGGGCCGTCAGCGTGTGCGAACCGGGCGACAGCCGCAGCGCCGACAGGTCCAGGTCCCGGTCGTTGCCCGGGTTCGCCACGGGCCGCCCGTCCAGCGACCACCGCACCGCGAGCGTCCGGTCGTCGGGATGGGTGGTGTCGGCGTACACCACCGACCAGGCGCCCACGGGTGCGTCGGTCGCCGTGTGCCCGGTGAACCGCGGCGCCACCACACCCGGCTCCGTGACCACCGACGTGTCCACCGTCCACGTGACCGTACGGGTCAGGGCGGGCGAAGCCCGCACCGCCGGGTCCCGTACGAACGGCGTCGGGTCCGTCACCGTCGCCGTCAGCGTGTGGGTCCCGCGGGCCAGGTCCAGCCGTCGTAGATCGACCGTACGGACACCCCTCAGCGCCCGCAGCGGGCGTCCGTCCAGCCGCCAGGCCACGTCCAGCTCGCCACCGTTCGGATGCAGGGTCTCGACCCAGACCGTCCGGTCCGCGCCGAGCGGCTCCCTGTTCGGGGTGTGCCCCTGCACCAGGTTCACCTTGGACGCGATGGCCTGGACCATCACCTCGCGGCCGACCTGGTCGAAGGCGTACCCCAGGGTCTTCATCATCGAGTGCGCGCTGGGGCGCCCCACCCCCGTGGTGCTGTACAGCCCGCCCTCGTGGCGGCCGATGACGCCGCCCGACTCGCTCTCCTCGCCCAGCCAGCGCCACCACTTGGCCCGCCGGTCCCGCATCGCGGCCTCGGACAGCACCGTGTGGTGCGCGGACGCCGGCTCGCCGCCCTCGTACGCACCACCGGGGACGCCCCGCGCGTAGTAGTCGTACTCGTCCTGGAGCCTGCCCAGCGAGTGGCCGATCTCGTGCGGGGTGATCAGGGCGGACAGGGCGTTGCCGCCGGACGCGGTGGCGTACGTGCCGCCCGCGCCGCCGTAGGTGTCGCTGTGGGCGAGGGCGACGATCTGCCGGTTGGCGCCCGTCGTACCGGGGACGAGGTCGGCGAGCGCGTTCGCCGCGCCGCCGTCCACGGTGAGCAGCCGCTGCACGCTGTCCGCGTCGCAGCCGCCCCAGAAGCCCATCCCCAACGGCGTGTCGCGGCGCGGGGCGTCCAGCCCCGGATCGCAGTCCACGCCCGAATCGCGCGAGGGGACCTCCACGGCCCACACGTTGACGTACGAGCGGTACGACGCGAACGGCTCGATGCTCCACAGCACGTTGAGGTGCTGTTCGACGTCCGCCCGGAACTCGGGCAGCTGCTCGGCGGTGTAGCCGTCGCCGAGCAGGATCAGGTTGAACCGCTGGTCGGCCGGACCCGTCGTCTGTACGGGCACGACGGTGGCGGCTTCGGTGACCGGTGGGCGCTGCCCGGCGGTGGCCGGACCGGCGCCCACCAGCGCGGTGGCGAGGAGAGCGGCCGCACCGGTCAGCGCGGCGGCCCGTCCGAGGCGTGGGGAGACCATGGGGCCGGAGCGTACGGTGCGCCCCACGCCCGGTAAAGGGAGCGCTGTCGCGCCACACGGCTAGGATTTGGCCAGATACGCCAGGCCCGGGTGCTCCGCCACGTAGGCGTCCAGCAGCCGCCGCGCCACCGCCACCGAGTCGACCAACGGGTGCAGCGCGAACGCCTTCACCGCCGCCTCCCGCGACCCGCTCTCCGCCGCCGCCAGCACCTCGCGTTCCACCGCCTTCACCGCCGTCACCAGACCGACGGCGTGGTACGGAAGCGGCGCCACCGCCACCGGATGGGCGCCGTTGGCGTCCACGAGGCAGGGCACCTCCACCACGGCGTCGGCGTCCAGCACCGACAGCGTCGTACGGTTGCGGACGTTCAGGATGAGGGTGGCGCGCTCGTCGCGCGCGATGGCCCGCATCAGCGCCAGCGCCACCTGCTCGTAGCCGCCCGGCTCCAGGTCCTCCGCGGCCCGCTCCCCGGCGCCCGCGGCGGCCCGGTTGGCCGCCATGTACGTCGCCTCCCGCTCGGCGAGGGTGCGGTGCCAGGTGGCGAGGGACGGGGAGCCGTAGAAGGCCGCCTGCTGGTCGCGCAGGTAGGCGCCCCTGGTCCGTTCGGCGTCCCGGTAGGCCGAGGCCGCCTCCCGGTTGAAGTAGTAGTAGTGCAGGTACTCGTTCGGGATCGCGCCCAGCGAGCGCAGCCACGCGGCGCCGAAGAGCCGGCCCTCCTCGAAGGAGCCCAGCGCCTCCGGGTCCGCCAGCAGCCGCGGCAGCTCGTCCCGCCCGCCCACCCGGACGCCGCGCAGCCAGCCCAGGTGGTTGAGGCCCACGTAGTCGAACCACGCCTCCGCCGGGTCGGCACCCAGCAGCCGCGCCACGCGCCGCCCCAGGCCCACGGGGGAGTCGCAGATGCCGATCACCCGGTCGCCGAGCACCCGCGCCATGGCCTCCGTCACGAGCCCCGCCGGATTGGTGAAGTTGATGACCCACGCGTCCGGCGCGACCTCCGCGACACGCCGCGCGATCGCCGTCGCGACCGGTACCGTGCGCAGCCCGTACGCGATGCCGCCCGCGCCCACCGTCTCCTGACCCAGCACGCCCTCGGCGAGCGCCACCCGCTCGTCGGCCGCCCGGCCCGCGAGACCCCCCACGCGGATCGCCGAGAACACGAAGTCGGCGCCGCGCAGGGCCTCGTCGAGATCCGTGGTGGTGCTCACCGCGGGCGCTTCCGGGACGCCCGCCGCCTGCTCGGCCAGTACCCCGCCGATCGCCGCGAGCCGGCCGGCGTCCACGTCGTACAGCGTGACGCGCGTGACCCGGCCCGGCCCGCGGTCGCCGAGGAGCGCCCGGTACACCAACGGTACGCGGAAACCGCCACCGCCCAGAATCGTCAGCTTCATGGCGGCAACGCTACAAGCACGCCGTCCACGTCACCCCAGGTCGAGGGCGTTGCGCAGGCCCAGCCGGTAGCGGGTGCGGTCGTGGCGCTTGAGGAGCTCGATCTCCGGGGCGCGGAACAGCGGCTTGACCGTGCAGCGGGGCGCCGTCGAGCCCGTGCGGTCCAGCAGGGAGTTGACCGCCTGGCGGGCCGCGGCGTTGGCGCCCTCCATCGTCGCGAGGTCGATGTCGACGGAGACGTAGTCGCCCGCCAGGTAGAAGTTGGGGATCGCCGTGGCGGCCGACGGCCGGTGGTGGAAGGTGCCGACCGGGTGGATGAGGAGCTCGTCCTCGTTGGTCGGGTTCGGGGTGCCGAGGCCGTCCACGCCAGGGTCCAGGTACCAGGAGTGCAGCGCGCCGTCCTTGAGCGCCGTACGGCCCGTGTCGTTGAGCGCCGCCTTCAGCTGGGCCCACACCTCGCGGGCCACCTGCTCGCGCGTGCACTGCTTGGCCGTCTTCCCGTACAGGATCCCCGGCTTGTCCCACTCGGAGATGTCGACGGACAGGCAGTCCACGGCCACGCCGTCGCCGTAGTCGGCGGGGAAGTCCCGGTGCGGCCAGTGCTCGGCCTGTGCGATGGCGGTGAGCGACCAGGGCGAGTCGATGCAGTTCAGGTGGCCGTGGACGAGCGGCGGGCGCTCGGTCAGATAGAACTGGATGCCCGTCATCCAGTCCGTCTGGAGCTTGTCGCACCGCGCCAGCTGCGGATCCGCCGCGCGCAGCGCCGGACCCCAGGTGCGGCGGGCGTGCTCGACCGGCAGCGCGCAGACGTAGTGGTCCGCGGTGACGTTTTTGCGCACCCCGTCCGGGTCCTCGACCAGCGCGCCGCCGACCCGCCCGTCCCCGTACAGCACCTCGCGCAGCGTCCAGCCGATCCTGAACTCCACGCCGAGGGAGCGGAGGTGGGCCTCCCAGGGGTCGATCCACGCCTCGTTGGTGGGGGCGTTGAGGATGCGGTCCGGGGGGCCGTCCGCGCCGCGGCCGAGCGCGTTGAAGACGAACGCCTCGCCGAGGGTGCCGACGGTGCGGGTGCTGGCCTCCTCGGCCTTCGTCGCGACGATGTTGCGGGTGACGCCGATGGCGAGGATCCGCTGGTACGTCTCCGACATCCGCGCGGCCCGGGTGAAGTCCCACCACGGCGTACGCTCCCACACCTCGTCGCGCCGCTCGTCGCAGCTGGTGAGGAAGACGAGCGCGCGGTTGACGAAGTACGCGGTCTCGTGCGGCGGCAGCCCGGCGGCCGTCTCGACGAGGGCGGTCAGCGCCCGGCGGACGTCGTCGAGCGTGAGGGCGGCCGGCTTGTGCCCGGGCCAGGGGATGGCCATCCGCAGGTCCTCGCGGCCGGTGCGGGCGAACATCATCTCGGGCGGTGCGACGAGGTTGTCGAAGACACCGCGCGCGTTGCCGGGGTACGGGATGCGCCGCATCGTGTCCGGCAGGTTGTGGTAGATGCCCGGGATGAACCGGAACCCGTGCTCGGCGGGGAGCGGTCTGCGCCCGCCCCTCGCGCTGCCCGGTACGTCGAAGCTGCGCGCCTTGCCGCCGAGCGCGCGCCGTTCGTAGACGGTCACCCGGAAGCCGCGTTCCGCGAGCTCGTGCGCGGCGGTGAGGCCGGCGACGCCGCCGCCGAACACCGCGACGGACCGGCCGGCCGCGCCTTCCGCCGCGGCCTCCGCCGAGTCCTTCGCGGGGGCCGCCGCTGCGGGGCCGGCCGGGAGGAGCCCCGCCCCCACGGCCCCGGCCGCTGCTGCGGCCCCCGCCACGAAACCACGCCGTGTCGTACCCGTACGCTCCATGCCCCACCCCTTACCCGCGGTAACGGTCACGTTGGTCGCAGGAGCATAGGGCCGCCCCGCCCGGCCCGGAACCGATCAGGAGTGCACTGGGCGCACATTGGCCGGTTTCCGCCAGGCGGGGCGGGGCGAGGACGTCCGGGGCCGCCCGGAGGCCGCCCGGGGGTTGCCCGGGGTCAGCTGGTGTAGAAGCGCTTCACCGCCTTCAGGAACTCCTTGCCGTCGACCCGTCCGCTGCCGTCGGCGTCGAGCCGCGCGAAGTACTCCCCGGCCTCGTCGGCGGTCATGCCGAGGAAGTCCGCCGCCCGTACGAACTCGTCGCGGTCGATCGAGCCGTCGCCGTCCGCGTCCAGGACGTCGAACAGTGTCCCGGAGACGTCACCCTCGCCTTGGTGTTGCGGGGCGCGGAAGGAGGGCGAGGTGCGGGCGGCCGTGTACTCGTCGACCGTCAGGGTGCCGTCCTCGTCCTTGTCGGCGATCGAGAGCAGGAAGCCCCACTGCCGCTCGTTGGCGTCCATGAGGGCGCGGCCCTTGCCCGCGTCCTCCTGGATGCCGAGCTCCTCCAGGAGCCTGCGCGGGGCCCGCAGGAAGTCGTCGCGGCCGACGGAGCCGTCCCCGTCCGCGTCCATGCTCCGGAACTCCCGGAGGGCCGAGAGATGTGCCTTGCTGCTGGTGTCGGTCATGGTCCGAGAGGGTGCCACCCGCACGGCCGCCGGTGGGCGAACCTTCGATCATGTTCGCTCCGATGGGTGATGCGGCGCCAGCCAGGAGGCGACCGCCTCGGCGATCGGCTGGCCCGTCTCCGCCTCCACGAAGCCGAACTGCCCGCCCTGGTTGCACTCCAGGAACCACCACAGCCCCTCCAGGTCCTCGGCGAAGTCGAAGGCGGCGTACGCCAGTCCGGCCAGGTCCGTGTAGTCGCGCACGCCCCGGACGATCCGGTCCGGTACCTCGGCCGGCTGCCAGGGGTGCCCGGTGTCGCCGTAGCGCCCGTCGACCTGGCCGGGCGCGGACGACTTCCGGGCGGCGAAGAGCCGTCCGCCCACATAGGTGACCCGCAGGTCGGCCCGCTTGGGCACGTACTGCTGGAGCAGGGTGGGGCCGGCCGCGACGCCGGCGAAGTCCGTACCGGGCCCGAGCAGCGTGGTCGGGAGCTCGACCGGCGGTCCGCCGCGCGGCGGCCCCGAGAGGGACTTGACCACGACCGGCCCGTACGTCGCCGCGAACTCCTCGGCCACCCGCGGGAAGGTCGTGACGACGGTGGGCGGCACGGCGAAACCGCTGTGGTGCGCGAGCCGCAGCTGCCACGGCTTGTGCCGGGCCTGCGCCGCCTGCCGGGGGTGGTTCATCCAGCGTGCCGTGGTGGAGTACAGCATTCCGTACAACGCCTGCGCGGTCTCGGCACCGAGCCAGTCCGAGCGCTCGGGCGCGTGCGCCGCCGGCTCGCCGGGTCTGCGCATCCATATGGAGCGCAGGGCCCGGGAGCTGACCATCCGGCCCTGCGCCGACAGATAGCCGTAGAAGTCGCCGCGTACGTACTCGGCCGACAGGTCCACCTCACCCGGGAGGTCGGCGGGGTCGAGGCGTACCAGGGGGACGCCCCGGGCCTGCAGCTTGTCCACCACCATGTCGGCCGTGACGTCCTGAGGGCTGGTCAGGATCAGTACGGTCATGAGCGGGCCGCCGGCCGCTCAGTCGTCGAAGTGGGTCTGGGAACCGGCCTTGGACGTGGTGGTGCCGGCGGCCAGCAGGATCGCGGGCTCGGCGATGGCGGGGCGGCCGTCCGGCAGCACGTTCAGCTGGCGCGCGGCATCGTAGGTGTACAGCTCCGTGACGTCGACGTCGTCCGCGCTCTCCTGCGGACGGGCGTAGGCGTAAGCGAAAGGGTGCATGGTTCTCCCTCGTCTCATCATCTTGTTCATCGTCGTGCCGGCTCTCGATCCGTATGACAGTACGCAGCCAACCTGTAGGGTTCTCGTGACTGTGTGCCACGGCGGCGTGTGGGCGGTCCCCGTACGTTTTCCCCGTCGGCTCATGAACTCTCCTTACGCGTCGCCCGGTTCCCGGCGGCGCGCGACCCGGCGGCGCCCGCTCCGTCGCGTCGGGGCAGAATGGGGCGTATGGCCCGACGCACCCCCCGACGTACCACCCCACCGCGCCCCGCACCGGCGGTCTCCGCCGTACGGGCCGACGCGCCCTGCCCCTGCGGGCGCGGGGACGCGTACGGGGCCTGCTGCGGACGGTTCCACGCGGGGGAGGCCCACGCCCCGACCGCGGAGTCGCTGATGCGCTCGCGCTACAGCGCCTTCGTCGTCCGCGACGAGCCGTACCTGCTGCGCACCTGGGCCGCGCGTACGAGGCCGCCGCGCGTGGAGTTCGACCCCGACATGCGCTGGACGGGGCTGGAGGTCACCGAGGCCACGGACGGCACCCTGTTCCACACGACCGGCACCGTCACCTTCGTCGCCCGCTACACCCACGGCGGCGAGCCCGGCGCGCTCCACGAGCGGAGCCGGTTCGAGAAGGAGGACGGGGCCTGGGTCTACGTGGACGGGACGTTCCTCGACTGATCAGCCCTGGCCAGACACCGGTCAGGGACCGGTCAGGGACCGGCCAGGCACCGGTCAGGGACCGGTCAGGCACTGGTCCGCGCGGTGTCGGCCGATGCCAGGTCCTCCGCCAGCATGCGCTTGGCGATCGTGTCCGTCGCCGCCCGAAGTTCCGGGCCGCTCGGGCGGTCGCTGTCCCGTTCGAGCCGGTCCGTCAGCCAGCGCGCCCACGCATCGCTGATCACCGCCGCCTCCCGCGCCCCCGCCTGGGTGAGGGAGAACAGGTGCCCGGCCCGGGTCAGGTACCCCTCCTCGGCCATCCGGTCGAAGACCGGAACCAGCACCTCCGGAGGCACCCGCCGCCGCGCCGCGATCAGCCCCAGGCTCGCGTGCCCCACCAGGCGGGTGAACAGCTCCACCTGCATCACCGCCCACGCGCCCGCCACGTCCAGCCGTGTGTCGGAGTCCTCGATCACCCGCCGCACCGTCGTCAGGTCCACCCGGCGCAGCAGCCTGCCCACCGCCAGCTCCAGCAGCCGCGCCGAGTCCGCCGTCGCCACCGGCGACGAGAACCCCTCGCCCATGTCCGACGCCGTGACGCGCGCCGCGTCCCGTAGCCGTACCTGCCGCAGGAACAGCGACACCACGAAGCCGACCACGGCCACCGGCACCGTCCACAGGAACACCGTGTGCAGGGTGTCCGCGTACGCCTCGACCAGAGGCACCGCCTGTTCGACCGGCAGCCCGTGCACACCCTGCGGGCTGAGTGCCGCGCGGGCCAGCGCCGCCGCCTCCGCCGGGGCCGCCGGGCCCGGAACGTCCGCCACCGCCTCGCCGATGCCCTGCCGCAGGTTCGGCGCCAGGGCGTTGGCGTAGATCGTCCCGAAGACCGCCGTACCGAAGGACATGCCGAGCGTGCGGAAGAAGGTCACGCCCGAGGTGGCCGTGCCGAGGTCCGCGTACTCCACGGTGTTCTGCACGGCGATCGTCAGCACCTGCATGCACAGGCCGATCCCGATGCCGAGCACGAACATGTACAGCGACTCCAGCCAGGCGTCCGTCCCGCGCCCCATCAGGGACAGCAGGTAGAGCCCGACCGCCATCACCAGCGAGCCGACGATCGGGAAGACCCGGTAGCGGCCGGTCTTGCTGGTCACGTTGCCGCTGTAGACGGAGGCGATGAGCAGCCCGATGACCAGGGGCAGCGTACGGACGCCGGAGACGGTGGCCGAGTCGCCGTCGACGTACTGGAGGTACGACGGAAGGAAGATCATCGCGCCGAGCATGGCGAAGCCCACGATGAAGCTGAGCACCGAGCACACGGTGAAGACCGGATTGCCGAACAGCCGCATCGGCAGCATCGGCTCCACGGCCCGCGTTTCAGCCACGCAGAACAGCGCGAGCGCGACGAGCCCGCCCACGAACAGCCCGACGATGACCGGCGAACCCCACGCGTACTCGTTGCCGCCCCAGCTGGTGGCGAGGATCAGCGCGCTCGCCCCGACCGCGACGAGGGCGATGCCGGGGTAGTCGATGACCGGCCGGGACGGGGACCTGACGGCCGGGATGGTGCGGGCCGCCGCGAGCACCACGACGACGGCGATGGGGACGTTGACGTAGAACGCCCACCGCCAGGACAGGTGGTCGGTGAACAGCCCGCCGAGCAGCGGTCCGATCACCGTCGACACCCCGAAGACCGCGCCGATCGCGCCCTGGTACTTCCCGCGCTCGCGCAGCGGGATGACGTCCGCGATCAGCGCCATGGACGTCACCATCAGCCCGCCCGCGCCGACGCCCTGTACCCCGCGCCAGAGGATCAGCAGCGGCATGTTGGCGGCCAGGCCGCACAGGAACGAACCGGCGACGAAGACGACCGCCGAGACCTGGAAGACGACCTTCCGCCCGAAGAGGTCGCCGAACTTGCCGACCAGGACGGTGGCGACCGTCTCCGCCAGCAGGTACGCGGTGACGACCCACGACATGTGCGCGGCGCCGCCCAGGTCCGCGACGATCGTGGGCAGCGCCGTACCGACGATCGTCTGGTCGAGCGCGGCCAGCAGCACCCCGAGCATGATCGTCACGAAGACGATGTTCCGCTGCCGGGCGTCGAGCACCGGCGGCGTCGCCACCGGCCCCTGCTGCGTGGTCGTCGTCACGCTTGCACCCTCACACCGGCGGAGCACCCGCGCATGCGGGCACGGTCCGGACCGGTGACACCCCCTAGGGCCTGTCCTCCGGATCAGGCCCTAGGTCAGTTCGATCTGGTACCGGATGAAGCCCCGGTTCTCGGCCACCTTGTCGTACAGCCGCCGGGCCGTCGCGTTGGACTCGTGCGTGTTCCAGTACACCCGCACGCAGCCCTGCTCGCGCGCCCACTCGGTCACGGCGGCGATCAGCTCCCGCGCCACGCCCCTGCCGCGTACGTCGGCCGCGGTGAACAGGTCCTGGAGGTAACACACGTCCGGACCCGAGGTGTTGGCGTGCACGAAGAAGTGGGTGATGCCCACGAGGCGGCCGTCCAGCCGGGCCCCGAGGGCGTGCATCCGCGTGTCGGCCTGGAACTCACGCCAGGCCCGCTCGTACATCTGCGGCGGCTCCACCCTCTGGTAGAAGTCGATGTACGCGCGGAAGAGCGCCTCCCAGGCCTCCCGGTCGGACGGTTCCAGCTTTCCGATGGTGATCATGGGATCACTGTGGCACGCGCCCCGGCGGGCTCAGAGGGCGGCCCCGCCCGGCCGCAGGAGCAGGCCCGGGTTGTATGCGCCGAGCACCTTGTTGGCCCTGGCCAGCAGCGCCAGCGCGTGCTCGCGGTCCGCCTGGTCCTCCTGACACATCGGGAAGCGGAAGCGGCGGACCTCGCGGGCCGCGCACTCGGCGTCGATCTCCGCCTGCAGGATGCCGATCGGCATGCACGACCCGATCAGGGCGGCGACACGGTCGGGGATCGGGACGGGCACGAGGGGCGAGGCGGTCACGTCAGGTCCTTTGCTGCTTGCTGCCCGCTGCTCGGCGGCAGCGGTCCGATGCGGTGCTCCCTCCATGAGTACAGGACGCGTATCCCGGTTTTCCCGCGGGTTTGTATCTGTGCTGCAACCGTTTCTCACCCGGGCGCACCAGTCACGGGCGCGTACGCCCTCCGATCAGCGGCCCCGGCCGCCCGGCCGCCCGCTCCGCAGATGGAGGGCCCGCAGCACCGCCTCCAGCGCGAACCGGGCCTCCGGATCGGTGAGCCGCCCGCCCAGCCGGTGCTCCAGGCTCCGCATCCGGTAGCGCACCGTCTGCGGGTGCACCTCCAGCAGCCGGCCCATCTGGGCCGCCGTTCCGCGGGTTTCCAGCCAGACCCGCAACGTCTCGACGAGCCGGGAGCGGCGGGTCGGGGTGAGCGCGGCGAGCGGCGCCAGTTCACGTTCGGCGAGCTGTTCGGTGAGCGCGGGATCGGCGAGCAGCCACAGCGTCACCAGGTGGTCCGCGCAGAAGGCCAGCGCCCGGTCCTCGATGGCCTCCGTGTCGATGAGCTCCAGCACGCGCCGTGCCCAGCGCAGCGAGTCGGCGGCGGAGGCGGTCGGCACGGTGAGGCCCACGGCGGCGCGTACGGCCGGCAGGGCCGCCTCCAGCATGCGGCGGCGGGCGTCGTCCACGGCGCCGGGAATGAGCAGCAGCGGCTGCGGGTCGGCCGGGTCCAGCAGGACATCGTTGTCCAGCACCGACGGGGGGAGCGTTGCGGGGGAGCGCAGCGCCACCGGTGTGACCAGCTCGGGCAGCGTCCAGCCCGTCTGCTCGCACAACTCGGTGAGGGCCGTACGCGGCAGGGGCGGCCCCGACAGCACGAGGTGCAGCAGCCTTCTCCGCAGCAGCTCCGAGCGCGCGTCGGCCTGCGCCCGCACCTCCAGGTAGCCCTCGCGGGAGAGCGCTTCCAGCTCGTCGACGTACGCGAAGAGGGCGTCGGCGAAGCTCAGCAGCAGCGTCGGGGAGAGGTTGTAGCGCCGGCCGACCTTCTTCGCGCGCCGCAGCGCGACCCGGGCGCCGAGGCGGTACGCGCCCTGGAGGGTCTCCAGGCTCCGGCCCTCGTACGCCTCGAACCGGCCGAACCGGCGGCACACTTCGTCGCGCAGCGTCGTGGGGGCGGAAGGGGAGGCGACACGCTCGGCGAAGGCGGCGATGTTCTGCTCGACGCCGTACTGGAGCGCCTGCCGGTAGGGGCCGTTGAGTAATCGCGCGTACTCGGGGTAGGCCCGGGTGACCTCGATGCCGATCTCCGTGACCAGGCTGGGCAGTTCGGGCCTGATGATGGCGGCGAACTCCTGGGGGAGCTGCCCCAGCGGCTCGCCCGCGTCCGACGGCTGGGTGGTTCTGGGCATGCGGCTGTCCCCTCGTTCTCCGGACGTCCGGTGGGGGTGGGAGCGGGCGTGGGCGGTGAGAGCGCTCCCGCGGATCGACGGTCCGAGCACTTCCGGTGGCACTTCGTGGGGGCCCGAACATAGTCCAGGAGGTCCGGGCCGCGCAGTAGTTGGGACAGCCACCGGGGGTCCGCCGCGGTGATTTGGCCGAAGCCGGACGGTGGCCGGGGGCGCCGGGGATTGCCGCGGGCGGCCCGGGGCGGCCCCGGGGTGGCCTGGGGGGTGGCCGGACCCGGCGAGGGCCGAAGACGGGAGCGACGGGGAGCTGCTCACTTCTCAACAAGAAAGCGTGGCGATCTGCTCCGGTGACGACAAGAAAATACCGGCGAGTAAGGGCGCCGCGGAAAACCGTCGGCCGAGTATTGCGCGCTTGGTTACCCGCTCGTAGCGTCACTGGCGCAAGGTGCTTACGCCCGGCGGCCGATGGAGCGGGACATATCGGCGCCGCGTTCTGAGAAGTGAGCCGCTCACGCTTTCCGTACCCCCCACCCGAAAGAGCCGCGCGGGGACGGAAAGCGGTCCATCGGGTACGCCCGAATCCCCAGGAGGGAACACCCATGCGACGCATGACGAAACTGTCCGCCATCGCCGCCGCCGCGCTCCTCGGCGCGGCCGGAGTCACCGCCACCAATGCCTCGGCGGCCGCACAGGCCTCGTGGACCGTCACCAACCCCGCCGCCGACGACAAGTTCACCGCCGTGAACGTCGCCGGGACGACGGCGGTGCTCACCAACAAGTCCACCGGCGCGCAGGTCACCTGTCGGACCATCGCCGCGTCCGGCACCGCCGTGGACGGCGTCGACTCCGACGGCATCGGCCTGGCCATCATCCAGAACGCCACCTTCGGCAACTCGGCCTCCAAGTGCACCGGCCCGCTCGGCTCCACCTGGATCGCCACGAGCAACGCCCCCATGTCACTCAACGGCAGCACGTACAGCGCGGGTGTGACCAAGGGCAACATCACCGCCATCGACGTCAAGCTGACCGGCACCAGCATCGCCGGCACCTGCTCCGCACGCATCAAGGGGGCGGCCAACACCGGTTCGTACACGAACGCCACCGGTGTCCTGAGCATCGCGGACGACGCGACGCCCGCCCTGACGATCTCCGAGGTCACCGGTGCGTGCGCCGGTCTGCTGAACAACGGCAACGTGGCGACGTTCCGCGCCCAGTACAAGGTCACGCCCATCCTCACGGTCACCAGCCCGTAAGGCCCGTCGAGGGGCGGACGGCCGACTGCTGCCCCGCCGCGCGGACGGCTCACGTCCGGCCGCGCGGTCGGGACTCCGGGGCTTCGGATTCCGGGACTCCGGGACTTCGGGACTCCGGGACTTCGGGCTTCGGACTTCGGACTTCGGGACTTCGAGAGAGGGCGCGACGGTATGAGCGAGGCAGCGCACGGGCGACGGGGCCTGCGCCGTACGGTGGCGATGGGGGCCGTCGTACTGGTCGCGGGGCTCGTTCCCGGTACGGGCGTCGGTACGGGCGCCGCCGCCGACGAGGGCGGGCAGACCGTGGACCGGGCCCTCGCCTACCGCTGCGTCCTGCCGGGCGGCGGCGGGGAGCGGGTCGCGACGGTGCGGATCTCGGCGGTCCTGCCCCGGCAGGTGCGGGCCGGACGGCCCGTCCAGGCGGAATCCGTCACCGTGGGCGTGCGCCTGTCGCCGGAGGCGGTCGCCGATCTCGCCGCAGTGGGCGCGGCGAAGACCGGCGGGGTCGCCCGCCTCACCACGCTCGTCACCCAGGACGCCCCGGATTCCGAGACCGTGGAGGCGCCCTGGGCGCAGCTGTCGGCCCCGGAGACGGCCGTGCCCGCGCAGGGCGAGTACACGATCGAGGCGCGGGGCGCCGTGCCGACGGTCACCGCCCGTTCCGCGGGTGAACTCGCCTTTTCGGCCGGCGCCGTCTCGCTGGACCTGCTGGCGCGGGGGGCGGACGACCGGCCCACCACACCGCCGAACCTGTCCCTCGCGTGCACACCCGAGCCGGGCGAGAAGACCGAGTTCGCGCGGGTCGCCGTGACGGCGGCGACCGTCCCCGCGACGCCGTCCGGGCCCGACCCGGGGGAGCGGCCGAGGCCTCCGGTGGTGGAGGAGCCGGGCGGCCCGGCGCAGCAGCCCGGCCGCGGCGAAGAGCCCGGGGGCGGCAAGGCCGACGGAAAGGCCGACGGAGGGGCCGGTGGAAGGGCCGGCGAAAAGGGTGACGGAGGGGAATGCGTCGAAGAACCGCCCTTCCCGCTGGAACCGACTCCGGCGCACGGATACATCGCCGGCTACTCGAATGTCCGGAAGCTCGGTGGGGCCATTTTCCTCAAAGAGCCGGGCATGTTGCGCGTGAACATGCTGAAGGCCTATCAGCTGCTCACCTGCAACCCTCCGGAAGGGCCGTATTTCGCCGTCTACAGCGATGTCCGGTTCGATCACCGCGGAAAGCCGCAACTTCCGCCCGCGACCTCGACCTTCCTGACCTTCGGCTTCATGCCCACCACCGCCACCGTGGAGCTGACCGCGGTCGGGCCGATGGAGATCGTCACCCACGGCTACCCCCTGGACGAGCAGGGGCGGCAGCCGGAGGTGTCCACGGTCACCGGCAAGGTCTGGATCCGGCTGTACGACGTGAAGGTCAACGGCACCCCCCTCGACGTCGGCCCCCGTTGTCGCTCGGCCCGCCCCATGGACCTGGTCCTGACCGGCCGCGGCTACAACGACGTCGACGGCCGGCCCCACGGGTACACCGTCGCCGGTGGCGGCCCGCTGACGGCCACCGCGACGCTCCCGGACTTCCGCGGATGCCGGGCGGGAGCAGGCGCCGGAGCAGGGGCGGGCGCGGGGGCGGGGGCGGGAGTGCGGACGGGTGAGGACCTGGACCGGCTCTTCACCGCGTCGCTCTCCGGCGCGGGCAACTACATGAAGATGACGCAGGGCCCGCTCTGCGCGCCCGGCAGCCCGCACTGCCCCGACCCGCCGAGGCCGCGGCCCGAGCGCTGAGGGTGGGGCGTCCCGGCCGATACGCACCGGGCGACAAATTCCGCCGGCGGATCTGTCACTCGATGACAAACGCGCGGGTCACCCCGGAAAGCGCCGGCGGAACGCTTGTCCGTGCCTTCACCGTCACCGTAACGTGCGCTTTCCCCGGTGCACTTTTGTCACTTCCTCAGCACGAGCGGCGTCTGTCTGGAGTTGTGGTGGGATGGGAACAGAAGTGGTCGTCGAAGGGCTCACCAAATCCTTCGGCAAACAGAACATCTGGCAGGACGTGACCCTCACCCTGCCCGCCGGTGAGGTAAGCGTCATGCTCGGGCCCTCCGGCACCGGGAAGACCGTCTTCCTGAAATCCATCATCGGGCTCGTCAAACCCGAGCGCGGCCGCGTCCTCATCAATGGTGTCGACATGGTCAACAGCCCGGAACGCGACATCTACGAAACCCGCAAGCTCTTCGGTCTGATGTTCCAGGACGGAGCCCTCTTCGGCTCGATGACGCTCTTCGACAACGTCGCGTTCCCGCTCCGCGAACACACCCGCAAGAAGGAGTCCGAAATCCGCCGCATCGTCATGGAGCGGATGGACATGGTCGGCCTCATCGGCGCCGAAGGGAAACTCCCCGGCGAGATATCCGGCGGCATGCGCAAACGCGCGGGCCTGGCCCGGGCGCTGGTCCTGGACCCGCACATCATCCTGTGCGACGAACCCGACTCCGGGCTCGACCCCGTGCGCACCGCGTATCTCTCACAGCTGCTCATCGACCTGAACGCGCAGATCGACGCGACGATGCTCATCGTCACGCACAATCTCGACATCGCGGCGACCGTTCCCGACAACATGGGGATGCTCTTCCGGCGCCGGCTCGTCACCTTCGGGCCGCGCGAAGTGCTGCTCACCAGCGACGAGCCGGTCGTGGCTCAATTCCTCGCCGGACGGCGCGAGGGGCCGATCGGCATGTCGGAGGAGAAGGACGCCGCGACCCTCGCGCGCGAACAGCGCGCCTCCGCTCCGTACCCGCCGCAACCCCGTCCGCTGGCACCGCAGTTGGAGCCCTCGCCCGGCATGCCGACCCGCGCGGCCGTACTGCGCCGTCGCGAGAGGGTCCTCGGGATGCTGTCGGACCTCCCGGAAGCCGCCAGGTCGGCCATCCTGCGCAGTTACGCCCCGGCCGGCGGTCCCGCCTCATGACCCCCGAACACCCGGCGCCCGGCGCCCCGCCCGTCAAGGCCCCGGCGCCCGAGCCCGTACCGTCCGAGCCCGTACCGGCCGGGCCCGTACCGTCCGGGCCCGTACCGGCCGGGCCCGTACCGTCCGAGCCCGTACCGGCCGAAGCCCCGAACCCTCACGCCCCGGCGCCCTCGCGCCTGCTCGCGCCCCTCCGCGAGAGCGGCGAGCTCTTCGCGCTCGCCGTCACCGTGTCCCGCGACGTCTTCCGGCGGCCCTTCCAGTTCCGGGAGTTCGTCGAGCAGTTCTGGTTCGTCGCGAGCGTCACCATCCTGCCCGCCGCCCTGGTGTCGATCCCGTTCGGCGCGGTCATCGCCCTCCAGGTCGGCTCGCTCACCCAGCAGCTCGGCGCCCAGTCGTTCACCGGCGGCGCCAGCGTCCTCGCCGTCATCCAGCAGGCCAGCCCGCTGATCGTGGCCCTGCTCATCGCCGGCGCCGGCGGCTCCGCCATCTGCGCCGACCTCGGTTCGCGGAAGATCCGCGAGGAGCTCGACGCCATGGAGGTCATGGGCGTCTCGCCCGTCCAGCGGCTCGTCGTGCCCCGCGTGCTCGCGACCATGCTCGTCGCGGTGCTCCTCAACGGCATGGTCTCCGTCGTCGGCACCCTCGGCGGCTACTTCTTCAACGTCATCATGCAGGGCGGCACCCCGGGCGCATACCTCTCCGGCTTCTCCGCCCTCGCCCAACTGCCCGACCTCTGGATCAGCGAGATCAAGGCACTGATCTTCGGATTCCTCGCCGGCATCGTCGCCGCCCACCGGGGCCTGAATCCGCGCGGCGGCCCCAAGGGTGTCGGCGACGCCGTCAACCAGTCCGTCGTCATCACCTTCCTCCTCCTCTTCTTCGTCAACATGGTGCTCACCGCGATCTACCTCCAGATCGTCCCGGCGAAGGGGGCCTGACCATGGCCTCGCCCCTCGCCTGGCTCGACCGCTCCGGCGACCAGCTCCTCTTCTACGTCAAGGCGCTGCTCTGGATCCCGCGCACCCTGCGCCGCTACCTGAAGGAGGTCCAACGCCTCCTCGCCGAGGTGGCCTTCGGCAGCGGCGGCCTCGGCGTCATCGGCGGAACCATCGGCGTGATGGTCGCCATGACGCTGTTCACGGGCACCGTCGTCGGCCTCCAGGGGTACGCCGCGCTGAACCAGATCGGCACCTCCGCCTTCACCGGCTTCGTCTCCGCCTACTTCAACACCCGCGAGATCGCCCCGCTCGTCGCCGGACTCGCCCTCTCCGCCACCGTCGGCGCCGGCTTCACCGCGCAGCTCGGCGCGATGCGCATCAACGAGGAGGTCGACGCCCTCGAAGCGATGGGCCTGCGCTCGATGCCGTATCTCGTCACCACCCGCATCATCGCGGGCGTCGTCGCGATCATCCCGCTCTACGCGATCGGCCTGCTCTCCTCGTACGCCGCCTCCCGCGCGGTCACCGTGCTCTTCAACGGCCAGTCGGCGGGCACGTACGACCACTACTTCGACCTGTTCCTCTCCCCGGACGACGTGCTGCTCTCCATCCTCAAGGTGCTGATCTTCAGCGTGATGGTGATCCTCGCGCACTGCTACTACGGCTTCCACGCCCACGGCGGCCCCGCGGGCGTCGGGGTCGCCGTCGGTCGCTCCGTACGCAACGCCATCGTGCTGATCAGCGTCACCGACTTCTTCCTCTCGCTCGCCATCTGGGGCGCGACCACGACCGTGAAGGTGGCCGGATGAACACGCGCACCCCCACGCGGACCCACGCCCGCACCCTCCGCAGACGCCTCGCCGGGGCCGTGTTCCTGCTCGTCCCCGTCCTCCTCATCCGGCTGTCGGTCGCCGTGTACGACAAGGAGTTCAGCCGCGACGCCACCGTCACCGTCCTCACCGCCAGCGTCGGCAACGAGATGCACCGCGGCGCCGAGGTGAAGCTGCGCGGCGTGGTCGTCGGCGAGGTGCGCGACATCCGCGCCGACGGCACCGGCGCCCGCCTCACCCTGGCCATCCGCACCGGCCACCTCGACCGCATCCCGGCGGACGTCACCGCCCAGATGCTGCCCACCACCCTCTTCGGCGAACGGTTCGTCGCCCTCGTACCACCGGCCGCCACCTCCTCACCGCGTACGCTCGCGGCGGGCGCCACCATCCCGCAGGACCGTTCCGCCAACGCCGTCGAACTCGAACAGGTCCTGGACCAGGTACTCCCCCTGCTCACCGCCGTGAAGCCGGAGAAACTGTCGGCCACCCTCACGGCCGTCGCCCAGGCGCTCGAAGGCCGCGGCGAGCAGCTCGGCCGCACCCTCGTCACGCTCGACGCGCACCTGAAGAAGCTCAACCCCCATCTGCCCGCCCTCAACCGCGACATCACCCACCTCGTCGAGGTCAGCCGGGTGTACGGGGACGCCGCGCCCGACATCCTCGACGCGCTCACCGACTTCACCACCACCAGCGGCACCCTCGCCGAGCAGCAGGCACAGCTCTCCCGGCTGTACGGCGCCACGACGGCGACCGCCCGCGACCTGACGGCCTTCCTGCGCGAGAACCGGCACAACCTCATCCGTCTCTCCGCCACCTCGCGCCCCACCCTGGAGCTGCTCGGCCGTTACGCCTCCTCCTACCCCTGCACCCTGCGCACCCTCGCCGGCTTCGTCCCCGCGATGGACCGGGCGCTCGGCAAGGGCACCGACGAGCCGGGGCTCCACGTCACCGTCCGGACCGTGCCGTCCCGTGGCGCATACGTGCCCGGCAAGGACCGGCCCGTGTACGAGGCGAACGGCGGGCCGCACTGCTACTCCGTCCCGTACACGGGGAAGCCCGGCGGCGCCGCCGGCGTGAGCGACCGCGCCCAGGGACTGGGCCTGCCCAACTCCCCGCAGGAGAACCAGCTCGTCAACGAACTCATCGCCCCGGGCCTCGGGACCGCGCCCCAGGCGCTGCCCGACTGGTCCACCGTCCTGACCGGCCCCCTCTTCCGTGGAGCGGAGGTGACCCTGCAGTGAAGCGCCGCTCCCTCGCCGGGCCGCTCACCAAGTCGCTCGCCTTCATCGTGGTGACCGTCTTCGCCACCGCCGTCCTGGCGCTGTCCATCGCCAACACCGGGGTCGGCGAGACCAGCGCGTACCGTGCCCGCTTCTCGGACGTCACCGGCCTCGTCGAAGGCGACAGCGTGCGGATCGCCGGGGTGAAGGTGGGTCAGGTCTCGTCGATCCGCGTCGTCGACCGGCGCGTCGCCGAAGTCGGCTTCACCGTCCAGAAGGGACGGGCACTGCCCGCCTCCGCCACCGCGTCGATCAAGTACCTGAACATGGTCGGCCAGCGGTACGTCGACCTCGACCGGGGCACCGGCCCCGTCGGGCGGACCCTGCCGCCCGGTGCCGTCATCCCGCTGGAGCGGACGACTCCCGCCCTCGACCTCACCCAGCTCTTCAACGGATTCCAGCCGCTCTTCGAGGGACTCTCACCGACCGAGGTCAACAGCCTCGCCGGCTCCATCGTCCAGGTCCTCCAGGGGGAGGGCGGCACCGTCGACTCGCTGCTGCGGCACGTGGGTTCGCTGACCGGCACCGTCGCGGCCAAGGACAAGGTGATCGGTGAGGTGATCCGGAACCTCACCACGGTGCTGCAGACGGTCAACGACCGCGAAGAGAACTTCAACGACCTCGTCGTCACCCTCCAGCAGCTCGTCAGCGGCTTCGCCGGCGACCGCGAACCGCTCGGGGCGGCCATCACCGCCATGGGCTCGCTCACCACCGTCACGGCCGGGCTCCTCGAGGACGGCCGCGCCCCGCTCAAGGAGGACATCCGCCAACTGGGCCGCCTCTCCGGCCAACTGGCTAAGAGCACCCCGCAGATCGAGGACTTCCTCCGCAAGAGCCCCGCCAAGATGCAGGCCATCGGGCGGCTCGCCTCGTACGGGTCGTGGCTCAACCTCTACCTCTGCGAGGCCACCGTCACGGGTGTCACCACCTCCGACGGCTCGAAGCCGCCCACCGGTATCCCGCTCACGGAAGCGAGGTGCCGCGGATGAGACGCCTCCTCGCAGCACGCGTGCCCCGGCCCCGTTTCCGCCTCCTCGCACCGCGCGTGCCCCGGACCCGTCCCCGTTTCCGCCTCACGCCCGTACGGGAACGCAACCCCGTCCTCACCGGTCTCGTCGGGCTCCTCGTCCTCGCCCTCATCGGCCTCGGCGCGTACAAGATCGACGCTCTCGTGGCCCGTACGGCGTACACCGCCGACTTCACCGAGGCCGCCGGCCTCGACGAGGGCGACGAGGTGCGCGTCGCCGGCGTCAAGGTCGGCGCGGTGACCGGCGTCGCCCTCGACGGCGCCAAGGTCAAGGTCACCTTCGAGGTCGACGACGGCACCTGGATCGGTGACGCGAGCACCGCCGCCATCGCCATCAAGACGCTCCTCGGCGAGAAGTACCTCGCCGTCGACCCGCTCGGCACCCGCCGTCAGAACCCCGCCACCCGCATCCCCGCGTCCCGCACCACGTCCCCGTACGACGTCACCCAGGCGCTCAACGGCCTCGGCGACACCCTCAACGCCATCGACACGCGGCAGCTCGCGGCGAGCTTCGACGCCCTCTCCGCCACCTTCGAGAACGCCCCGCCCGACGTGCGCAGCGCCGCCGAGGGCCTGTCGGCGCTGTCGCGGACCGTGTCGTCGCGCGACACCCAGCTCGCCGAGCTCCTCAAGGGCAGCAAGCAGCTGGCCAAGACCCTGGCCACCAAGAAGAGCAGCTTCGAGACCCTCCTGGAGGACGGCGGCCTGCTGCTCGGCGAGATCCAGGCCCGGCGCGACGCCATCCACCAGCTCCTCACCGGCGCCCGGAACCTCGGTACCCAGCTCACCGGGCTCGTCCAGGACAACAACCGGCAGCTCGGCCCCACCCTGGAGTCCCTGAGCCGGGTCACCGGAGTCCTGCTGAAGAACCGGCAGAGCCTCGACCGCACCCTGGCCCTGGCCGGCCCGTACTACCGGCTCGTCGGCAACACCCTCGGCAACGGCCGCTGGCTCGACACGTACGTCTGCGGCCTCGTCCCCAGGAACTACCTCCCGCCCGGCACGCCCCCGGCCACCGGATGCATGCCGCCCAAGCCCACAGGGGGTGCCAGGTGAACCTCAGACGCGCCATCGGCCTCGGCGCCGGCCTCGCCGTCGTCGCGGTCGCGGCGGCCTCCGGCCTCCAGGCCCTCGACGCGGCGCACACCACCCGCGTCACGGCCTACTTCGACCGGGCCACCGGGGTGTACGAGGGCTCCGACCTACGCGTCCTGGGCGTCAAGGTCGGCACCGTCGGAGCGGTCCGCCCGAAGGGCAAGGAGGTCGAGGTCACGCTCCTGCTCGACGAGGGCGTCCGCGTCCCGGCCGACGCCCACGCGGTACTCGTCGCCCCCAGCATCGTCTCCGACCGGTACATCCAGCTCGCCCCCGCCTACACGGGCGGGCCCCGGCTGCGCGACGGAGCCGTCCTGCCCGCCGCCCGCAACGCCACACCCCTCGAAATCGACCAGCTCTACGCGTCGATCAACCAGCTCAGCGAGGCACTCGGCCCCGACGGGGCCAACGCCCAGGGCGCCCTCGCGGACCTGCTCGACACCGGCGCCGCCAACCTCCGGGGCAACGGCAAGGCGATAGGCGACTCCATCGAGCAGTTCGGCAAGGCCGCCAAGACCCTCGACTCCAGCAGCGACGACCTCTTCGACACCCTCGCGTACCTCCAGTCCTTCACCACCATGCTGAAGGACAACGACGGCGAGGTGCGCACGGCCGAGCGGCGGCTCGCCACCGTCACCGGCTTCCTCGCCGAGGACAAGGAGAACCTCGCCGCCGCCCTCAAGGAGCTCTCCACCGCCCTCACCCAGGTGAAGACCTTCATCGAGAAGAACCGCGGCAGCCTGAAGCGGAACGTCGACATCCTGCTGCCGATCACCCGCACGCTGGCCGACCAGCGCGCCTCGCTCGCCGAGGCCCTCGACACCGCGCCGCTCGCCGCGGGCAACGCACTCAAGGCGTACGACCCGCTGCACCGCACCCTCAACGGACGCGCCGACGTCAACGAGCTCAGCATGGGCTCCGGCGGCTCCGGCGGCTCCGGCGGTTCGGGTGCGCCGGGGCTGGTCCCCGTCGAACCGGCCCGCCGCAAGGACCTGCCCGTCCTTCCGCTCCCCGCGGTCGGCCAGGTCTACGGCACGGCTGAGGACGGAGCCGCGCGGTGAAGCGACCCACCACCCGTACCACGACGACCACCACGGGCGTGGCCGCCGTCCTCGCCCTCGCCGTCGGCTTCGCCGCGACCGCCGTGAGCTGTGACCCGCCGGCGGGCCCCGAGCTGTCCGGCATCGAGCAACTGCCCCTGCCCGGCGGCGCCGACCTCGGCGACCATCCGTACGAGGTCACCGCGGAGTTCGCGGACGTCCTCAGCCTCGTACCGAACGCGGCGGTCAAGGTCAACGACGTCGCCGTCGGCCGCGTGACGAGGATCGCCCTGGCAGCCGGTGGGAGTAACGAGTGGTCGGCGCAGGTCACCCTGCGCGTCAACGGCGACGTACGGCTGCCCGCCAACGCCTACGCGCGATTGGAGCAGTCCAGCCTGCTCGGCGAGAAGTACATCCACCTCTCCGCGCCCGCCAAGGCGGCCGGGGGCACGCTCGCGCACGGCGACCGCATCCCGCTGAGCCGCACCAACCGCAACCCCGAGGTCGAGGAGGTCTTCGGTGCCCTGTCGATGCTCCTCAACGGCGGCGGCGTCCAGCAGCTGCGGACCATCACCGCCGAGCTCTCCAAGGCGCTGCGCGGCAACGAGACCGAGGTCCGGTCCCTCCTCACGCGCATCGACACCCTCGTCACCAGCCTGGACGGCAACAAGGCCGACATCACCGCGGCCCTCGACGGCGTCAACCGGCTCTCCGCCACCCTCGCCACCCGCGAGCGGGACGTCGGCAAGGTGCTCACCGGACTCAGCCCCGGCCTGAAGGTGCTGGAGCGCCAGCGCGCCTCCCTGCTCACCATGCTCGGCGCCCTCGACACGCTCTCCACCGTCGCCGTCGACACCGTCAACCGCACCAAGGCCGACCTGGTCGCCGACCTCAAGGCGCTCGGGCCGACCCTGCGGGCGCTGGCGGATGCGGGCAAGGCGCTGCCCGACTCGCTCCAGGTGCTGCTCACCTACCCGTTCACCGACGAGGTGCTGCGCGGCGTCAAGGGCGACTACCTCAACGTCTACCTCGACGTCGCCGCCGCACCCGGCACCCAGCTCGTACCACCGCTGGTCCCGCCACAGGACCCGGCGGCCGCCGGGCCACCCCTGCCCCTGCCCTTGCCCCTACCGCTGCCGTCGGCCGGGAGGAACTGATGCCGACCCTCGCCATCCGGCTGAAGAACCTCGCCTTCCTCCTCATCGCCGTCGTCGTCCTCGGCTACGTCGGCGTGCGGTACGCCGACCTCGGCCGGTACGCGGGCTTCCGCGACTACTACACGGTCCGCGTCCAACTCGAAGCGACAGGAGGTCTGTTCACCCACTCCAACGTCACCTACCGAGGTGTCTCCGTGGGGCGCGTCGGCCCCATCGAGCTCACCGGTGACGGAGTCGAGGCCGAGCTGCGCATCGACGACTCGGCGCCCCCCATCCCGGCGGATCTGGAAGCCGTCGTCGCCGGGCTGTCGGCCGTCGGCGAGCAGTACATCGACCTGCGGCCGGCCGGTTCCGGCGGCCCGTACCTGCGCGACGGCACCGTCATCCCGCGCTCCGACACCCGTACGCCGCCGCCCGTCACCACCGTGCTCAGCGGGATCGGCGACCTCGCCGCCTCCGTCGACCTGGAGTCGCTGCGCACGGTCGTCGACGAACTCGGCACGGCACTCAACGGCCGCGGCGACGACCTCCAGGCGCTGCTGGACGGCGGCGACGCCTTCGTACGCGCCGCCGACAAGGCGCTGCCCGCCAACACCCGGCTGGTGATCGACGCCGAGACGGTCCTGCGCACCCAGGCCGAGGAGGGCGAGGCCCTCACCTCCTTCGCCTCCGGCGCCCGGGAGCTCGCCGCGGAGCTCAAGCGCTCCGACGCGGACCTGCGCCGGCTCATCGCCGCCGCGCCCGGTGCGGCCGGCCAGGTCAGCGCACTGCTGAAGGACCTCGACCCGGCCTTCGGAGTCGTCCTCGCCAACCTCCTCACCGTCTCGGAGGTGGCCGTGACACGCCAGCGCGGCATGGAGGAGTTCCTGGTCACCATGCCCGCCCTCGCCGCCGCCGGGGCGACCGCCGTCACCCCTCAGGGCGCCAACTTCGGCATGTCGGTGACCTTCTTCCAGCCACTGCCCTGCACCACCGGCTACGGCGGGACGCCCTACCGCAACGGCCTCGACCTGTCGGCCCCGCCCGCCCTCAACACCCAGGCGCGCTGCACCGCACCGCCCTCCAGCGGCGTCAACGTCCGCGGCTCCGCGAACGCGCCCCGGGGCGGACGCCCATGAGGACGGGGACGCATCTGACCCGGTACGGGTGGTGGGCGGCCCTTCTCGTCGCGGCGCTGCTCTGCGGCGCCGCCGGATGGTCGTACGCGCGTACCGCCCGCGATGAGGACCGCGCCTACGCCGAGGCGCGGGACACCGCCCTCACGACCGGGCAACGGCATCTGGCCGTGCTCAACAGCCCCGGCCGGCGCGCATGGCTGGAGGTGTCGGCGGGGGAGCTGCGCGAGGAGCTGAGCAGGACCGGCCCCACCCCGGACGCGTCCGGCACGTTGGTGCGCGCGACCGTCACCGACGCCGCGCTCACCGCGTTCGACCACCGCGCCGGGACCGCCCGCCTCATCGCGACCGTACGGGTGGAGGCCAGCCCGTCGGCCAGGGACCGCAGACGGCTGGAGGCCGAGCTGCTCCGTACGCCCGACGGCTGGAAGGTCACGGCGCTGACCGCGGTCCCCGCCGCCGGGGCCTGAGAGGAAGGGGGAGGGGTGACCACGAGCGCAGAGGCCCGGGCCCGGAGCTTCCGGTACCGCCGCACGGCCGCCGCCCTGCTCACCGTCCTGATGCTGCTGGCGGGAGGGTGGCTGCTCTGGCGCACCGAGGAGCTGGCGGACTCCCCGGCCCTGGACAACCGCGCGCTCGCCGACACGCGGGCCACCGAGCGGGTCGTCGGAGACGTCAGCGGCGCGCTCGGGCGGGTCTTCTCGTACGCCCCGCAGGACACCGCCTCGACCCGGCAGGCGGCGCGGCAGCTCCTCGCGGGCAAGGCGGCACGGCAGTACGAGGCGCTCTTCGCCGAGGTGGAGCAGCGGGCCGCACGGCAGAAACTGACGCTCACGACCCATGTCGTACGCGCCGGAGTCACGCGGCTCACCGACCGCGACGCACACCTCCTGGTCTTCCTCGACCAGGTCGCCCAGCGCGCCGGGAAACCCGCCACCACGGTCGCCGCCCAGCTGTCCGTCACCGCCGAACTACGGGGCGGCCACTGGCGGATCGTCGACATCACCGCACGTTAGAGAGGCCGTCACACCCATGCCCATGCTTTCGGAACGTACGCGCAACGCCACGCCGGGGAAGCCGCTCCTGGCATCGGCCCTCGCCCTGGCCCTCCTCGCGGTCGGCGGCGCCGGCTGGGCGGGCTGGGCCGGCTGGTCCTGGTACGCGGCCGCGCACGACGACTCGGCCGCGTACGCGAAGACGCGGGACGAGGTCCTCGCCGCCGGGGAGCAGGCCGTACAGAACATGAACACCCTCGACCACCGCGACCTGCGCCGCGGGCTCGACACCTGGCAGGACTCGGCCACCGGCGACCTGCGCACCCAACTGACGGAGGGCCGCGCGCGGTTCGAGCGGCAGATCCGCGAGGCCAAGACCGTGACCAGCGCGAAGGTGCTGTCCGGCGCGGTGACCGAGCTGGACACGCGCGCCGGCCGGGCCCGCGTGATGGTCGCCCTGCGGATCACCGTGACCCCGTCCGGGGGCAAGCCCGCGGCGAAGCAGAGCCGCCTGCTCGGCGAACTCACCCGCACCCCCGAGGGGTGGAAGCTCAGCGCGCTCGGCCAGGCGCCGGTCGGCAACACCGCCGTGGAACCCGTGGACTGACCAGCGGACCGGCCGGCGGACCGGCCAGCGACCAGTGGACCGAAGAGGAGCCCCGCATGTCGTCGACGACCCGACACCTCATCAACCGGCAGCGCCGCCTGGCGGCCGCGCACACGACCCGGGCCGCGCCCGGCCCCGCGGGCAGGTCCCCGGCGCCGCCGCGGGCGCCGGCACCCCGCCGCAGGTTGCCCGTGGTGCTCGGCGCGCTCACCGTGCTGCTGGGCGGCGTCGCCGCCTGGGCCGGCGGCGAGGCGGCGGCCCTGCGCGACGACCCGGCCGTGCGCAACACCGCCCTCACCGACGTGGCCCGCACCAGCGAGGTCAAGGGCCAGGTGACGAAGGCGGTGGGCGAGCTCTTCTCGTACAACTACGCCACCCCCACCGAGGCCGACCGGGCCGCCAAGACACACCTCACCGGCAGGGCGGTCGAGCAGCACCGCGCGATGCTGGCACCCGTACGCGAACAGGCGGCGCGGCAGAAGCTCGTCCTCACCACCACCGTCACGGAGAGCGGTGTGGAGCGGATCAACGGCGACCGGGCCCGGGTGCTCGTCTACGCCGACCAGACCAACACCCGCACCGCGGGCACCGCGGCCGCGGCCAAGAAGGACGCCACGACGTACGGCGCCGCCATGTTCGCGGTGGAGGCGGTACGCGCCGGCGGCGCCTGGCGGATCACCGCCATCGACACCCTGGGGGCTGCTTCATGAGCGGGCGGGCCGGGAACAGGCGTGCGCGTGGACGTGCGCGTGGGCGTGCACGGCGGGCGGTGACCGGGACCGCCACGGCCCTCGCCGCGATGGCCGCCCTCACGGCCTCGCAGGCCCCCGGCTTCGTACCGTCCCGGGCCGCTCACCCCAACGACCCCGTGGCGCGGCACGACACCGCCCCGGTCCCGCCGTCGGACGACGCCTACCACACCGAACTCCCGCCGCTCACCTCGCCCGTGGCGCCCGGAACCGCTCCGACGCCGGGGGCCGGGGCCGGGTCCGGGGCCGGAGTCGCGGCCGGGCCGCCGGTGAGCCTGGGGCCGGCGCAGGCGGGCATCCCGGCGACCGTGCTGGCCGCGTACCGGCGCGCCGAGGCCGCCGTGGCCCGCACCGACCCGGGCTGCCGACTGCCGTGGGAGCTGCTCGCCGCGATAGGCAAGGTGGAGTCGGGCCAGGCGCGCGGTGGCCGGGTCGACGCGTACGGCACCACGCTCGCGCCGATCCTGGGCCCGGTCCTCGACGGCGTCGGTTTCGCCCGGATCACGGACACCGACGACGGCGTGTACGACGGGGACCGCACGTACGACCGGGCGGTCGGCCCGATGCAGTTCATCCCCTCGACGTGGGCCCGGTGGGGCACCGACGGCAACGGCGACGGGCGCGCCGACCCGGACAACATCCACGACGCGGCGCTGGCCGCCGGACACTACCTGTGCGCCGGGAACCGGACGCTGACCATCCGGACCGACCTCGACCGGGCCATCCTCAGCTACAACCACTCGTACGCCTATCTGCGCACCGTGCTGTCGTGGCTCGCCTTCTACCAGCGCGGTGCGCATCCGGTGCCGGACGGGACGGGCGTGCTGCCGGTGAGCCCGGGGGCGGGTACGGAGCCCAGGCCCGCGACGCCCACCGCGCCGGCGCCCGCGCCGAGCCCTCGTCCGGGCGGCGGCATCGTGGTGGGCCCCCAGCCCTCGCCGCGTCCGACCCTCACCCCACGGCCACCCAGCCGCCCTTCCCCTTCCCCGACACCGACCCCGCCCCCGTCGCCCTCGCACCCGACACCCACCCCTACCCCCAGCCCCACGCCCACGCCTACAGAGCCTGGCCCGTCACCGACGCCGACCCCTTCACCCACGCCTACGCCATCGCCGAGCCCGACACCCACGGTTCCCGCCTGCCCGTCGCCCACGCCGACCGCGTCCCCGTCGCCCAGCGCGACTCAGCCCCCGGACCCCGACAGCACCGCGTCCAGGTCGTACGAGACCGGCTCCTCCAACTGCGCGTAGCCGCAGCTTTCCGGCGTACGGTCCGGTCGCCACCGGCGGAACTGCGCCGTGTGCCGGAAGCGGTTGCCCTCCATGTGGTCGTAGCCCACCTCGCACACCCGCTCGGGCCGCAGCGGCACCCAGGACAGGTCCTTCTTGCCCGACCAGCGGCTCGGCGCCCCGGGCAGCCGGGCGGTCTCGTGGGCGGCCTCGTCCGCCCAGGCGGCCCAGGGGTGGCCGTCGGGCGTGTCCATGCGCAGGGGCTCCAGCTCCTCCACCAGCTCCGCGCGCCGCTTGTCGGAGAACGCGGCGCAGACCCCGACGTGCTGGAGCGCGCCCTGGTCGTCGTACAGGCCGAGGAGCAGCGAGCCGACGACGTTCCCCGTCTTGTGGAACCGGTAGCCCGCCACGACGACATCGGCGGTGCGCTCGTGCTTGATCTTGTACATGAGCCGGGCGTCCGGACGGTAGGGCAGGTCCAGCGGCTTGGCGATCACGCCGTCGAGCCCGGCGCCCTCGTACTGTTCGAACCAGTGCCGGGCCACGTCGATGTCGGTGGTGGACGGCGCCAGGTGGAGCGGGGCGTCGACGCCCTCCAGGGCCTCGGTGAGCAGCGCCCTGCGTTCGGTCAGCGGCGTGTCCAGCAGCGCCGCGTCACCGAGGGCCAGCAGGTCGAAGGCGATGAGCCGGGCGGGCGTCCGCTCGGAGAGCATCTTCACGCGGGAGGCGGCCGGGTGGATGCGTTCGGTGAGCTTGTCGAAGTCGAGCCGCCCCTCGTGGGCGATGACGATCTCACCGTCGACGACACAGCGCTCGGGGAGCCGCTCCGGGAGGGCCGTGACCAGCTCGGGGAAGTACCGGGTCAGCGGCTTGCCGGTACGGCTGCCGATCACCAGTTCGTCGCCGTCCCGGTGCACGATCGCACGGAAGCCGTCCCACTTGGCCTCGTAGTGCATGCCGGGCGGGATCTTCTTGACGGACTTGGCCAGCATCGGCTTGACGGGTGGCATCACCGGCAGATCCATGGCCCGATTCTGCCTCTATCCAGCTACTCGTGCCCATCAGTACCGATATGCGAGGTATGTACCCGCCCCCTACTGTGGCGCGTATGGGAAACGCGGTGGAGCTGGAGGTCGGCGGACGTACCGTACGCCTGTCGAACCCGGACAAGGTCTACTTCCCGGAGCGCGGCTTCACGAAGCTGGACGTGGCCCGCTACTTCCTCGCCGTGGGCGAGGGCATCGTCCGCGCCCTACGCGACCGGCCCACCACTTTGGAGCGCTTCGTCGACGGGATCGAGGGCGAGTCCTTCTTCCAGAAGCGCGCCCCCAAGAACCTCCCCGACTGGATCCCCACGGCCCACATCACCTTTCCCAGCGGCCGCTACGCCGACGAGATCCGCCCCACCGAGGTCGCGGCCGTGATCTGGGCGGCCAACCTCGGCACGCTCACCTTCCACCCCTGGCCGGTGCGGGGCGATCGCACCGACCACCCCGACGAGCTGCGCATCGACCTGGACCCGCAGCCCGGCACCGCCTTCCCGGAGGCGGTGGCCGCCGCGCACGAGCTGCGGGCCCTGCTGGAGGAGTACGGCCTGCGCGGCTGGCTGAAGACGTCCGGCGGGCGCGGCCTCCACGTCTTCGTGCCGATCGAACCGCGCTGGGAGTTCACCGGCGTGCGGCGCGCCGCCATCGCACTCGGCCGCGCCCTGGAACGGCGCATGCCGGGCCGGGTCACCACCGCCTGGTGGAAGGAGGAGCGGGGCGAAAAGATCTTTTTCGATTACAACCAGACGGCGCGTGACCGCACCATCGCCTCCGCCTACTCCATCCGCCCCCGGCCGCACGCCCCGGTCTCCGCCCCGCTGCGCTGGGAGGAGCTCGACGACGTCGACCCGCGCGACTTCGACCTGGCCACCATGCCCGTGCGGTACGCCGACCACGGCGACGTCCACGCGGACATGGACGACCACGCCTTCACCCTGGACAGCCTGCTGGAGCTGGCCGACCGGGACGAGCGCGACCACGGGCTGAGCGACATGCCGTACCCGCCGGACTACCCGAAGATGCCGGGCGAACCCAAGCGGGTCCAGCCGAGCCGCGCCAAGAAGCCGGCTGACTGACCCGGTTCGCGTGGCGGCTCACTCCGGGGCGCCGAAGAGCCGCTCCAGGTGCGCGTCCAGCCGGCCCACGGCCTCCTCGCCCGTCTGGACCCCGAGGAGCGTGTACGCCGTCAGGCCGTCCACCAGGCTGATCAGCACCATCGCCTCGGTGTACGGGTCGAGCACCCGCTCCGATGCCAACTCCCCCCGCTCCTGGGCGGTGCGCAGCAGCCCGGCGAAGAACTCCGCGAGCCGGGGGATCCCTTCCCGGGCCTCGGCGCGCAGGCGCTCGTCGTGGACCGCGCGCGCGAAGTACGCCGCGCCCACCAGCGCGCCCACCCTGCTCTTCTCGTCCAGCGGCAGCATCCCCGCCAGGCACTCCCGCAGCACGGCCCGCGGCGGCGGCTCCTGGCCGAGGCCCGCCGCGAGCGTGCCGATGCGTTCGCGGATCCGCCGGTCCGCCAGGGTGTTGATGTGGCGCAAGGCGAAGAGGAGCATCTCGTCCTTCGTGCGGAAGTAGTGCTGGAGCCTGCCCAGCGAGATGTCCGCCTCCGCCGCCACATCGCGCAGGCTCACACCGTCGAGGCCGCGCGTACTCGCGATGCGCCAGAGCGCCTCCGCGATCTCCAGGCGTCTCGCCTCGTGGTCCACCTTCTTCGGCACCGCACCACCCCAACCTCTCCGCGGCACGGCGGTAAACGCCCGGGCCGCTTTTACAAGTCACTTGTACCGTTGTAGCGTATCGCTATCCAATACAGTTGACTTGGAAAGCGGTCCCTGCCCCATGTCTCTTCACGCCGCCCCACGCCTGAGGCCGCCCCGCCACCGGGCCCACCCGCTGGCCCGCCGTTGGTGGACGGTCCAGGCACTGGTCTCCGTGAGCGGGCCGATGCTGCTCACCGCCCTCGCGCTCGGCCTCCTCTCCGCGCTGTTCTTCTCCGGCGCGCTGCCCTGGCTCGCACCCCTCCTGCTGGTCACCCTCGTGGTGCCCGCGCTCGGGTACCTGCTCCTCATGCCGCGCTGCCGGTACGCCACGCACGGCTGGGAGCTCGGCGCGTACGCCGTCTACGCGGCCGGCGGCTGGATATGGCAACGGCGCCGGATCGCCCCGCTGTCCCAGGTGCAGACCGTCGACACGGTCCGCGGGCCGATCCAGCGGTGGTACGGCCTGACGACGCTCACCGTCACCACCGCCTCGACCGCGGGGGCCGTCAGGATCGCGGGCCTGTCCGAGGCCGACGCCGAGGAGCTCGCGCGGCGCATCGGCCACGCCGCGCACACCGCCCGCACCACTCCCGGCGAGGCCGAGGGGATGACCGCCGGCATGGTCGACGGCGTGGTCGACGGCGTGGCACGGGGCGTATCGGAGGGAGGAGCGTGAGCCGCCGCGCGGACGTCGGGCGGCGCCCCGCCGCCCGCACCCTGCTGGTGAGGTGCGGCTGGCTCGCCCCACCGCTCGGATCGCTCGCCCTCACCGTGCTCGTCACCGGCGGCAGCGTTCCCGTGGGCGCCCGCATCACGCTGGCCGCCCTCGCCGTCTCGTTCGCCGCCGTCACCGCCGCCGGTCTGCTCCGCTGGTCCCGGACCCGCTACCGGCTCACCGCCGAGGCGTTCACGCTGCACAGCGGGGTGTTCAGCCGACGGCGGCGCACGATCCCGCTCCACCGGATCCGCAACGTCGACCTGACCGCGACCCCGCTGCACCGCCTGCTCGGCCTCAGCGTCGTACGGGCCGCGACCACCGCCGCGGACGGCGAACAGGGCGGGATCACCCTCGACGCGGTCACGGTCCGCGAGGCACACCGGCTCAAGGCCGCCCTGCTCGCGCAGGCGGACCCCCGGTACGTCACCGGCGACCCTGTGCTCAGCCGCATCGACTGGCGCTGGCTGCGCTACGCGCCGCTCACCTTCTGGGTGTTCGGCGGTGTGGGCGTCGCCGTCGGAACGGCCTACCGGATCCTCGACGGCATCGGCATCGATCCGTGGCGCACGGCCCTCGTCCAGGACCTGTTCGCCGAGTTCGGCCACCGCGCGCTGTGGCTGACCGTACCCGCGGCCCTGGCCGTCGTGACCGCCCTCGGGTCCCTCGGCGCCCTCGCCGTGTACGCGGAGAACTGGTGGGGCTACAGCGCCGCCTGGACCGACGCGGACACGCTCACCGTACGGCGCGGACTGCTGACCACCCGCTCGGTGGCGCTGGAACGCAGCCGGCTGCACGGCGTACTGCTCCGCGAACCGCTGCTGCTGCGGGCCGCCGGAGGAGCGAGCGCGGCCGCGGTGGCGGGCGGTCTCGGCGACAAGGAGGAGGCCCAGGCGCGCGGCGTCCTGCTTCCGCCGGCACCGCGAGCCGAGGCCCTGCGCGTGGTTGCCGGCGCGCTACGCGCCCCCTCGCGCCTGGTGGACTCGGTCCCGCTGACCGCCCATCCCCGCGCCGCGCTGCGCCGCCGGATGTCACGTGGGCTCCTGCTCGCCGTCCTGCCGGCGACGCTCGTACTGCTCGTCCTCGGAGCGCTGCTCACGCCGGTGCTCCTGCACGCCGCCTGGATGTACGCACTGGTCGCGACCGCCGTGACGGCGCTGCTCGCCCGGGACGCCTACGCGAGCCTCGGCCACGCCCTGCACGGCTCCCATCTCCTCATCAGGTCCGGTACGTTCAGCCGCGACACCCTCGCCCTGGACCGCTCCGCGCTCGTCGCCTGGACGTTCACGACCTCGCCGTTCGGCCGCCGCGCCGGACTCGTCACGCTCACGGCGGCCGTGGCCGCGGGGGCGCACGGCTACCACGTGCGGGACGTGGCGGCCGACGACGCCGTGGCCCTCGCCGCCGCGGCCCGGCCGGGAATCCTGGAGGAGTTCCTCGAACCGGACGGGCCCCGCCTCTGACCTCCGGGCCCCGGATCGCGTCGCGGTCCGGGGCCCGGAGTGTCGTCGCCGTCGGCGGCCCTGGAGTGTCGTCGCCGGTCAGAGCTCCTTGATCCGGATGTCGCGGTACGAGATGACGTCCGTCGTGCCGTGGACCTGGAGCCCGATGTAGCCGGTGGCGTACCGGCGGCCGTCCGTGCCCGGGTCGTCGGCGCGCGGCGGGGAGAACTCCTGGCCGCCGGTGTTGTCGAACTCGTTGATCAGGACGCCGTTGCGGAACACCGAGTAGTGCTGGCCCTCCACCCGGATCTCGTAGTCGTTCCAGGTGCCCTTCGGGGTGACGCCGGCGCCGCCGAGCCCGACCCGGTCGAAGCCGTAGACCGAACCGGTCTTGTACATGTCGCCGTCCGGCCGGTCCAGGACCTGTATCTCGTGCCCGAACTTGATGGCGACCCACTCCGGCCTCGGCTCCTCGGGGTGGTCGTGGACGTACGGGAAGCGCACGAAGACACCGGAGTTGGCGTTCCCCGCCCCCGGAGCGTCGTCCCGCCACTGGAGCTTGAGCGAGAAGTCCCCGTACTGCCGCTGCGGGAACCACAGCATGCCCATGCCCGGGACCGCCGTACTGCTCGTCATCGAGCCGTCGCCGTTCAGGCCGAACCTGCCGCCGCCGACGTGCTGCCACCGGGCGAACGTCTCCGCCGAGCCGTCGAACAGCGTGCGGTAGCCGGTGGTCTGCCCGGGCTTGCCGATGCCGGACTCCTTGGCCGCCCGGTAGATCGTGCGGTGTTCGCGGGCGTCGACGACCCCTTCGGTGAGCAGCCGGTCGAGGACCGCGTCCACGTGCTTGAGGAACAGCGCGTGCGACGACCAATCCTTCTCGTCCTCGATCAGCTCGTTGATGGTGCAGCGGCCGCGCGTCATCCGGTTCGGCACCCCCGAGTCGACCGTGCCCACGATGACCGTGAGGCGCTCGTCGTACTCGGGGCAGTTGGGCGCCGGGACGCCGCCGCCCTCCGCGACGTCGAAGCGGACCTGCCGGGCGGCCGAGGTGTTGCCCGCCTTGTCCGTGGCCCGGTGCAGCAGGGTGTGGTGGCCCACCCGGTCCACGACCACCGGGACCGTGTACGCCAGGTACGGGCCGCCGTCCAGCGAGTACTCGGTCTTCTCCACCCCGGAGCCCGCGTCGGTCGCCGTGACCGTCACCGTGGCCCGGCCGATGTACGCGCCGTCCGCGTTCTTCTCGCCCGTCACGGTGGCCGTCGTCTCGGGCGGCGTCTTGTCGTCCGTCGGCGGAGCGACCACGGTGAAGTCGACGGCCTTCTCGGCGGCCGTGTTGCCCGCCCGGTCCGTGGCCCGGTAGCGCACGGTGTGCGTGCCGGTCGCGTGGACCATCACGGGCGCGGTGTACGTCTGCCAGGCGCCGCCTGCCCCGACCGCGTACTGGATGGTGTTGACGCCGGACCCGGCGTCGGAGGCGGTGACGGTGACCGTCGCCATCCCCACGTACCTGCCCTCGGCGTCCTTCTCGCCACTGACCGTCGCCGACGTCTCCGGGGGCGTCTTGTCGTCCGTCGGCGGGGCGACCACGGTGAAGTCGACGGCTTTCTCGGCGGCCGTGTTGCCCGCCTTGTCGGTGGCCCGGTAGCGGATCCTGTGGGCGCCGACCTCATGGACCATCACCGGGCCGGTGTACGGCTGCCAGGTGCCGCCCGCCCCGACCGCGTACTCGATCCGGTCCACGCCCGATCCGGCGTCGGTCGCCGTGACGGTGACGTTGGCGTGGCCGATGTACGCCCCGTCGGCGTTCCGCTCACCCTCCACCTTCGCCGTCGTCTCGGGTGCGGTGGTGTCCTCGCCACCGCCCGCCTCCGTCACCGTGAGGATGCCCTGCATCGCGCCGTGGCCGGGGATGGTGCAGAAGAAGCGGTAGCGCCCGGGCGTCAGCGTGACCTGGGCGGTGTGCCTGCCGCCCTGGTCGTCACTGGGGTTGGCCAGGATGTTCAGCCGGACGTCGTTGTTGTACTCCGGGTCGGAGACGTCGAACGTCAGAGTGTGCGGCATGCCCGTGGTGTTGCCGGTGGCCGCACTGTTCTCGAAGACGATCGTCGCCGGGCCCGCCACCGCGGTGGCGGGGAAGGACAAGTAGCGGTCGACGGGATCGCCGGCGGTCCAGGTCAGCACCTGCTCCGCCGCGGCCGCCGCACGGCCGTCCGGGCGTCCGTACGCGGCGGTCGAGGCCAGTCCCACCACCATCAGCACGGAGGCGAGCAGCGCCGTCCACATCGTCGGATAGCGGTGTCTCACTGCGCTGCCGCCTTCCTCGCCAGGTCCTCGGCGGCGGGCGTCGGCCCGCCACCCCGGTACGTCACGTGCCACAGCGCGGACTTGGAGTCGGAGGTGAAGAAGCCGCGGCCGTAGTCGAGGACGTACAGGGAGCCGTCGGGCGCGAACTTCCAGTCCATGAGGTTGCGGATGCCGTCCGGGCCCCCCGGGATGATCTTCTTCAGGGACTCCGCGTGCACGGGCAGCCCGCCCTTGCCGACCGTCCTCGGGTCCATCAGCACGGCGTGGCGCGGCTGGTCCCCGTCGTAGAAGTCGCCCACGAACCACTTGCCGTCCCAGTACGACGGCCACGCGACGGTGCTCGCGCTCGTGGCATCGTACCGGTACACCGGCCCGTTCATGGTCGCCTGCCCGCCGCCCTTGAGCCACGGCAGCAGCAGTTTCTGCTCCTGCGTCTTGTAGCTGGGCACGCCGCTCGCGTCCCTCGGGAAGTCGGGACCGCCGCCCTGCGGTGAGTACCAGATGGAGTTGGGCGTGACCGGCGGCAGGTTCACCAGGCCGTCGTTGTGGGGCGACTCGTTCTTCGGCGCGGAGCAGTCGTACCAGCCGAGCGGCTTGCCGGGATCGGGCACATTGCGGTCGCGGTAGGGCTGGTTGTTGCCCATGCAGTACGGCCAGCCGTGGTTGCCGGCCTTGGTGATGGCGGTGAAGGTGTCGTACTTGGCGGGGCCCCAGGTGGTCGACGGCGCGCCGGCGTCGGGGCCGACCCATCCGGCGTACAGGATGTCCGTCGTCTTGTCGACGAAGATGCGTGCCGGGTTGCGCACGCCCATCACGTAGATCTCGCCGCGCGTCTTGCCGCCGCCCTCGTCCGGCTCCTCGCCCGTGAAGAGGTTGCCGTCCGGGATCGTGTACGTGCCGTCGTCCTCCGGGTGGATGCGCAGGATCTTGCCGTTGAGGTTGTTGGTGTTGCCGGAGGTGCGGCGGGCGTCGGCGAAGGAGACCCCCTTGAAGGCCGGTTC
Organism: Streptomyces sp. NPDC030862; assembly: GCF_055571835.1. Lineage (NCBI taxonomy): Bacteria > Bacillati > Actinomycetota > Actinomycetes > Kitasatosporales > Streptomycetaceae > Streptomyces > Streptomyces sp. NPDC030862. The sequence goes on along the minus strand of NZ_JBVIEN010000001.1, from coordinate 651,687 downwards.
CGGGTTGTTGCCCGAGTAACCGCCGCTGAAGCCACTGGAGTTGTTGTCGCCGGTGGCGATGTACAGGTTCTCCTCGGAGTCCCAGGCCATGCCGCCGCCCGCGTGGCAGCAGCTGTGGATCTGCACCGGCCACTTGAGCAACACCTTCTCGCTGCGCGGGTCCAGCTTGTTCGTGGCGAGGTCGAGGGTGAAGCGGGAGACGTACCGCTCCGCCATGTGGGTGTCGCGGTTGATCCGGGAGTGGGGTGTGTAGTGCAGGTACACCCAGCCGTTGGACAGGAAGCCGGGGTCGAGCTCGATGCCGAGGAGTCCCTCCTCGTTCTTCGTCAGCTCGTCGCCGCCGCCCTTGTTGCCGAAGACCGTGAGTGCGCCCGCGAGCTGCACCTTCTTCGTCTTCGGGTCGTAGACGTGGATCTCGCCGCTGCCCTTGCCGATGTCCGGGTCGTTCCAGTCGGTGACCACGGGCTGGGAGGAGTCGGCGCCGCCGCGGCCGATGTAGAGGACGCGGCCGTCGGGCGCGGCCACCAGTCCGTGCGGCTCGCCGATCTGGTCGTTCCTGCCCGGCTGGTTGGGCGCGGTCAGCCGCTCGCTCGCGTAGTTCGCGTCGATGGTGGCCTTGCAGTCGGCGCGGACCAGCCGGGTGGTCCACAGCAGGGCGCCGCGCAGGTGCTCGCGGAAGTCGGTCTCGGCGAACGACTCGGCCGTACCGCCCATGCCCGTGTAGAAGGAGCGGCCGCCGTCGTAGTCACGGCACCAGGAGACGGGATGGTCCCAGCCGTTGGCGCCCGCGCCCGGCCGGTACGTGCTCTCGCGCACCCGCGCCACCGTGTGCACGCTGCCGGAGGGGTTGACCGCCCAGTTGAACCACTTGTCGGGGCGCTTCCAGTTCAGCGGGAGCTGCCGGGTGGCGGGATGCTGCCGGTCACCGACCTCGACGGTCGCGCGCTGTACGGGCGTGGGGCCGCCGGCGGCGGGCCGGGCGCCGACCAGCCCGGTGAACCAGTCGGAGTACGGCTCGGTGCGCGCCGCGTCGTGGATGCCGAGGAACCCGCCACCGGCCTCCATGTACGCCTCGAGACCCGCCTCCTGCTCCGGGTCGAGCACATCACCGCCGCCGGTCAGGAACACGACCGCGTTGTACCGCCCGAGCCGGGTGGCGTCGGTGAAGACGGAACCGTCGTCCGTCGCCTCGGTACGGAAGCGCTGCGCGGCCGGCCCGGACTGGCCGATCGCCTCTATCGCGGCGATACCGGCGTTGACGGTCGGGGACTCCGTGGTCGCCGAGGCGTGGAAGACGAGCACGCGGACGTTGGCGCCGCCCGGCGGCGACGGGAGGGACAACGTTGTCCGCGAGTTTTCCGGGTGCGGCTGGGCGGTGGCGGCCGTACCGCTGAGCAGCGAAGCCGCCAGGCCGGCGACCGCCAGGGCCGCGGCCGCACGGCGGCGTGTTCTTGACCGGTGATGTGGTGCACGGTGCATGTGTTCACCCACCCCTCTGTGGTCACAGCAAACGACGACGAAGCTAGACCTCTTTCCGTGACACGCCAATAGCTTGGCACCGATCGCGCGAACTTTGTCCTGGCTGTGGAAAAACGAATCGCCCACGGCTACGGTGTGGCCGTCCCGGGGTACTCAGCCCCCGTCAGTCTCGGCACCGTACTGGGGAGTTCGGCATGGACAGACGGAGCTTCAACCGGCGTCTCCTGGCCTCGGGAGCGGCTGCCACGGTCGGGGTGACATCGTTGTCATCCGGGGCTGCCGCGCCGGACACGGTGTCGGCTGCGACGCCCCTGAGGACCGCCCCGGCGGGCGGCCAGGTGCGGCACCTCAAGCTGTACGCCGAAAAACTGGCCGACGGTCAGATGGGGTACGGCCTGGAGAAGGGCAAGGCCACGATTCCCGGCCCGCTCATCGAACTCAACGAAGGCGACACCCTCCACATCGAGTTCGAGAACACCATGGACGTCCCGGCGAGCCTCCACGTCCACGGCGTCGACTACGACACCGCCAGCGACGGTACGAAACTCAACCGCAGCCACGTCGAACCCGGCGGCACCCGCACGTACACCTGGCGCACCCACGCCCCCGGCCGCCGCAAGGACGGCACCTGGCGTGCCGGCAGCGCCGGTTACTGGCACTACCACGACCACGTCGTCGGCACCGACCACGGCACCGGCGGCATCCGCAAGGGCCTGTACGGGCCGGTCGTGGTGCGGCGCCAGGGCGACATCCTCCCCGACAAGCAGTTCACGATCGTCTTCAACGACATGACGATCAACAACCGGCCCGGCCATCAGAGCCCGGACTTCCAGGCCACCGTGGGGGAGCGGGTCGAAATCATCATGATCACCCACGGCGAGTACTACCACACCTTCCATATGCACGGTCACCGCTGGGCGGACAACCGCACCGGCATGCTCACCGGCCCCGACGACCCGAGCCCCGTCATCGACAACAAGATCACCGGCCCCGCCGACTCCTTCGGCTTCCAGATCATCGCGGGCGAGGGCGTGGGCGCCGGCGCCTGGATGTACCACTGCCACGTCCAGAGCCACTCCGACATGGGTATGGCCGGCCTGTTCCTGGTGGCGAAAGCGGACGGCACGATCCCCGGCTACGAACCGCACCACCCGGCGGGAGGCCACACCGCCCACTGAGGGGGTATCAGCCGGCGAGGTCCAGGACCTCCCAGTCGACGGCCGACGTGTGCCGCAGAAAGATCCGCGAACCCCGGCAGACCGTCCGGCACCGCCCGACGTCCCGCCCGTCGGCCCGTACGAGCCGGCGCTCCATCACCGACTCGACGGAGGTGTCCGTCAGCCGCCCGTACGTGAGCAGATCGGTCGGCTTGCCGCTGCCGCTCAGGAACACCACCCGATCCCCGTGCACGGCGAGCGCGGTGGCCATCCGCACCGGAGCCGAGCGCACGCGCACCTCCTCGCCCCGCACCTCCAGGAGGGGGCCCGCGCCGTACGGCGTCGACCAGGCGGCATCCCCGTCCACGTTCAGGGAGTAGACGTCCCAGATGTACTGGTTCCCGGCGGGCGGGGCGTACGCCCATTGCGGCTCACCGGTACCGCTCCACCGCCGCAGCCCCGGCCAGCTGAGCGGGTCGTCCCCGTAGATCCCCTCGTCGAAGTAGCCCACCCACAGGTCCCCGGCCTCGTCGGCGAGCAGGTGCTCGATGCCGTCCCCCACCCGGAACGTCCACGACGGCTTCCCCAGCGCGTCGAAGACCTGCACATGCTGTTCGTCGGGGCGACTGCGCCCGGCCGCCAAGACGAACCCGCCGTCCGGCAACGCGTCGATCATGGGCCGCCGTGGCCGCACCGCGCTGAGCTCCGTCTCCTCCGCACGCCCCTCGTCCACCGTCACCATGACGGCGTCGTACGGCCCTTCACCGGTCCTGCCGCCGGCCTCGCCGAGCAGCCAGTGCGCACGTCCGTACGCATCGACGGTGCTCGCGATGACCGGTATCTCGCGGTACGCACGCGGCAACCGCGCGTACGGCGTCAAAGGGGTGGTCTTCATGCTGCCGACTCCTCGGAACGTCTCCTGACACGGGCCTCCACGGGTGAACACGGAGGACCCGGCGGCGCGTTCGCCGAGGGGCGCGGTACGGGGCGCCTAGGCGGCATGAGCCTTTCTGATCGTCATGATCCGATCATACGCGCGCGGCATGGCGCCCTTGCCGATCACGTCACGGAAGCCCATGCTGACGAGGAGCGATCCGCGGTGCGCCGTGTTGATCATTCGTTGAGGCGTCGTTTATCCCGCCGGGGCAGCGTGTGCGCCATGCCGATCCACACCAATGCCTCGACCACGATCGACCACGAACTCTCCTGGCAGGAGACCGCCCTCTGCGCCCAGACGGGCCCGGAGCTCTTCTTCCCGGACCCGGGCTCCTCCACCCGCGACGCCAAGCGCTTGTGCGCGGCGTGCGAGGGCCGCGAGGCCTGCCTCGAGTACGCGCTCACGCACGACGAGAGGTTCGGCGTCTGGGGAGGCCTCTCGGAGAAGGAACGGCACGCGCTGAGGCGCAACAGCCGCTGAGCCTCAACTCCGCCGAGCTCTTCCGCCCTTGACCAGACCGGCCTGCTCCGCGAGCACGTCATCCGCGGGGGCTCCGCCCGGCACGCCGTCCCCCATGTCCTCGGGCACGACTCGCACGGGGTAGTGCCCGCCGACGGGCGAGACGACGCCGCCGTAGCGGGGGTCCCCGGCGAACCAGATCATGTCGGGCTGAGGGTTCTGCTTGCGGGCCAGTTCGACCGAGAAGGGCGTGATCCGGAGGGTGGGCGCGTAATGCTCACTGAACCGGATGCGGATCACGACTGGTCGTTCCAGCGACCGCGGAGGATATGAGCACGGATACGCTACCCAGGGGTACGTGCTCAGGATTGCCTTTACACGCTGCGCCTGCCGCAGCGCCACCATTGCCAGTGGCAGTATGAACGGATAGAAGAGCACGCACAGGATGGTAAGCCCGATCGACCTCCATGCGATGCATGCATAGAAGGAGACCGCCGCCAGAGCGGTTGTGGAGAAAAGCCAGGCCCAGCGTTTGATCACTAGGCGGCCATGCCCCCGAATCGTCGGTGCGTGATCAATAGCCCTCTTCAGTAGAGGTGCCGGTGTCGGTGGTGGTGTCACGTGAGAAGCTCCATAATTCGTGAAGTAGGTGCCGCAGCGGCGGAATTGGAATCGTCTTCCGGATGTGAAAACGAGAACGTGTAAGCAATTCCCTCGAGGATGTCGGTGTAGGAATCTGCATGGCGTGTGGCCGCGCTCGCCAAGTCGGCGACCACGACATGAGAACCGCACGGGTACGGCACCGCGATGCGGGCTTGAAATACTTCACCCGCCTGCGGTGAGATCCCGGCACGCTGCACGAGGTCCATTGGAGGGGCCAACGTCCCTGCGACCATCGCCGCGGGGACGCCGGTGGGCAGCTCGAGAAGTCTGCAACTCCGTGTTCGCCATGCAGACGAGTCGGCCAGTGTGATGCCCGTACGAGCCGCGGCCACGTGTGGTGAGGGAGCTGCTGTGCTGATCGTGGAGAGCGAGAAAAGCGACATGCACGCTCCGTGGGCGCCATCGGGGTGCAGGCCGAAAGCCAGAAAAGCGGCCCCTCGATGGAACAGCGCCGTCATGAGTTCCGTCAACACGCGTGCGTCCCGCAACGCTTGGTCGGCCTCCGGTGCTTGCCCTAGCAGAGGCGTAACGACTGAGGTGACGGCCCGCGTAAGGGCTTCGTCAGTGATGGTTTCGAGGGAGTGGAAACCGGGAGGCAATCGAAACCAGACTGGGGGAGCATTTTCTTTGGTGCTCATGAAACCGCCTTACAGGCTGTCAACGGGAGAGCGAGGCCCATGCGTGCGCGATCCTGGCTGCTGATGTCGGGGCATCTTCGATAGCGACTCTCGTACCGTCGACTGCTGTAGCCGAGTTGGAGAACGTATCGTTTTCATCGAGGGATGAGTAATGGCTGGCGGCAGTCACCGCGCCCGTCGCCGGCATGCCGTACTTGACACTGCTTCTCACCGTTGGGTGTGCCTCTCGGAGTGCCCACTCCGTAAGAGGGTTCTCGATGTTCCGGAGTTCATCCATCGAACTCTTGGAAGCGCTGGCGAACTCGCGTGCTCCTGCTCCCAAACCAGCAAGGGAATCAGACCCGGCCAGGGCAGAACTCGCACGAACTGCCTTGGCACCCTGTGCCAAGGCAGCAACGCCTGGGACGGACCCCAGGGCGTCGCCGGTGAGAGTGACGGCGTTGTCCCAGAAGTCGGCGTCGAACTCACCCTTGGTGAAGCCGTCTCGCAGTGAGGTGCGCACCTTATCGTTCGAAAGATGCAGGGCCAGCGCTCCCATGCTCGCTCCGGTGGCGAGGATCATCAGACCGAGGCCAACCGGTGGAAAGGCAACCCCCAGCACAAGGCCGGCGAAGCCCATGACGGCAGATGCGTCGGACAGCACATCGCCGAGGTCCTCGCTGATCCAGTCGAGAGCCTTGCTCAACACCCCCGGCTCCTCCGGAGCCAACCGGTCCGTCGCCTCGTTGAGGCACTTCGCCACGCGAGCCGCCTCCACCCTGTGGGTGTCCTCCAGCTCGCGGGCGAGGCGGCGGACGTGTTGCAGGGCTTCGCGGGCTTCGGTGAGGGCGGTCGTCGCGGCGTGGAGGTCGGAGGGGGAGGCGTCGGCGCGGGAGGTGGTCGCGGCGTGGGTGGACTCCGCGGTGCTCAGGGACTTCGCGTGGAGGGCCGCCTGGGTCTCGTAGCGGCGGGCCGTCGTCTGGAAGGAGACCAGGCTGTCGTGCCAGGTGCCCAGGCGGTCCGCCGCCTTGGTCAGGGAGCGGTGGGCGTTGCCCAGGTAGCGGGGGAGTTCGCCGTCCAGGGCCTCGCGGAAGGCGTCCGCGGCCTCGCCCGCCCAGTAGGAGCTCTCGCCCAGCAGCTGGCGCACCAGGCGGTGCGCCGTACCCAGCGCGGCCGCGGAGGACGTCAGCTTCGACCGGAGCGCGGCGATCTCCGCCGGGCTCCCCGGCGCCGGGTTCCAGCCCAAGTGGGGAAAGGCGGCGTTAGTCACGGCGGCCCACCGCCCGGAACGCCGACGCGATCGCGTGGTCGAGCTGCACGTACCCCTGGTGGCTCAGCCGCACCCCCTCGTGCACGGCCTTGATCCGTACACCGAGCTGCTCCGCGCCGTACTTCCAGCGGTCCTGGAAGCCGTCGCAGGCCTCGTCCAGTTCCGGCGTACCGAGCTGATCGGCCCGTACGTGCTCCAGCGCGCGTCTGGCCTCCGCGAGGGAGGTCAGCGATTCGCCCAACGCATGGGAGAAACGGCCCAACTGGTCACGGTCGACACGGAGATGCTGGTCCATGGCGGACCACCCTGGCAGATCTGCAGCAATGCGCCGAAACGCCGTAACCCTCCCGGGTGGTGTTCGTGGCCCACTGATCGATGGGGAACGTTTCTCCGTACGTCTGCACGTCACCTGCGACGGGGGCCGCACGCGTGCGCGGCGCCCCCGTCGCAGGTGACGGAGGCGCCGCTCGGCCGCATGCTCCCGGAGGGCTCGCGTCAGCCGGCCGCGCGTGCCGCCAGCCGGGCCTTGCGCGCCGCGAGCTTCTCGTCGAACTTCCGCGCCTCGGCGTCCAGGCCACCCATGTACAGCCCGAGCTCCTCCTGCGCCTTCAGACCCTCCGGGCCGAGCCCTTCGATCTCCAGGACCTTCAGGAAGCGCAGCACCGGCTGGAGCACGTCGTCATGGTGTATGCGCATGTTGTAGATCTCGCCGATGGCCATCTGCGCGGCCGCCCGCTCGAAGCCCGGCATGCCGTGCCCCGGCATCCGGAAGTTGACGACCACGTCCCGTACCGCCTGCATGGTCAGGTCCGGCGCGAGCTCGAAGGCGGCGCCCAGCAGGTTCCGGTAGAAGACCATGTGCAGGTTCTCGTCGGTCGCGATGCGCGCCAGCATCCGGTCGCAGACCGGGTCCCCGGACTGGTGGCCGGTGTTGCGGTGCGAGATGCGCGTGGCGAGCTCCTGGAAGGCGACGTACGCGACCGAGTGCAGCATCGAGTGCCGGTTGTCCGACTCGAAGCCCTCGCTCATGTGCGCCATCCGGAACTGCTCCAGCTTGTCCGGGTCGACCGCGCGCGAGGCGAGCAGGTAGTCGCGCATGACGATGCCGTGCCGGCCCTCCTCCGCGGTCCAGCGGTGCACCCAGGTGCCCCAGGCGCCGTCACGGCCGAAGAGCGTGGCGATCTCGTGGTGGTAGCTCGGGAGGTTGTCCTCGGTGAGCAGGTTGACGACCAGCGCGATCCGGCCGATGTCGGAGACCTTGGACTGCTCCGGATCCCAGGCCTCGCCGTCCTCGAAGAGGCCCGGGAAGTTGCGGCCGTCCGACCACGGCACGTACTCGTGCGGCATCCAGTCCTTGACGACCTTCAGATGGCGGTTGAGCTCCTTCTCGACCACCTCTTCCAGGGCGTACAGCAGCCGGGCGTCGGTCCACGCTTCCGAACTGCCGAGGTGGGGAGAGGTGAGGGTCATGCGGCTACTCCTGGGGACGTGACATACCTACGGCTTCGTAGGTTACGAAACCGTAGGTTAAGGGCGCCGTAAGCCCCAGCCAAGCCCGGGTCCGGTCATGTGTCGTTACGGTGGGTCATACTCCCTGGTCGCGTCCGTCATTCGAGTGACGGAACCACGGATTCCGGTGTTGTCGGACGCAGCTCGCCGTCCATTTCCAGCCAGCGCGTCATGCCGATCGACTCCAGGAACGCCATGTCGTGGCTCGCCACGATCAGCGCCCCCTCGTACGCGTCGAGCGCCGCCGTCAGTTTCCGTACGCTCGCCATGTCGAGGTTGTTCGTCGGCTCGTCCAGCAGGAGCAACTGAGGCGCCGGCTCGGCCAGCAGCAGCGCGGCGAGCGAGGCCCGGAACCGTTCACCACCCGAGAGTGTCCCGGCGGGCTGGTCGGCCCGCGCGCCGCGGAACAGGAAGCGCGCCAGTCGGGCCCGGATGCGGTTGGGCGTGGCCTCGGGGGCGAAGCGGGCGACGTTCTCCACCACGCTCAGGTCGTCGTCCAGTACGTCGAGCCGCTGGGGCAGGAACCGCAGCGGGACGTGCGCCACCGCCTCGCCCGACACCGGCTCCAGCTCCCCGGCGATCGTGCGCAGCAGCGTCGTCTTGCCCGCGCCGTTGCGCCCGACGAGCGCGATGCGCTCCGGGCCGCGCAACTCCCACTCGCCGCTGACCCGGGCCCCGTACCGCAGCTCCAGGTCGCGCAGGAGCAGCACGCCGCGGCCCGGCGGGACCGTGGTGTAAGGCAGCTCCACACGGATCTCGTCGTCGTCCCGGACCGCCTCCACCGCCTCGTCGAGCCGCTCCTTGGCCTCGGCGAGCTTCTGGGTGTGCAGGATGCGATGCTTTCCGGCCGATTCCTGGGCGGCCCGCTTGCGCGCGTTCATGACGATCTTCGGCTCGCGCTTGCTGTCGAACATCTTCTGCCCGTACCGCTTGCGCCGCGCCAATTTCATGTGCGCCTCCGACAGTTCCCGCTTCTGCCGCTGTACGTCGGCCTCGGCGACCCGCACCATGCGCTCGGCCGCCTCCTGTTCGGCGGCGACGGCCTCCTCGTACGCGGAGTACGGCCCGCCGTACCAGGCCACGTCACCGTCCCGCAGGTCGGCGATGCGGTCCACCAGCTCCAGCAGTTCGCGATCGTGGCTGACCACGACCAGGACGCCCGGCCAGGACCGCACCGCGGCGTACAGGCGGCGGCGCGCGTACAGGTCGAGGTTGTTCGTCGGCTCGTCCAGCAGCAGCACATCGGGCTCGGCCAGCAACAGGGCCGCCAGCCGCAGCAGGACGCACTCGCCGCCCGAGACCTCGCCGATGGTGCGGTCCAGGCCGATGTGGCCGAGGCCGAGCTGGTCGAGCAGGGCGCGGGCCCGCTCCTCGACGTCCCAGTCGTCGCCGACCGCCGTGAAGTGCTCCTCGCTCGCGTCACCCGCCTCGATGGCGTGCAGCGCGGCGCGGGTGGCGGCGATGCCGAGGGCCTGGTCGACGCGGAGGGCGGTGTCGAGGGTGGCGTTCTGCGGCAGGTAACCGACCTCGCCGGCCACGCGGACCGAGCCCTCGGACGGGGTCAGGTCTCCGGCGATCAGCTTCAGCAGGGTCGACTTGCCGGAGCCGTTGAGGCCGATGAGGCCGGTCCTGCCGGGGCCGACCGCCAGCTGGAAACCGTCGAGCACCTCGGTGCCGTCCGGCCAGGAGAAGGACAGGTCGGTGCAGCTGATAAAGGTGGGAAAGGTAGACATACGGGTCTCCCGGTTGCGTGAGGAAAAGGGGTGGGGCAACGGGTGAGACACCGCGGGCAGTGGCGGTCGCTGTCGCGGGACGGCTCGTGCGGCTCGTACGGCTGGCGCAGCGCGTACGGCTCTATGCCGAGGTCGCACACATCAGTGCGCACACCGCCGAGAACGCGGGGTGCGACACGGTGTCTCGAGACCTCAGACGAGCAACGTCCTACTCCGATCGACGACGACAAGGGCCGGGAAAGACGCTACGCCCCGACGGCTCCGGGCGGCAACGGAATTACGGACGGATGCGTGGGAGCGGCGGTCAGCGGGCGTCGCGCAGCAGCTCGTACAGGTCCCCGTCGAGGTCGAGGAACCGGTGCTCGCAGCCGGTGGGTACGAGGTGCTGGGCCCGCTGGAGGAACCGGCGCACCTCCGAGGTGCGCACATGCACCATCGCGACGCCCTCCGGCGCGTGGAACTCCACGACCGTGCGGTCGTAGCCGTACGGCCGTACGCGGACGTCCCCCAGGCCGGCCGGCTGGTCGACGCCGGCGGCCAGCAGCTCCCGCGAGAAGGCCCAGGCCACCTCGGTGCCCTCCAGAGTGGCGGGGGCGGGGAACGCCATCTGTACGGCGAACGGGTCCTTCCGGTCGTAGCGGAGCGTGGCCGGAACGGTCTCCATACAGGGCGCGGACGCGACCAGGCGGGCCTGCACGGCCTGCTCGATGACGGTGGACAAGGCCTGCTCCCTCACACGTGGCTTGGGGTACGTCTCTTTACACGGGTGAGGACGATGGATTCGGCCAAGGCGTGCATTGACGAGTGGCGTGACGTGTGTCACCGTCCCCCGCCATGACGCCCATGGGGAAGACGAGACCAACGGTGAGAACGGTGCGGCCGGGAGGACGCAGCGGAGTGACCCCGGGGGCCGCCTTGGCCGTGGCGGCACTCAGCGTGGCCCTGACCGCGGCCCTGACCGCCGCGCCGCCTACCGCCCGGGCGCGGCCCGTCCCGGCCGAAGCGGCCCCGGGGGCCGCCCAGGAAGCGCCCGGAGGTACCGCCCACGAGGCTCCGGTCTGGTCCCCGCGGCCGACCGGTACGGACGTACGGTTCCGGGGCCTCGCGGCCGTCAGCCGTACCGGTGCGTGGGTGGCCGGCTCCCGGGGCACGGTGCTGCGCACGGCGGACGGCGGCCGCAGCTGGCGGAACGTGTCGCCGCCGGGCGGGGAGGCGCTGGAGTACCGCGACATCGAGGCGTTCGACCACCGCCGCGCGGTGGTGCTGGCGATCGGCGAGGGTGAGGCGTCCAGGATCCTGCGCACCGACGACGGCGGCGCCACCTGGACCGAGTCCTTCCGCAACACCGACCCGCGCGCCTTCTACGACTGCGTCACCTTCCTCGACCGCCGGCACGGGCTCGCCGTGAGCGACCCGGTGGACGGCCGGTACCGCATCCTGGCGACCCGCGACGGCGGCCGGTCCTGGAGCGTCCTGCCGAACGCGGGGATGCCCGCCGCGCTGCCCGGCGAGGCCGCCTTCGCCGCGAGCGGCCAGTGCCTGGTGAGCTCGGGCCCGCGAGACGTCTGGCTGGCCACCGGAGGCGGCGCCGCCGCACGCGTACTGCACTCGTCGGACCGTGGCCTGAACTGGACTGTCGCCGACTCCACCCTCCCGGCCGGTGACCCGGCGCGCGGTGTGTTCGCCCTCGCCTTCCGTGACCGGACGCACGGCCTGGCGGTGGGTGGCGACTACCGGACCGGGCAGCCGTCCCCGCAGGCGGCCGCGGTCACCGCGGACGGCGGCCGCTCCTGGCGGCAGGCGGACACCCCGCCGCCCGCCTACCGCTCCGGCGTGGCCTGGCTGCCGTACAGCCGGTCCGCCGCGCTCGCCGTCGGCCCGACGGGCACGGACCTCACCACGGACGGCGGCCGCACCTGGCACACGGTCGACTCCGGGGCGTACGACACCGTCGACTGCGCCGCCGACGGGGGCTGCTGGGCCTCGGGTGAAAAGGGCCGGGTGGCACGCCTGCAGCGGCCGGCCCACCCCTGACGGACCTACGCGCCCCCGCCCGCGCGGGGGCGCGGCGGCGTCAGGACGACAGCGGCTGCTGGCGGTACGCGGCGAGCTCGGGCGCGGTCCTGGTCGCTATGAACTCGGTGATGCGGTACTCGCACAGCCCGGCCGCGACGAAGGGGTCGGCCGCCGTGATCTTCTCCATGTGCGCGCGGTCGTCCCCGACGGCCAGCAGCACGCCGCCGTCGCGCGGGTTCTTGCGGCCGGAGGCGATGAAGACACCCGACACGTAGTGCTCGTCAACCCAGGCCATGTGGGCGTCCAGCTGCGCGTCGATGGCCTCGAGCGGCCCCGTGTAGGTCAATTCCAGTACGAACATGTGCGCCAGGCTACCCGCCTCCGCCGACAAGCCCCGGGGGGTTGTGGATAACTCAGACGTGTCCGAAAATCGCCCCCTCTAACGAGGTGATACGTCACGGAATATCCGCAGATACATCCCACGCCTAGGCGAAATTCGGCCGAACCTCCTGCGCTCCGGTCCGGAATCGCCCCCTCCCGCCCTACGGTGAGCGCGCTTCGAGCTCCAAGCCCCACGAGCAGCGCAGAAAGAGGGACCATGCGCCGTACCACCAAGACCCTGCTGGCCGCCGCCGGTGCCGTCACCGCCGTCGTCCTCTCGCCCTTCACCGCCCAGGCCGCCTCGTACAGCGGAGGCAACTACGGTGCCTACGCCTACGAGGGCTCGTACCCGACCGTCTCGGGCTGCTCCGGCACCTTCGCGCTGAAGTACACGAGCGGCGCCTCCGGCATCACGCTCAAGTACTTCTACTCCTCCAAGTGCGGCTCCTTCGCCCGCATCGAGAACGCCCCCCAGGGCTGCGTCGCCGTCGCCCAGCGCGCCGACGGCGGGGGATGGGTCTCCGAGAGCGTCGACCCCGGCATCAACTACGCCTACACCAAGATCGCCAACAACCTGAACGGCCGTCTCTCCCGCGCCATCCTCTCCTGCAACGGCCACGACCTGGCCTCCACGCCCTGGTACTGATCCGACCCCCGGGCCCCCGGCGCGCGGACGGCCGTAAGGTGACCGTCATCATGACGATCATCCCCGTGCCCGCCGACTGGCCCGCCCACGAGACCGAAGCCCTGGCCGTCCAGGACGAGCTGCGCAGCCGCGTCGTCCTGGACGAGCCGGGCCCGCCCCCGGGCACCGGCCACGTCACCGGCGTCGACGTGGCCTACGACGACGAACGCGACCTCGTCGCCGCGGCGGCCGTCGTCCTCGACGCCCGCACCCTCGACGTCGTCGACGAGGCCACCGCGGTCGGCCGGGTCTCCTTCCCGTACGTCCCCGGCCTGCTGGCCTTCCGCGAGATCCCCGCGGTCCTGGCAGCCCTGGACGCCCTCGCCGCCGACCCGGGAGTGGTGGTCTGCGACGGATACGGCCAAGCGCACCCGCGCCGTTTCGGGCTCGCCAGCCACCTCGGCGTCCTCACCGGCCGCCCGGTCATCGGCGTCGCCAAGAACCCCTTCACCTTCACGTACGAGCAGCCCGCGTCGCAGCGCGGCGCGTCCAGCCCGCTGCTCGCCGACGGCGAGGAGGTCGGCCGGGCGCTGCGCACCCGGGACGCGGTCAAGCCGGTCTTCGTCTCGGCGGGACACCGCGTCACCCTGGACAACGCCTGCGCGCACACCCTCCACCTGACGCCCCGCTACCGCATCCCCGAGACCACCCGCCGCGCCGACGCCCTGTGCCGCCGCGCCCTGAAGGAGGCGACGGCCTGAGCGCGCCTCCGGTCAGCGGGCATCGGCCACCCGGAAGACGATGCCCGCCGCCCGCAGCCGGTCCAGCAGCGCGTCGCCCATCGCGATGGCCGTCGTGACCTGGCCGGCCGTCTTCGGCAGCGGGTCGAACGCGAGGCACAGCGCCGACTCGGCGAGCATCTTCGCCGTCTCGTCATAGCCCGGGTCGCCGCCCGCCACCTCGGTGAACACCCGCCGTCCGCCGCCCTCGCCGACGAACCGCACGCTGAACCAGCTGCGCGCGCGCCGCTCCGCGTCGGGGCCGCTCCCCGGTTCGTAACGCTCCATCAGCCAGCGCCGTACGGCGGGCACCTGCGCGAGTGCGACCCCCGCGCCGACGGCCGCCGCTCCGCCGAGCGCCATGGGCAGGGTGCGGACGGCCGCGTAGTGGCGGTAGCGGAAGTCGGGCCCGTACCGGGGGAGTGCGGTCGCCGAGCGTTGCACGATCCGCGGGTCGAGGGTCGGCAGGGGCAGCGCCCACGCCCCGGTCTCGCGGCTGAACCGGGGGCCGGCCAGCGGCGCCCGTGCCCGGCGCCCCACCAGCCGGGGTTCGTGCAGCCGCCGCTCCCGCGCCGCCCGGATCATCTGGCGCCCGCGCCCCATCGCGGTGAGCGCGGAGGCGAAGGTTCCGCCGGAGAAGAAGGCGTTGGTCCGGACGAAGCCGTCGACGCGGAGCGGCACGTCCTTCGGCAGCTGCCGGACCGTGAAGTACACGCCGAGGTCGTACGGCACCGAGTCGAAGCCGCACGCGTGCACGATACGGGCGCCGGTCTCGCGGGCCCGCGCGTCATGGCGTACGTACATCAGGTCCGTGAACTCCGCTTCGCCGGTCAGGTCCACGTAGTCCGTGCCCGCCTCGGCGCAGGCGGCCACCAGGGGCTCGCCGTACCAGATGTACGGCCCGACGGTGGTGGCCACGACCCTGGCGGACTCGGCGAGTTCGCGCAGGGAGCCGGGGTCGGCGGCGTCGCCGTGCAGCAGGGGCAGCTCGGCGCAGGCGGGGTTGTCGGCGGCGAGCCGCTCACGCAGCCGTTCCAGCTTGTCCCGGTTGCGCCCGGCGAGCGCCCAGCGGCAGTGCGCGGGCGCGTGCGTGGCCAGATAGCGGGCGGTCAGCTCCCCGGCGAAACCGGTGGCTCCGAAGAGCACGACGTCATAGGGGCGTGACGCACGTGCCGGGGCCTCGTGCGCTGGGGCGCCCTGTGCCGGGGCCTCGTGCGCGCGTGACCCCTGCGCCCGTTCCGTGCTGTCCCGTCTGTCCATCCAGCCCTCCGCGTCCCAGGAGCCCCACACGTGCAGTGCGTGCCGCGCTGTTGTCGGTGGCAGAGGCTAGCGTGGGTGTCAGCGGTAATCGCCCGGGTGGTCCTGCATCCAGACGTTGATGCGGTCGCGGGTGCCGATCAGCTCGCTCTGGTGCTTCTTGAGGTTGTCGAACGAGGTGTCGCCCTTGAGGGAGGTTCGCAGCGCGGCGATCCACGCGATGGGTTCGGTGAAGTGGCCGGGGCCCTTGGGGTCCGCCTTCATGGCACGGTCCAGGCCGTCGAGCTTCTCGTGGACGCGGTCGAGGAAGTAGGCGCAGTTGCCCGGGGTGCAGCTGTCGCCGAGCGTGGCCTGGAGCCCGGCGAAGGCGTCGCGCACCTTCTCGGGACCGGGGCCGGAACCGGAACCGGGACCGGAGTCGACGGCCGGGGAGGCGGTGTCACCGGCTTCCGGTGCGGCGTCCGCCTCCGTGCCGGCCTCAGGGGCCGCCGCTCCGTGCGCCGGTGCCGTCGTGGCCGTGGCCGTGGTCGTCGCGCGGCCCCCGGCCGGCTCGCCGCCGCCGGAACAGGAGATCAACAGGGCCGCCACGGGCGCGGCGAGCAGGGCGAGGGGCCAACGGCCGGACATACGCATGTCGCGAACGTAGCAAGCGGGTGAGGCCGGAACCGGACCGGCCCGGTCGGCTCCCGAAGCGGAGTTGTCCACAGGCCTTGTGCGCAGTGGAACGTGTTCTTAGCATCGATGCTGTTACAGCAGTTGTGTCACATCAGCTGGGGGTTTGAATGGCAGCGACAGGCACCGGCCCGCTCGCCGGAGTGCGCGTGGTCGAGCTGGCGGGCATCGGCCCCGGCCCGTTCGCCGCCATGCTCCTGGCAGACCTGGGCGCCGACGTCGTACGCGTCGACCGGCCCGGCGGCGCGGGGCTCGCGATCGACCCGGCGTACGACCTGACCAACCGCAACAAGCGCTCCGTCCTCATCGACCTCAAGGCCGACGGCGCACCGGAGCGGGTGCTCGACCTCGTCGAGCGCGCCGACATCCTCATCGAGGGCTTCCGCCCCGGCGTCGCCGAACGGCTCGGGATCGGCCCCGAGCCGTGCCTGGTCCGGAATCCGAAGCTGGTGTACGGGCGGATGACCGGCTGGGGCCAGGACGGCCCGCTCGCCCAGCGCGCCGGGCACGACATCGCGTACATCGCCATCACCGGCACCCTCTCCATGATCGGCAAAAGCGATGAGCCGCCGACCGTGCCCGCCAACCTCCTCGGGGACTACGCGGGCGGGGCCCTCTACCTCGTCGTCGGCGTGCTCGCCGCGCTCCACCACGCCCGTGCGGAGGGCGGCAGCGGGCAGGTCGTCGACGCGGCGATCACCGACGGGACCGCCCACCTCGCCACGATGATCCACGGCATGATGGCGGCCGGCGGCTGGCAGGACCGGCGCGGCGCCAACCTCCTGGACGGCGGCTGCCCCTTCTACGGCACCTACGAGACCGCCGACGGCGCGTACATGGCGGTCGGCGCGCTGGAGCAGCGGTTCTACGACGAGTTCACCGCGCTCCTCGGCATCGAGGACACCGCACCCGCCCGCAAGGACTTCGCCCGCTGGGACGAGCTGCGCGCCGCCGTGGCCCGGCGGTTCAAGGAGAAGACCCGCGCCGAGTGGACCGCCGTCTTCGAAGGGTCCGACGCCTGTGTCGCACCCGTCCTCTCGCTGCGCGAGGCGCCCGCACACCCGCACCTCGCCGCCCGGTCCACCTTCACCGACCACGGCGGCATCACCCAGCCCGCACCCGCGCCCCGCTTCTCCGCCACGCCCGGGGCCGTACGCCGCCCGCCCGCGCGGCCGGGCGCCGACACCGACGAGATCGCCCGCGACTGGGGCGTACCGAGCATCCGTACCGACGAGACCAGGGGGACCGGGTGAAACGCCGGATCTTCAGCGCCGAGCACGACGCCTTCCGCGACACCGTCCGCACCTTCCTCGCCAAGGAGGTACTGCCGCACTACGAGCAGTGGGAGAAGGACGGCATCGTCGCGCGCGACGCCTGGCGGGCGGCAGGCCGGCAGGGCCTGCTGGGTCTCGCCGTGCCCGAGGAGTACGGAGGCGGCGGGACCGCCGACTTCCGCTACAGCGCGGTCCTCGCCGAGGAGTTCACCCGCGCCGGCACGCCCGGCTTCGCCATCGGCCTCCACAACGACATCATCGGCCCCTACCTCACCGGTCTCGCCACCGACGAGCAGAAGCGGCGCTGGCTGCCCGGCTTCTGCACCGGCGAGACCATCACCGCCATCGCCATGACCGAGCCCGGCGCCGGATCCGACCTCCAGGGCATCCGCACCACCGCCGAGGACAAGGGCGACCACTACCTGCTCAACGGCTCCAAGACCTTCATCTCCAACGGCATCCTCGCCGACCTCGTCATCGTCGTCGCCAGGACCACCCCCGAGGGCGGCGCGCACGGACTGTCCCTCCTGGTCGTCGAGCGCGGCATGGAGGGCTTCGAGCGCGGCCGCAACCTCGACAAGATCGGCCAGAAGTCCCAGGACACCGCCGAGCTGTTCTTCCACGACGTACGCGTCCCCAAGGAGAACCTGCTCGGCGAGCTGAACGGCGCCTTCATCCACCTGATGACCAACCTCGCGCAGGAGCGGATGGCGATAGCGGTCGCCGGCATCGCCGCCGCCGAGCACCTGCTGGAGATCACCACCGACTACGTCAAGGAGCGGGAGGCGTTCGGGCGGCCGCTCGCCAAGCTCCAGCACATCCGCTTCGAGATCGCGGAGATGGCCACCGAGTGCGCCGTCACCCGCACCTTCCTGGACCGCTGCATCGTCGACCACGCCGACGGAGAGCTGGACGCCGTCCACGCCTCGATGGCCAAGTGGTGGGCCACCGAGCTGCAGAAGCGGGTCGCCGACCGCTGCCTCCAGCTGCACGGCGGCTACGGGTACATGGCCGAGTACCCGGTGGCCAGGGCCTTCACGGACGGCCGCATCCAGACCATCTACGGCGGCACGACCGAGATCATGAAGGAGATCATCGGCCGTTCCCTGCTCGACCACCCCTCCCGAAAGGCCTGACCAGTGAGCACCGAAGCGTACGTCTACGACGCGATCCGCACCCCGCGCGGGCGCGGCAAGGCCAATGGCGCCCTGCACGGCACCAAGCCCGTCGACCTGGTGGTCGGACTCATCCACGAACTCCGCGACCGCTTCCCGGGCCTCGACCCGGCCGCCGTCGACGACATCGTGCTCGGCGTCGTCGGCCCGGTCGGCGACCAGGGCTCCGACATCGCCCGCATCGCGGCCATCGCCGCCGGGCTGCCCGACACGGTCGCCGGCGTCCAGGAGAACCGCTTCTGTGCCTCCGGCCTCGAAGCCGTCAACATGGCGGCGATGAAGGTCCGCTCGGGCTGGGAGGACCTCGTCCTGGCGGGCGGTGTCGAGTCGATGTCGCGCGTGCCCATGGCCTCCGACGGCGGCGCCTGGTTCAACGACCCGATGACCAACCTGGAGACCAACTTCGTCCCGCAGGGCATCGGCGCCGACCTCATCGCCACCATCGAGGGCTACTCGCGGCGCGACGTCGACGAGTACGCCGCGCTGTCGCAGGAGCGGGCAGCGGCCGCCTGGAAGGAGGGCCGCTTCGAGCGGTCCGTGGTCCCGGTCAGGGACCGCCGCAGCGGCCTCGTCGTCCTCGACCGCGACGAGCACCTGCGCCCCGGCACGACCGCCGACTCCCTCGCCTCGCTCAAGCCGTCCTTCGCGGCCATCGGGGACATGGGCGGCTTCGACGCCGTCGCGCTGCAGAAGTACCACTGGATCGAGAAGATCGACCACGTCCACCACGCCGGCAACTCCTCCGGCATCGTCGACGGCGCCGCGCTCGTCGCCATCGGCAACAAGGAGGTCGGCGAGCGGTACGGGCTGACGCCCCGCGCGCGCATCGTCTCCGTGGCGGTCTCCGGATCGGAGCCGACCATCATGCTCACCGGCCCCGCGCCCGCCAGCCGCAAGGCCCTCGCCAAGGCCGGGCTCACCATCGACGACATCGACCTGGTCGAGATCAACGAGGCGTTCGCCGCGGTCGTGCTGCGCTTCGTCAAGGACATGGGCCTGTCGCTGGACAAGGTCAACGTCAACGGCGGCGCCATCGCCCTGGGCCACCCCCTCGGCGCCACCGGAGCCATGATCCTGGGCACCCTCGTCGACGAACTGGAGCGCCAGGACAAGCGCTACGGCCTCGCCACGCTCTGCGTCGGCGGCGGCATGGGCATCGCCACCATCGTCGAGCGCGTCTGACCGTCCCGTCCGCACCCCTTACGGAGAGCAGCACATGACCGAGAGCACGACCATCCGCTGGGAACAGGACGAGACCGGCGTCGTCACCCTCGTCCTGGACGACCCCAACCAGTCCGCCAACACCATGAACCAGGCCTTCCGCGCCTCCATCGCGGCGGTCGCCGAGCGTGCGGAGGCCGAGAAGGACTCGATCCGCGGCATCATCTGGACCTCCGCCAAGAAGACCTTCTTCGCCGGCGGAGACCTCAAGGACATGATGAAGGCCGGGCCCGAGGACGCCCAGCGGGTCTTCGACACCGGCACCGAGATCAAGAGCGCGCTGCGCCGCATCGAGACGCTCGGCAAGCCCGTCGTCGCCGCCGTCAACGGGGCCGCGCTGGGCGGCGGTTACGAGATCGCACTCGCCTCCCACCACCGCATCGCCCTCGACGCGCCCGGTTCCAAGATCGGCCTGCCCGAGGTCACCCTGGGCCTGCTCCCGGGGGGCGGCGGCGTCGCCCGCACCGTACGGCTGATGGGCATCGCCGACGCCCTGCTGAAGGTGCTGCTCCAGGGCACCCAGTACCCGCCGCAGCGAGCGCTGGAGAACGGCCTGGTCCACGAAGTGGCCGCCACCGAGGAGGAGATGCTCGCCAAGGCGCGGGCGTTCATCGACGCGAACCCCGAGTCGCGGCAGCCCTGGGACGTACCCGGCTACAAGATCCCGGGCGGTACGCCGTCGAACCCGAAGTTCGCCGCCAACCTCCCCGCCTTCCCGGCCAACCTGAGGAAGCAGCTCAACGGCGCCCCCTACCCGGCGCCGCGCAACATCCTCGCGGCCGCCGTCGAGGGCGCCCAGGTGGACTTCGAGACCGCCCTGACCATCGAGGCGCGGTACTTCACCGAGCTGGTCACCGGGCAGACCGCCAAGAACATGATCCAGGCGTTCTTCTTCGACCTCCAGGCGGTCAACGCCGGCCGGAGCCGCCCCCAGGGCGTCGAGCCGCGCACCGTCCGCAAGGTCGCCGTCCTCGGCGCCGGGATGATGGGCGCGGGCATCGCGTACGCCTGCGCCAAGGCGGGCATCGAGGTCGTCCTCAAGGACGTGTCGCTCGAAGCGGCCGAGAAGGGCAAGGGGTACTCCGTCAAGCTCCTCGACAAGGCGCTCGCGCGGGGCCGGACGACCGAGGCCAAGCGCGACGAGCTGCTGGCGCGGATCACCCCGGCCGCCGACCCGGCCGACCTGGCCGGCTGCGACGCCGTCATCGAGGCTGTGTTCGAGGACACGGCGCTCAAGCACAAGGTGTTCCAGGAGATCCAGGACATCGTCGAGCCCGACGCGCTGCTGTGCTCCAACACCTCCACCCTGCCGATCACGCTCCTCGCGGAGGGCGTCGAGCGGCCGGCCGACTTCATCGGCCTGCACTTCTTCTCGCCGGTCGACAAGATGCCGCTCGTCGAGATCATCAAGGGGGAGCGGACGGGCGACGAGGCGCTGGCGCGCGCCTTCGACCTCGTACGCCAGATCAAGAAGACGCCGATCGTCGTCAACGACTCGCGCGGCTTCTTCACCTCACGCGTCATCGGCCAGTTCATCCACGAGGGCGTGGCGATGGTCGGCGAGGGCGTGGAGCCCGCCTCCGTCGAGCAGGCCGCGGCGCAGGCCGGGTACCCGGCCAAGGTGCTGTCCCTGATGGACGAGCTGACGCTCACCCTCCCGCGCAAGATCCGTGACGAGACCCGGCGGGCGGTCGAGGAGGCGGGCGGCACCTGGCCGGAGCACCCGGCGGACGCGGTGATCGACCGGATGGTCGACGAGTTCGGCCGCACCGGCCGCAGCGGCGGCGCGGGCTTCTACGACTACGACGCGGACGGCAAGCGGCAGGGCCTGTGGCCCGGTCTGCGCGAGCACTTCGGCGGCGGCGCGGCAGCGGTCCCCTTCGAGGACATGAAGGAGCGGATGCTCTTCTCCGAAGCGCTGGACAGCGTCCGCTGCCTGGAGGAAGGCGTGCTGACGTCGGTCGCCGACGCCAACATCGGCTCCATCATGGGCATCGGCTTCCCGGCCTGGACCGGCGGCGTGCTCCAGTACATCAACGGCTACGCCGGCGGCCTGCCCGGCTTCGTAGCCCGGGCGCGAGAGCTCGCCGAACGGTACGGGGACCGGTTCCAGCCGCCGGCGCTGCTGGTGGAGAAGGCGGAGCGGGGCGAGACGTTCAGCGACTGAGCCCCCGGCCATCGGGGCGGCCGCGCTGGTCAGCGGGCCGGCCGCCCCGACGCCGGCGAGCGTGGTGCCGTGGCTGCGGGAGGTCTCCGGCATCCGGGGCCCGTCCTCGGCGGGGCGGGTGTGTGCCGTCGTCAAGGCGGGGGAGTCAAGCCGCCGGCGCTCCTCATCCCGGTCGTGCCGTACATCGATGGGAGTACGCACGTACGCCCATGGCGCAGGCCCGGATGACGAGTGGGGGACGATGCTGCGGAGGAAGCGAAAACCTACCGTTGGGCCCATGCCCAAAACAATCTCTCTGGCCGGCTTCGCCGTCGCCGTCCTCGCTTTCGTGGTGTCCGATGCGGTCAACGGGGGGTACGACCCGCTGGACGAGACGATCAGCAGATATGTCAACCTGCCACACGGCTGGTTGGTGACCGTCGGCCTGCTGGCGGCCGCCGTCGGGTCGGCGGCCCTGGGGGTCCAGGCCACCGGCAGTGGATGGGGCGGGTGGCTGCTCCACTTATGGGCGGGATGCGTCCTGGTCTCCGCTGTCTTCCCTGCCGACCCGCCGGGCAACTGGGACCGTCCCTCACTCGCCGACGCGGTGCACGGGACGGCCGCCTGGACGGGATTCCTCGCGCTGGCGGTCGCCATCGTACGGCTGACCACGCTGTGGCGACGCGAGCCTGCTTGGGCGTCGAAGACGCGTGGGCTGACCGTGCTCGCGTGGGCGTCGTCAGGGGCGTTCGTGCTGTTCGCCGTCGCCATGGTGGACAAGGCGGCCTTCACCCACACCGCCCCGCTGGGACTGGCCGAGCGCGTCGTCATCGCCGTCAACCTGACCTGGCTCGCTCTGGCCGCCACCACCTTGTCGGTCCCCCGGCCCTCGACGTCGGGCACTATGGGCCGGATGACGGCAGGCATCGGCAAGTGAGCTCACGTCCGTGGAGCGGGTGGCGGGCGCGACTGGTGGACATGGGGTTGGCGCTGCTGACCGCCGTGGGTGTCGCCGCAGGCCCCGCCGCGATGGGCGCACCCCTTTCGTGGCACGGTACGTTCGCACTCGCGCTGATCCTGGGCGGACTGCTGTCGGTGCGCAGGCGTCGCCCCCTGCTCGTACTCGTCCTGTCCGCCACTGCACTCATCGGCTGGCAGATCGTCGGCCTGTTCGAGGGCGGCTGGATCTGGCCCCTGTCCGCCGCGCTGTTCACCGCCGCGCTCAGTCGCCCGGGCTGGTCCGCCGGTGTTGGGGCCCTCGGCCTGGTGTGCGGCCTGGCCTCGCAGGGTCTCGATGCCCCGGAGGCCCTTGCCCGAGGTGGCGTCGAACTGCTCTGGCTGGCCTTGGTGCTGGCCGCGGCGAGTGCATGGCGCCAGTACGGCCGCTGGCGTGCCGAGCACCGGGCCCGTCTTGTCCAGCTGGAACAGACACGGCTGGCTGAGCAGCGCTTGCGGATCTCCCGCGAGGTCCACGATGTGGTGGCCCATACCCTGGCCATCGTCGGCGTCCACCTGAACGTCGCCGTCGAAGCCCTGGACGACGCGCCCGAGGAGGCACTCGATGCCCTGCGCACCGCGATCTCCGTACGCAACCAGGCCATGAGCGACCTGAAAGCACTCGTGGGCGAACTCCGCGAGGCCCCACAGCACGGATTGGAGTCCGTCGCCGATCTGGTGGAGCACGCCCGCACCGCCGGGTTGGCGGTGCGCTACAACCTGGAGGGCGATCCCTCCGCCGTCCCCGCCGCACAGGCGCTCACCGCCTACCGCGTCATCCAGGAGGCCGTGGTCAACACGCTGCGCCACTCCGACGCGGGACACCTCACCATCGAGGTGCACGCCCGGTCGCGAGAGCTGGAGGTCACTATCGCCGACGACGGGCGCTCGGCTACCGGATTCACCGAGGGGCACGGTCTGACCGGGATGCGCGAACGCGTCACGGTGCTCGGCGGAACGCTGAGCGTCGACGCCGGCACCGGTACCGGCGCCGGTACCGGGTTTGCCGTACAGGCGGTTCTGCCCCTGACGGCAACGTGACAGGCTCGGCCCATGACCATCAGTGTGTTGCTCGTCGACGATCAGGCGCTCGTGCGGGCGGGGTTCCGCAGCCTGCTCGGCCGTGCCAAGGTCTTGTCCGTCGTAGGCGAGGCCGCCTCGGGGGAGGAGGCGGTGCGGCAGACTGCCCTGCTGCGGCCTGATGTCGTGTTGATGGACATCAGGATGCCGGGGATGGACGGTATCGAGGCCGCCCGCCGCATCGTGAGCGAGCTGCCCTCGACCAGGGTGATCATCCTGACCACGTTCGACACCGACGAGCACGTCTTCGAGGCGCTGCGGGTAGGCGCGAGCGGGTTTCTCACCAAGGACGTCGAACCCGCCGAACTGCGCCGGGCGGTCGAGGTCGTGGCGGCGGGCGACTCCCTGCTGTCGCCGAGCGTCACCCGTCGCGTCATCGAGCGCTTCGCGCACCGCCCCCGCGCGGCCGCGACACTGGCTGCGCTGACGGCACGCGAAAGCGATGTCGTCAGGCTGGTGGCAGAAGGCCTGTCCAATGACGAGATCGCCGCCCGGCTGGTGATCAGTCCGCTCACCGTGAAGACCCATGTTTCCCGGGCCATCACCAAGCTGGGCGTACGGGACCGTGTACAACTGGTCATCCTCGCCTACGAGCAAGGACTGGTCGGTGGCGCCGCCAACGGGCGAACATCGTGGCCCTGATGCCCCCGCCCCCTTCACTCCGCGCGGAAGGCGGCGCGCAGCTCCTCCTTCAGCGACCGCTGGAACGCCGTGACCAGCGCCTGCACCACCAGCGGCTGCATATGGGCGGACAGCGACTTCATCGCCGCCAGATGCTCCGGATCCGACTCGCGCTGTCGGTACGGGCTCCACACCTCGTCCCGGAACAGCCGCGTCAGCTCCTGCGCCGCCGAACGGGTGTGCTCCAACAGGACCGTACGCGCGGCCAGGATCGTCTCGTGCGCGATCGGCACGTCCAGCAGCCGTACCCCGAGTCGCAGCAGCCCGGCGTCCACCCGGTAGGTCTCCGGGTCCTCCGTCCGCGCCAGCACGTCCATCGCGGTCAGCCGCGCCAGGTCCTCCTCCGACAGTGCCCGGCCCGCCCGTCGCTCCAGCTCCGCCCGCGACAGCTCCTCCGGCGAGTCGGGCGCCCAGGTCGCCACGAGCGCCCGGTGGATGGCCAGATCGTGGGCGCTGAGGTCCGGAGGCAGCTGCTCCAGGTACCGTTCGATGGCGGCCAGCGTCATCCCCTGGTGCTGCAACTCCTCGATGAGCGCGAGCCGCGACAGGTGCTCGGGACCGTAGAGTCCCACCCGGCGCGGCCCGATCACCGGGGGCGGCAGCAGCCCGCGCGTGCTGTAGAACCGCACCGTGCGCACGGTGACTCCCGCCCGGGCCGCCAGCTCGTCGACGGTGAGCGTCGGCTGCTGCTGGGACTCCTCGGTCTCGGTCGCCATGGGGCCTCACTTCCGGTGGTGCGGCGTGCGATGCGTCAATGAAACAGTATTGCTGTCTCACCAATGATGTGAAAGTAGGGATCCGCGATGTCGGAGAGCGGACAGGCCGCGCTGACGGAGCTGTGGCAGCGGCGTTGGCCAGGCTGCGCTCCGGTGGGGCACCTGCTCAGTGGTGCACACGCGACGGTGTGGGTGCGCTTCCACAGTCTCCCGGGCTCCCAGCGCTACCCCGAGGACGAGAGCGAGTACACGACCGTCCTGGAGCACCACAACACCGTGCTGGACGAGCTGTTCGCGGGGGCGGATGTGTACGTGATCCGCGCGGTATGGACGAACGGGCCCACTGTCCCCCCGCATGCACCCGAGGCGGGCTATTGGCAGTCCTTGTTGGTGGAGGACGACCCCGATCCGGACTTCCGTATCCACTCCCACCTCTTCACGGAACGCCGCCCCTGGCGGCGAGGGTGCATCGACGGCCTGCTGCGCCAGGTCGCCGACGACGAGGTGGCCGATGTCCTCATCACCGACACCGGCATGGAGCGCGTCTACCACCCCTACGACGGTGGTGCTGATGTCCTGCTCACCACCCCTGCGGAGCGGGACAGGCTACGCGACCGGCACGCCGACTGGCTTTCCGATCACCCGGCCGGCCTCTGAGGAGCACGCCGCGGCGATTGTCAGTGGCGTCTCGTACGGTGGTTCGCATGACGGGGATGACGGAAACTGCGCAGGTTTCGTACGTACAGGGGGACGCCACCACGCCGGTGGGCAAGGGCGTCAAGATCATCGCGCATGTCTGCAACGACCTGGGCGGCTGGGGCAAGGGCTTCGTCCTCGCCCTCTCACGGCGCTGGCCGGAGCCGGAGGCCGCCTACCGGCGCTGGCACAGGGAGCGGGCCCGTAATGACTTCGGTCTGGGGGCCGTGCAGTACGTCCAGGTGGGGCCGTACCTGTGGGTGGCGAACATGGTGGGGCAGCGGGGGATCCGCACGGGCAGCAAGGGGGTGCCCGTGCGGTACGAGGCGATCGACGCCGCACTGGACAAGCTCGGCGCCAAGGCCGCCGAGCTCGGGGCCTCGGTCCACATGCCGAGGATCGGCTGCGGGCTGGCGGGCGGGAAGTGGTCCCGGGTGGAGCCGCTGATAGCCGAGCGGCTCGTGGCGCGGGGCATACCGGTGACCGTGTACGACCACGTCGGCTGAGCCCGCGTCAGACGGTGCGGCCGGCAGTCCGGGCGCGTCCGTCCGCCCGCGTCCCTCCGCCCGCGTCCCTCCGCCCGCGTCCGGCCCCGGCGGCGGGCGCCGGCTCCGCCGAGCCGCCGGCGCGCCCGTCCGCAGGCGGACGCGCCGCTGCCGGGCCGACTTCGGTGGCGGAGCCTGTACGCGGCCGGAGGTCAGACGCGGCGGGTCTGCTGGCCGGCCGTCCCCGCGCCTTCGCAGGCGGGGTCCTTGGGCGGGTTGGGCGGAGCGAACTGGACGCAGCTGGTGGTGGGAGTCACGTTGCCCACGACCTCGACGAGCCGGAAGCAGACGTTGATGCCGACCTGCTTGTCCATCGGGCCGAGGACGAGATCGGGACGGAGGAACGGAACGATGGTCCAGCAGCCGTTGCCGGAAGGGAGGATGTACCAGCGCTGCACGTCGGCCCGCTGGCCCTCTTCGTTGAGCGGGCGGGCGTCCTGGAGCAGAATGCCCGTTCCGGTGGGGTTGTTGGGGTCGATCGCCATCTGCTTCTCGTCCGTCATGGCGCTTTGCAGACGGTAGACGACGTTGCCGTCGCGTACGTCCTCACAGATGACCTTCCACAGGTGCTTGTTGTCGTTGATGGTCGACAGGGGATAGGTGCGGATCTGGAGGTCCCACTCCTTGGTGATGTAGCCGCCACTGAGCTGGTGCACGATCATGACCGGCTCGCCCTTGCAGGCGGAGCTGACGACGGCGCTGAGGGAATTCTGGTACATCGCTTTTCCCTTTCTTGGTTCCCGGGCGGCACGCGGACGCATTTCAGGACCGCGCGCTTTCGTGGGGGCGTCGGACGGTTGTCCAGACGGTGATGTGGTGCTCATTCCCTCGTGCGCGAGGCCGACCCTGAAATGGCAATCACCCGCCACATTCGCCCCGCCGTGCGCGCCGCGCGTATCCAGCACATTCCGTATGTGGAAACCGAAATGTGGTCCCTTGATTTCCCGGAAAGGCCGCGCATTCCCGTCCCCGGCGCTCGCCGGCGGCCGGGGCGGCTACGCGCTCCGGCCGCCCACGGCCGGGAAGTGGTGCGCCAGCGCCTCATGCGGGTCCGCGTCCGCCGCGTGGCCGTGGTCCACGTGGACGGTCACCGCGGTCAGGCGCGGCACGGCGTGCAACAAGGCGTGCTCCGCCGCTACCGCCACCGCGTGCGCCTGGACGACCGTCAGCGACGGGTCGACCACCACGGACGTCTCGGCGCGCAGCGCATGCCCCAGCCACCGCATGCGCACGGCCCCTGCACCCCGCACCCCCTCGACATGGGAGAGCACATGCTCCGCACGGTCCACCAAGGCCGGGTCCACCGCGTCCATCAGCCGGTGCCAGACCTCCCGCGCCGCGCCCCGCAGCACCAGCAGGATCGCGGCCGTGATGACGAGCCCGATCAGCGGGTCCGTCCACCGCCACCCCACCGCCGCGCCGCCCGCGCCCAGCAGCACGGCCAGTGAGGTGAACCCGTCCGTCCGGGCGTGCAGCCCGTCGGCGACCAGTGCGGCCGATCCGATGCGCCTGCCCGTACGGATGCGGGCGCGCGCCACCCACTCGTTGCCCGCGAAGCCCACCAGCCCGGCCGCCGCGACCGCCGGCAGATGGCTGACCGGCTGAGGCTCCAGCAGCCGCCTTACCGCCTCATACCCGGCGAACACCGCCGACGCCGCGATCACCAGCACCACGAACACGCCCGCCAGGTCCTCGGCGCGCCCGAAGCCGTACGTATAGCGGCGCGTGGCGCCCCGGCGGCCCAGCACGAAGGCGAGCGCGAGGGGCAGTGCCGTCAGCGCGTCCGTCGCGTTGTGCACGGTGTCACCGAGCAGCGCCACCGAACCCGACAGCACGGCGACGACCGCCTGGGCGACGGTCGTCGCGGCCAGCACCCCGAAGGAGAACCACAGGGTGCGCAGCCCCTCCGCCGACCCTTCCAGTGCGGCGTCGATCCGCTCGTGGGGGTGGTGGTGATGGCGGTGGTGGTGTCCATGACCCGTCATGGACACCACCATGGCAGCTCAACAGCCCTGCAGCCACTGTGGTGATACGCCCTCCGACCAGCTGCGAAGCAGTCGCGACTGCGAGCCGTCGGCTACTGGCCGGCCATGGTCCGCTACCGGCCGGACGCCACGACCGGATAGTGGTCGGACAGGTTCGTGTACGTGTACCGCGTGCCCCAGCTCGACACCGTCCAGGGCGCGCTCTGCTCCTTGATCACGTCGTTGGTCCAGCCGGCGGGCCGCGCATGACCGGCGCGGTGCAGGACGTAGTCCAGGTCCTCGCGCGGGTCGTCGGGGTAGCGCTCCGCGGCGATCGAGTTCTGCTCGGTGTCGAAGGAGTACGGGTGCCCCGTGCGCGCGTCCGCGCCCGCCAGCCCCGCGTCACCGAGCATCGCGGCGTACTCGGCGCTGTGCGAGTCGACGTTGAAGTCGCCGGCCACCAGCACCTGCTCGGACGCCGGGATGTTCTTCGCGTCCAGGAAGGCGTCCATCGCCTTGAACTGGCGGCTGCGCACCTGCGCCGCCTCGCCCGCCGAGCAGCCCGGGTCCGTCGACTGGGCGTGCGTGCCCACCACATGCACGCGCGCGCCGCTCACGTTCAGCACCGCGTAGACGAAGCCCTTGTTGGAGTACCAGTCCGCCCCGCACGCGTCCTTGTAGACGTACTGCTCCTTGCGCACGATCGGCCACTTGCTGAGCACGGTGACCCCGCCGTCCTCTGGCGTCGTCGCCGAGTACGCGCCGCCGGTGGCGTCCCAGCCGTCCCTGCTGCGCCCCATCACCGGCGTCTGGTACGGGTACTGAGCGGCGGAGTTGCGCAGGAGCGCGTCGGAGGCGCCGTTGTCGAACGCCTCCTGGAGCACGACGACGTCATTGCCCTGGTAAAAGCCCGTCTTGGGTATCTCCGCCGCGCGGTGGTCCTGGCCCCAGTTCGGGTAGAGGGTCTTGCTGAAGAGGAACGCGTTGTACGAGAGGACCTTGAGGTTCGGCGTTCCGGCGGCGGACGCGGCGGAGGCCGAAGGGCCGGTGGCGGCCAGCGTGGCGGCGGCGAGCGCCACGGGCACCGCGGCGGACAGGGAGCGGCGGATGAGGGAACGGCGGACCAGGGAACGCGGCACAACGAACTCCTGAGGAGTGAGGGGGGGTTGGACGTGGCGCCGCACATCACATCATCTGCGGTTACTTTCCGGTAGCCGTTGGATGGACCTTTCCCGACACGCTCCCGACACCTGAGAGAAAGGATGCGGATCCTCAGCGCCCCGCGGCGGGCGACGTCCACACCGTTCCGCGCGCCTCGTACTCGAGCATGGCCTCCAGACCGGTCGCTGCGTCCGGACCCAGCTCCCGGCGTACGAGCCAGAGGGCCAGGTCCAGGCCGGACGTGACGCCGCCGGCCGTCACCAGGTCACCGTCGTCGACGACCCGGGCGTTCTTCACCACGCCGCCCTGGTCCTGGAGGTCCTGCCGTGCCCTGTGGTGCGTGGTGCAGGGCCGGTTCCGGGTCAGACCGGCAGCCGACAGCAGCATCGTCCCCGTGCACAGCGCGCTGATGGTGAGGCCAGGGCGCGCCGCCGCGGCCAGGGCCCTCGGCAGCGTGCCGCGCTGGATCTCGGCCCAGACGCCGGGGCTGCCCCTGCGGGCGTACCCGCCGCCCGGCACGACCAACAGGTCCGCCCGGTGCGGTGCCCAGGGGCGAACGCCGTGGACCTCCGTGCCGTACGCGGCCCTGACGGCCGTGGTCGCGGTCCCGGCGACGCTGACGTACCCGACCTCCACCGGCCGGTCGGTGAAGAAGGCGGCGGCGGAGAAGACCTCGTAGGGCGCGATGAAGTCGAGCTCCTCGACGCCCTCGTAGAGGACGATGTGCACGCGCAGGGGCTCGCCGCCTCCGGCGGCGGGCGGCTTCGGAGCGGCCGACGCGGAAGGCGCGGCGGCGGAGGCGGGGGCGGCGGCAGCCGCGCCCATGGCCAGGGTCGTGGCGCCGACCGCGGTCGAGGCACGGAGCAGGTCTCGGCGGTTCACGCAGGTCTCCCAGGGGTGTGGGGCGGGTCGGTGGACAGGTGGTTCGGCCGCGATGCTCGGCCCCGACGGCTGACGGCTGACGGCTCCGATGGCGGCGGAAGGCTCACGCCCGGTCGGGGGCGCGGCGTCGGGAGCGCCACACGGTGCCGCGGCGCTCGTACTCGAGCACCTCCTCGGCGAAGACGGCCGTCTCGTGGCCGTAGAACCGTTCGACGAGCCAGAGCCCGAGGTCGATGCCCGAGGTGACGCCCCCGCAGGTCACCAGGTCGCCGTCGTCGACGACCCGACCGCCGACCACCTGCGCGCCCTGAGCGCGGAGGTCGTCCTTGGCGATGTGGTGGGTGGTGCAGGGCCGGCCCTTGGTGATGCCGGCGGCGGAGAGCAGCATCGTCCCGCTGCACACGGCCGCGAGGACCAGTCCCGGCCGCCGGGCCTCCGCGAGCGCCCTGGGCAGCCTGCCGCGGTCGATCTCCTTCCGCAGGCCCGACCCGGGACCGTACCCGCCGCCCGGCACGACGATCAGGTCGGCCGCGGATGGCGACCAGCGCGCCCGGCAGACGATCTCCATGCCCGCGGTGGTGACGACCGTCCGCGGCCCGTCCGCCGTGACGAAGGTCTGCTCGACCGGACCCCGGTCCCCGATGATGCCGAAGACCTCGACCGGTCCCGCGAAGTCCTGCTCCTCCACGCCGTCGTACAGCACCGTGTGTACGCGCAGGGGCTCGCGACGCCGTCGGCCCGGGCCCGCCGGTGAGCCGGCCGCCGCAGGGCCGGCGCCCGCGAGGCCGGAGCCGGCGGCCCCGATGCCGACCGCGGCGGCGGCGCTCGAACGCAGCAGATCGCGCCTGTGCATGGATCCTCCAGGGAGAGGGGGAAGCGCCCCAGGGGACACCGCATGCGGCCCCTGAGGTGCGACGACGGGCCCAGTCTTCCGACGGAGGACGAGAGGGGACAGTGGCCTGGGTGCCCATGTGGCGCAAGATGCGGCCACGCCCCGGGGGCGTGCACGCGCCCCGGCGCCTCGCCCCGGAAGCCTCACACCCGAAAGCCTCACACCCGGAAGCTCGCGCGGTACGCCTTAGGGGTCGTGCCCACCTGCCGGGTGAAGTGGTGCCGGAGGGCCTCGATGGACCCGAAACCGGTGCTCTCCGCGATCCGGCCGATCGGTACGTCGGTGGTCTCCAGCAGTTCCCGGGCACGCTGCACCCGGTGTGCGAGCAGCCACCGCAAAGGGGTCGTCCCGGTCTGCGCCCGGAAGCGCCGCGCCAGGCTGCGCCTGCTCATCGCGGCCTGGGAGGCGATGTCGGCGATCGCCAGCGGCCGGTGCAGGTTGTCCCGCATCCACCGCAGCGTCCCGCCGAGGTAGTCCGTGTCGGTGCCGGGCTCCCGGTGCTCGATGAACTGGGCCTGGCCACCCTCCCGTTGCGGAGCCATGACGATCATGCGGGCCACGTCGGCGGCGACCGCTGCGCCCTGGTCCCGGCGCACGATGTGCAGGCACAGGTCGAGGCCGGCGGCGATGCCCGCGGAGGTCAGGACGTCCTCGTCGTCGACGAACAGCACGGAGGGGTCCACCGTCACCTCGGGGAACCGCGCGGCGAGGTCGTCGGCGAAGCGCCAGTGCGTCGTCGCCCGGCGCCCTTCGAGCAGCCGGGCCCGGGCCAGGACGAAGGCGCCCGTGCAGATGGAGGCGATGCGTGCTCCCGAGGCCGCCGCCTCCCTCAGCAGCCGGACCACCCGCGGGTGCGGCGCCTGGTCGGCGGCGATGCCCGGCACGATGACGGTGTCCGCGCCGCGGGCGTCCGCCAGACCGTACGGGGCGGTGAGGCGGAAGGGTTCCGCTTCACCCGCCCGCGTGGTGACGGCGCGGTCCGCGCAGACCCTGATCTCGTACGCGGGCGTCCCGTCGGGCCTGCGCGCGAAGGCGAACACCTGGCAGGGGGTGGTCAGGTCGAACGCTGACACTCCGTCAAGAGCGAGTACGGCAACCACATGCATGGGGCCGCACGGTACGCCGGGCGCTTCACCCCGCCCCGACCGGGCTGCCCCCACCGCCGCGGGGCCGCCGCGTCAACTCCCGTCCGCACCGCTCGTGTCCCGCCCCGCCCGGTCGGGACGGATCGAGAGGAGTCGGTAGGATCCGGACATGGACTCGACGGTGACTCTTGCCCGGAACACCGAGGTGTTCCCCTTCGATCTCGGACCGCTCAACCCCGTGTGGGCCGAACTCATCATCGGCGTCGTGTTCTTCGGCGCCACCTTCCTCATCATGGCCACGGTGATCCTGCCCCGGATCAACCGCACCCTGCAGCAGCGCCAGGACGCCATCGAGGGCGGTACCGACCGCGCCGAGGAACTGCGCGAGCAGGCCGCCCAGCTCCGTAGCCAGTACGAGGCCGAGCTCGCCTCGGCGCGGCACGACGCCGCCCGCATCCGCGCCGAGGCGCACGAGCAGGGCGCGGCCGCCCTCGCCGCCGCCCGCGAGGAGGGGGCGCGCGAACGCGAGCGGATCCTCGCCGCCGGGCACACCCGCATCGCGGAGGAACGCGCCGCCGCAGCGTCCACCCTCGGCGACGACGTGGAGGCATGGGCACGCACCCTCGCCGAGCGGATCATCGGCGAACCCGTCCCCGCCCGCCCCGCCGACCGCCGCTGATCCCAGGCCCGAGAACCCAGGCTCCAGGTTCGAAGCCCCTGGCCCGAGCCGGGGCACCGGCACCCGCGCCCCCGCCTCCGCCGCCCACCCTCGGTGATCGATACTGGTACCGGGGCCCACCCCGGGCCCCGGAACCGCACCGAGGAGCACGTCGGCCATGGCAGCAGCAGACCCGGCACCGCCACCCCCCGGCGGCGTGCTGTGGACCCTCGCGGGCGACGTCCGCGGCCTGCTCATGCTGCCCGGCGCGCTCACCCTCCAGGTCGCCCACCCCGCCGTCGGCGCCGGCGTCGACGAGCACTCCGTCTTCCGCACCGACCCCTGGGGCCGCGGCGAACGCTCCCTGCGCTCGCTCCAGCTGTGGGTGTACGGGGGCGAGGCCGCCGCCGAGGAGGGCCGCAGGCTCCGGCGGCTCCACAAGACCATCCAGGGCACCGACACCCGCGGCCGCCGCTACCACGCCCTCACCCCGGCGAACTACGCCTGGGTCCACGCCACCGGCTTCCCCGTCTTCCACCACGCCTACCGCTACCTCGTGCGTCCCATGACCGAGGCGCAGGAGCGGCGGCTGTACGCCGAGTGGTTGCAGGTCGGCCGGATACTCGGCCTCCACGACCGCGACATGCCGCAGACGATCGAGGACTTCTGGCCGTACTACCGCAAGATCCTCGCCGAGGAGATCGAGGCCACCGTCGTCGTCCGGGAGCTGGTCGCCACCGACAGCCCGGTGCCCCCGCCCGACCGTGGACCGCTCCCGACGCGGCTCCTCCTGCGCGCCCTGTGGCCGGTGCTGCTCCCGCCCCTCGCCCGCTTCCGCCGCTTCGTCACCATCGGCTTCATGCCGCCCGACGCGCGCGCCGCGCTCGGTCTGGAGTGGTCGGACCGGCAGGAACGCACGCTGCGCCGCTTCGGCCGCGTGGTACGAGCCCTCGTCCCCGTCCTGCCCGAGCGCCTGCGCTATCTTCCGCTGGCGCGTGAGGCCCGCCGACGGCACCGTCTCAGTTCGGCAGCGTGCCCGGCCCGCCCAACCCGCCCGGCCCGGCCAGCCCGCCCCGCGCGATGACGTCCGCGTACCACCGCGCACTGTCCTTCGGCGTACGCCGCTGGGACGCGAAGTCCACGTGCACGATGCCGAACCGCTTGCCGTAGCCGTACGCCCACTCGAAGTTGTCCAGCAGCGACCACAGGAAGTAGCCGCGCACGTCCACCCCGTCCGCCAGCGCCCGGTGCACCGCCGCGAGGTGCGCGTGCAGGTACGCCACCCGCTCGGGGTCGTGGACGTCGCCCGACGGGTCGGCGTAGTCGTCGTACGCCGCGCCGTTCTCCGTCACCAGCAACGGTACGGAGGGCAGCTCATCCCGCAGCCGTACCAGCAGCTCGTACAGTCCGTCGGCGTCCACCGGCCAGTCCATCGCGGTGCGCGGCCCCGGCGCCGGTACGAAGCGGACGTGCGCCTCCGCGCCCGGCCAGGGCGACGGCGCGTCGGACGTCCCCGCCCCGACGACCGTGGGGGAGTAGTAGTTGATCCCCAGCGAGTCGACCGGCGCGGACGTCACCTCCAGGTCCCCGTCCCGCACGAACGCCCAGTCCGTCAGCCCGGCCGTGTCCGCCACCAGGTCCGCCGGCAGCCGCCCGTGGAACACCGGGTCCAGGAAGAGCCGGTTGCCCAGCGCGTCCACCCGCCGCGCCGCGTCCTGGTCGGCGTCCGAGTCCGACAGCGCCCTCACCGCGTGGAGGTTCAGCGTCAGCGACACCTCCGCCGACGCCGGGAGCACTGCCCGCAGGGCCCGCACCGCGAGCCCGTGCGCCAGGTTCAGGTGGTGTGCCGCGCGCAGCGACGCGACCGGCTCCGTGCGGCCCGGCGCGTGCACCCCCGAGGCGTACCCGAGGAACGCCGCGCACCACGGCTCGTTCAGCGTCGTCCAGGTGGCGACCCGGTCGCCCAGCGCGCCCGCCACCAGCGCGGCGTAGTCGGCGAACCGTTCCGCCGTCTCCCGCTGCGGCCAGCCGCCCCCCGCGGCGGAGCCGCTGATGTCAGCGGTTTCCAGCTCCTGCGGGAGGTCCCAGTGGTAGAGCGTGGCCACCGGCCGGATGTCCGCCGCCCGCAACTCGTCCACCAGCCGCCGGTAGAAGTCCAGCCCCTTCTGGACCGCGGGCCCCCGCCCCGTCGGCTGCACGCGCGGCCACGCCACCGAGAACCGGTAGTCCGTCACCCCCAGGTCCTTCATCAGCGCGACGTCCTCGTGCATCCGGTGGTAGTGGTCGGCGGCGATGTCACCGGTGTCGCCGTTGCGCACCTTGCCCGGCGTACGGCTGAAGGTGTCCCAGATGGACGGCGTCCGGCCGTCCTCGTCGGCGGCGCCCTCGATCTGGTACGCGGCCGTGGCCGTGCCCCAGCGGAAGCCGGCCGGGAAGCTGAGGTCGGTCATGAGACTCCCAACGAAAGATGGAGGGGAAAGGGAAGGTCAGCCCTTGACGGCGCCCTGCATGATGCCGCCGACGATCTGGCGGCCCAGCAGGCCGAAGACGAGCAGTACGGGAAGGGTGCCGAGCAGCGTGCCCGCCATGATCACGGACTGGTCGTGGACATAACCGCCGCCCAGCTGGCGCAGGGCGACCTGCACGGTCGGGTTCTGGGAGGACAGCGCCACGATCGGCCAGAAGAAGTCGTTCCAGGCCGCCATGAACGTCAGCATGCCCAGCACCGCCATCCCGGGCCGCGCCACCGGCACCACGATCGACCAGAAGATCCGCGCGTTCGACGCGCCGTCCACCCGCGCCGCCTCGATCAACTCGTCCGGCAGCGACTGCACCAGGAACTGGCGCATGAAGAACACCCCGAACGCCGACACCAGCCCCGGCAGGATTACCGACTGCAGCTGATTCACCCACTCCAGCTTCGCGATCAGCATGAACAGCGGGATCACGCCCAGTTGGGGCGGAATCATCATCGTGCCCACGGTCACCGCCAGCAGTGCCCCCTTGCCGCGGAAGCGCAGCTTGGCGAAGGCGAAGCCGGCGAGCGTGCAGCACAGCACCGTACCGACGGTGATCGAACCCGACACGATCAGGGAGTTGAGCAGGGCCGTGCCGATGTCCGCCTCCTCCAGCACCGCCTCGACGTTCCGCACCAGGTTCGGGCCGGGGAGCAGCGCCGGCGGCACCTGCGCCAGATCCGCGTTCGAGCGGCTCGCGGCGACGATCGTCCAGTAGAACGGGAAGGCGGAGACCAGCACGGCGGCGATCAGGATCGCATACGCGACCCTCCCCCCGTGGAGCGTGCGCCCCGCGCGTCGCTTCACGGTCATCGGACGGCCTCCTTGCGGGCACGGCGGCGCACGACCAGGGCGTTGACCCCGACCAGGACCAGGATCAGCAGGAACATCACCCAGGCGACCGCGGCCGCCCGGCCCAGGTGGAAGAAGCCCCAGCCCTGCTCGTACAGGTACAGACCGAGCGTCTGGTACTGGTGCGAGATACCGCCCGACACGCTGCCCTCGAAGAGCAGCGGCTCCCCGAAGAGCTGCGTCGCCCCGATCGTCGACACCACCACGGTGAACACGATCGTCGGCCGCAGGCCCGGCAGCGTGACGTGCACGAACTGCCGCCAGCGCGACGCGCCGTCCATCTCCGCGGCCTCGTACAGCTCGGTCGGGATGGACTGCATGCCCGCGAGGTAGATCAGGGCGTTGTAGCCGGTCCACCGCCAGATGACGATCGTCGACACCGCGACCTGCGAGGCGACGGTACCGGTCTGCCAGTCCACCGGGCCGAACCCGACCACGCCCAGCAGGTGGTTCACCAGGCCGAAGTCCCGCCCGAAGAGCTGCGCGAACACCAGCGTCGCGGCGGCGACGGACGTCGCGTACGGCAGCAGCATCGCCGTCCGGAAGAACGTCCGGCCACGGAGCCTGTAGTTCAGCAGGTGCGCCAGGCCCAGCGCCATCACCAGCTGCGGGACCGTCGACAGCACCCCGATGGTGAAGGTGTTGCGCAGCGAGAGCCAGAAGAAGTCGTCGGCGAAGAGCGCGGTGTAGTTGGCCAGGCCGCGCCACTGCATGTCACCGGGGGTCTGGAGTTCGACGCGGTAGAGCGAGACGAAGGCGGTGTAGAGGAGGGGGAAGAGCCCGAAGGCGGCGAAGAGGGTGAAGAACGGCGCGATGTACGCGTACGGCGAGGCCGCCCGCCAGAGGCGCCGGTACGTCGCGCCGCGCGCGGCGGCGGGTGGTGCGTGGAGGGTCACGGTACGGGGCCCTTCGAAGTTCGGCGCGCGGCGAGGTGCGCTGCGCGGTGCGTGCTGTCCGGTGGGCGGGTGCGGGCCGCTGCGCGGGGCTTGCTGCCGCGGTGGGCTTTGGGCGGGGCCGGGGGGTTCGGTGGGGGGGGGGGGGGGGGTCTTTTCCCCCCCCCTCCCTCCCTTCCCGCGCTTTCTCCCCCCCCCCCCCCCC